>NZ_JBFTKI010000002.1:0-414751 GCF_056395875.1 Arthrobacter sp. 05T45 | reverse complement strand
GGCTGGGACCAGGTCGGCGCCGTCGAACTGAACGAGGCGTTCGCCGCGCAGTCCCTGGCCTGCATCAACGCCTGGGACATCGACGCGGGAATCGTGAACCGGCACGGCGGCGCGATCGCCATGGGCCACCCGCTCGGCGCCTCCGGCGGGCGGATCCTGGGCACCCTGGCCCGTTCCCTGCAGGCCTCCGGGCAGCGCTGGGGCGTCGCCGCGATCTGCATCGGCGTCGGCCAGGGCCTCGCCGTCGTGCTCGAAAACGTCACCACCGGGCAGGCATAACCCGCAGGCTTAACCCGCAGGCATAACCTGTCGGCACAACCAGCGACGGACTGAGGGAATGCAGCACTGGCGGTCGGACACCGGGAGGTCCAAGCTTTAACCATTCGACGCGGGCCAAGTGTGGGCATCCCGGCCTCCCTGGACTGCGCGGCGAGTGTGACGGCACGGCGAGGGTGATGGCACGGCGGGTGCGAGGAGAGCGACGATGGTTGACACGGCAGCGCAGACTCTTCGGGCCGGGGCGCGCAACGACCTTGTGACGCAACTGCTGGGCATCTGGCTCCTCCTGGCTGTGTTCCTGGACGGCTGGGCCCACCTGCACGTTCCCGGGTTGGAAACCTTCTTCACCCCCTGGCACGCGGCACTCTATTCGGGCCTCGTGGCCACCGCCGCGTGGACGGCAAGCGTGATCTGGAGGAACCGCCAGCCCGGGCGGCCATTGACCCGGTCGGTGCCGGCCGGCTACCGGGGCACGGTCATCGGACTGGTCCTGTTCGCCGTCGCGGGCGTCCTGGATCTGGCCTGGCACGAGATCCTGGGCATCGAAGTCTCCCTCGATGCGCTGGTGAGCCCCACCCACTTGCTGTTGGGGTTCAGCCTCTTCCTCATCCTCGGCACCGGTATCCGCAGTGCACGGGCCGCCGGCGGCGCAGAAGCCTTCTCATGGACGCCGGCTGCATTGTTGTCTCTCGCCCTGATGACGGGCTTGGGAGCCTTCTTCCTCATCTACTGCTCGGCGTTCGTCCGGACCCCGCCGGCTGTCCCCTATCTGCAGACGCCGATCGGGAGCCCCGGGCACACCCAGGCGGAGCTGCCCCCGGCCCTCGGACTGGCCAGCTATTTGGTGACCACAGCGCTGATTATCGCCCCCTTCCTCTACACCTTCTCCGGAGCCCGAAGGCCGCCTTTCGGTATTGCCACCATCCTGGTCGCCGTGGTGGCGTGGCTGCCGCTGGCCATGTCGGGGCTGCGCCCGGCCGCGGTCGCCGGTGCTGCCGGAGCGACGATAATCGCGGTAGCGGCGGATCTGCTGCTTGCCCGACGGCCGGGCCCGTGGCTGAGGCGCACGTTGCCGGCGGTCACCGCCGTGCTGGCGGCACTCATCTGGACCGGCCAACTGGCTGGGATCGCCCTGGCGGCATCGATTCAATGGCCAGTGTCGATGTGGCTGGGAGCCGTTGTGCTGAGTGCGGGATTGGCCGCGGCACTGGCCTTCCTCAGCTCGTTGAACACCAGGAGCGCACCGTTTCCGGCAGGGCCACGATGAGCGTCAAATCCCCACTGTTCCCGGCGCCCGGAGTGGGCTAATTTGGGGATAAAGGGGAGTGCCCGGTGCCCGGTTCGTTGACGGCGGAGGCATCCGGCCTCGCCATCGAGTAAGGAACACACCGTGGCCTACAACGTGGCCCAAAAGCTCATCGCATCCCATCTGCTGGCCGGGGAGATGATTCCCGGCCGTGAGATTGGCCTGCGTATCGATCAGACTCTCACCCAGGACGCGACCGGGACGCTGGTCATGCTTGAACTGGAGGCCATCGGGCTCGACCGGGCACAAACTGAGGTGTCCGTGCAGTACGTGGACCACAACTTGTTGCAGGCCGACAGCAGGAACGCTGAGGACCATGATTTTCTCCGCTCGGCCTGCCGCCGGTTTGGTCTGTGGTTCTCGAAGGCCGGAAACGGGGTGTCCCATCCGACCCACATGCAGCGGTTTGGCCGTCCGGGCACGACCATGGTCGGTTCCGACAGTCACACCCCGGCCGCTGGGTCGCTGGGGATGCTGGCAATCGGGGTCGGCGGCACCGAGGTGGCCCTGGCCATTGCGGGCGAGCCGCTCTACCTGAAGATGCCGGAGATCTGGGGCGTGCGGCTTACCGGCAAGCTGCCACCGTGGACCAGTGCCAAGGACGTCATCCTCGAAATGCTTCGCCGGCACGGCGTGAAGGGCGGCAAGGACCGGATCATCGAGTACTACGGTCCCGGCCTCGCCACACTGAGCGCGATGGACCGGCACGTGATTGCCAATATGGGCGCCGAACTCGGTGCGACGAGCACGGTCTTCCCGGCCGACGACCAGGTGCGGGCCTTCCTGCGCTCCGAACAGCGCGAGGACGATTTCACCGAACTCCTCGCCGATTCCGGTGCCACCTACGACGTGACCGACGAGATCGACCTGGCCTCGATCGAGCCGCTCATCGCCCTGCCCAGCTCGCCCGGGAACGTCGTTCCGGTGCGGGAGGTCACTGGGAGGCCGGTGGCGCAGGTCGTGATTGGGTCCTCAGCGAACCCGGGCCTGCGCGACTTCGCAATTGTCGCCGCCATCACGAAGGGACGGCAGTGCCACCCTGGACTGTCTTTCGACGTCAACCCGAGTTCCCGGCAGATCCTGCAGGACCTCACCAGGATGGGGGCCACGTTTGATCTGATCAGCGCCGGAGCCCGACTGCATCAGACCGGATGCATGGGCTGTATCGGGATGGGACAGGCCCCCGCGAACGGAAGCAACAGCCTGCGCACGATGCCCCGCAACTTTCCCGGCCGTTCGGGCACGAAGGAGGACTCGGTCTACCTGTGCTCGCCGGAGACGGCTGCGGCTGCTGCGCTCACCGGAATTATCACCGACCCGCGGGACCTGACGGAGCTTTTCGACCTTGAGTATCCCGAGATCGAACTTCCCGCGGTGTCGAGCGTGAACGTGGCAATGCTGGAGGAGCCGTTGGCGCCGGAGGAAGCCGGCAAAGTAGCGCTGGTCAAGGGCGAAAACATCTCCTCGCTTCCGGTCTTCGGCCCACTCGCCGACCGCATCGAGGCACCAGTGGCCTTGGTGGTGGGCAACGATGTCTCGACGGACGAGATTCTGCCAGCCGGTGCGCGCGTTCTGCCCTACCGCAGCAACATCCCCAAACTCGCCGAATTCACCTTCGACCAGCTCGACCCCACCTACGCCGCCCGCGCCGCCCAAACCCGCGACTCCACCGGGCACATCCTGGTCGGCGGCACGAACTACGGCCAGGGATCCTCACGGGAACACGCAGCTATCACCCCGCGCTTCCTCGGGCTGCGCGCAGTGGTGGCCGTCTCCTTCGCGCGGATCCACTGGCAAAACCTGGCCAATTTCGGCGTCCTCGCAGTCGAGTTCACAAATGCGGCCGATCATGACCGCATCGAACAGGACGATGTGCTCGCGCTGACAGGGATACACGACGCCCTGCTCACAGGCAAGGAGATCCTCGTGGAGAACCGGACCCGAGACGAGGTCTACCCTGTGCGGCACAGTCTCTCCAGCCGTCAGGTGGACATGCTCCTGGCAGGTGGCCTCATCCCTTGGCTGCGCGAACGGAGAGCGCGGGAATGAGCTGCCGATCACCGCTGACGAGGATGGGTGTGCCGCGGTGAGCGGATGGCCGCGGCCGGACGAGCCCTCCGGCGAAATCAGCCTCGTACTCGACCAGCGCAGCACCCTGGATCCGAAGGCTGACCTGCGCGACGGGTTGTCCGCGGTCGCCCGGCAGGGTTCCCACCTTTGGGTCGCCAATGACGAGACGACCAGCCTCGAACGGCTCACCCTGGAGGCTGGCGGCCAGGCCCGCACCCACCGCAGCTTCGACCTCACCCACCTCCTTGAGCTGCCCGGGGACAGGGGTGAGATGGACATCGAGGGCCTCGATGTCGAGGATGACACGCTGTGGCTGCTTGGATCGCACAGCTCGGCCCGCAAACAGGTCAAGAACAACGCCACACCCGCAGAAGCGCAGGATTCCCTGGCGACAGTGGAGGTCAGCCAGCGCCGTCGGGTGTTGGCCCGGCTTTCGACTAAGGCCCTCCTCGATCCGGACGGCGGCCGGACGGGGCAGCAGCAGCGCCCCGCCGTGCTGGGCCTCGGCCGGGGCACGGGCCTGGTGGATCTGCTGGCTGATGACCCACATCTTGGAAGCTTCATCCAGTCCTCGACGACAGGTCGCCCGATCCCGGGCAAGGACAACGGCATTGACTGCGAGGGCCTCGCCGTAGCGGGCGACCGGGTGTTCATCGGTCTGCGGGGGCCGGTGCTGCGTGGGTGGGCGATGATCATAGAGCTCCAGGTTGGCGGCGGGCCCGGCTTGGAGCCGCAGCCGATCGGTCCCGGGAATCGTCGCTACCGCAAGCACTTCCTTCGCCTGCATGGTTTGGGCGTGCGGGATCTGTGCCGTCACGGACGGGACCTGCTCGTCCTGGCAGGACCCACCATGGAACTCGACGGGCGCGCGGCCGTGTTTCGCTGGCGGGGCGCGCTGACGTCGCAGGCCGAGGCCGTCCTGCCGAAAGACGACTTGCATTGCGAATTTGACGCGCCGTTCGGTGAGGACGAGGACCATGCCGAGGGGATCACCGTTCTCGACGATGACCGGTCGGCCTTGGTGTTGTATGGGACGCCGTCGGGGAAGCGCAAGACCGGACGCCACGCGATCAAAGCCGACGTCTTCCGCCTCAGCACATAGGAACCGGCGCCGCGACAGTCCCGGGGAGATGTTCCTACTTGCTGCCGGCCCACTTTTCCCAGCCAGGCCTGCAGGAGAGGAACGACGACGTCGCTGTGCATCGCGCCCAGGTGATCGAGTGCGGGGAGTACTTGGGAATAGCCGTAGTTCACTTCGGAACGCCCTGGCGCCATGGCGGCCCGATGTCCCTGCTCTGGCGCACACCGGCGCAGGGGGCGAGAATGGGGTCGTGCTCACCCTGATCGAACCCCACGGGAAGGACTTTCATGACGCTGTATCAGCCTGAACCGGTCGAAATCTCAACGAGGATGCGGCCGGGGGAGTGGACCGAGGAAAGCCTGGAGATGCTCGTCGCGTCATATCGCGAGCAGCTGTCGCGCATGGGGGCGGCCGCCTCCGAGATCGACGTCGTGATCGACCGCGACGACGGAGGCGGAGTCAGCGTGGTGGCGTCCTGGCTCAAGCCTGACGTGGCGCAGGAACTGACAGAGGTGAAGGACGACGCCGGGCTCGTGGCGATGGATCCTGACGCCGGGTCAGTGCGGCCGGCGCACGACGATTCCGCGCCCCGATAGAACTTCTGGGCCCGCCATGCCCTCCGGTAGGGTGATGTTTCCCGAAGCAACCCTTCGATCAGAGTGGAGCATTCATGGCACCGCAGATTTCCGGAAAAATCGATAAGAAATTGTTCGGGCTCTACCTCTCGGACCACCTCGCGGGAGCCACAGCGGGGCAGGGCCGCATAGAGCGCATGGCGCGCGACTTCACGGAAACCCCCTTCCACGCCGAACTTGCGGCACTTGCCACCCAAATCAGGCAGGAGCGGGAGTACCTGCGCGGACTAGTGGGGGATTTTGGCCTGCCACGGCGAACTCCGCGGCGGGTGGCGGCGTGGGTTGCGGAGCGTGCCGGCCGACTCAAGCTCAACGGGCGGGTGGTGAGCCGCTCGCCGATGACGCTGGTGCTGGAGTCCGAGGTCATGCGGTCGGCGGTGATGGGAAAACTAGGGCTGTGGCAGACGCTGCAGGATCTCTCCGGCGATCTGGGACTGGACGGTTCCAGGTTCGACGGACTGGCCACCAAGGCACGCGACCAGATCGCCACCCTGGACCGGGTCCATGAGTACGCCCGCCGGCGGTCGTTCTACACGAACCAGGGCAGCTGAGCAGACCGGGCATCGTCGGCTCGACCGTTCGCGTCCTGCCCTGCGCCTGGTGTGCACTGGCGCGTGCCGGCAGCGGAGACGAGAATGGGCTCGTGCTCCCTCCTCGCCCTGGCGGGGACGGCGACGCGATGAACGCCGCCGCCCGAAAGATTCAGCGCATCTATTTGACGTTGACGCTGGGCAATACCCTTGCGGCCTCGTTCATCTGGGGGATCAACACCCTTTTCCTGCTCGACGCCGGTCTCAGCAACTTCGAGGCGTTTGCCGCGAATGCCTTCTTCACGGCCGGCATGGTGCTGTTCGAGGTGCCCACCGGGGTGGTTGCCGACGGTTGGGGCCGGCGCGTCTCGTTCCTGCTCGGAACCGTGACCCTTGCCGTCTCGACCTACTTCTACTACCTGCTCTGGCAGTTCTCCGCCCCGTTCTGGTGGTGGGCGGTGGTGTCGGTCCTGCTCGGCCTGGGCTTCACCTTCTTCTCCGGAGCGGTGGAGGCCTGGCTCGTCGATGCACTGCGCTTCTCTGGGTTCGAGGGCGGGATGGAAGCGGTGCTCGGTCGAGGCCAGATGGTCGCCGGAGTCGCGATGCTCGCCGGCTCTGTTGCCGGCGGCGTGATCGCGCAGGCCACCAATCTGGGCGTGCCGTTCCTGATGCGCGTGGGCGTGTTGCTGGCCATGTTCGCGGTGGCGTTTGGGCTCATGCGCGACGTCGGGTTCACCCCCGAACGCTCGACCCATCCCCTCCAGGCGACCCGTGCTGTACTCGCCGCCTCGATCGAGAACGGCTTGAAGAATCCGCCCGTACGTTACGTGATGCTGGCCGCGCCGTTCACTTTCGGCGTCGGGATCTATGTGTTTTACGCCCTGCAGCCGTACCTGCTCGAGCTCTATGGGGACCCCCACGCGTATTCTGTCGCGGGCCTGGCGGCGGCCATCGTGGCCGCGGCGCAGGTGCTCGGCGGCTGGATGGCTCCGCGCATCCGGCGCCTTGTCCGCCGGCGCACCACCGTGTTGATCCTGAGCAGCGTCGTGGACACGGTGATCTTGGTGGTGCTCGGGTTCACCCACGTATTCTGGTTGGCCCTGGTGCTGTTGGCGCTCTGGGCAGTGGTGTCATCGGCGGGCATACCGGTGCGGCAGGCGTACCTGAACGACATGATCGCCTCGAAGCAGCGCGCCACAGTGCTCAGCTTCGATTCACTCATGGGCTCAAGCGGTGGCGTCGTGGTCCAGCCGCTGCTCGGACGGGCGGCAGATGTGTACGGCTATGCCGCGTCGCTGGCCATCGGCGGCGTGATCGAGTTGATCGCGGTGCCGTTCCTGCTGGCGAGCCGCCGGCAACGCCACCAGGCCGATCAGTCCAACGCCCCGACCACCACCAACACCGGATCCCAGCCGGCGTAAGACGCCAGCCGGAATAACACTTCGGCCATGCTCCTTACTTGGCGGGGCCTTCGGGGCCTACAGTGGGCGTGTAGAACCGTCGACAGGAGCGCCCCAGTGATTACCCTGCAGATCGAACACCAGGTCCGGGATTTTGACATGTGGCGGAGGGCTTTCGACAGCGATCCGCTGGACCGCGCTGCGTCGGGCGTGCGGTCATTCCGGATCTCGCGCCCGCTTGACCAGCAGGATTACGTAATGCTGGAGATGGACTTCGATACGCAGGCGGCGGCGGTGGACTTCCTGGGCCGGCTGCAGAACGATACGTGGAAAACGGGTGTGACGGCGCCGGCGCTGGTTGGTGAGCCATCGACCAGAATCATCGAAACGGTCGCCGTCGAGAACGTGGCAGCCGCTGACCGCGACCTTCGGTAGAACGTCTGCGCCGACGCGGGGATCACAAGAAACTCGCGTCATGCGTTTCGCTGTTGCCCCTGCTGTCCCTGGACGGGGTCGTGCGCGCTCCGCGGAGACACCGTGAGGGTGGCGACGCGTTCCAGCCTCGGATTCAGGTGGTCGCCGTCGTCCACCACCCCGGTCTGCCACCACAATTTCAGCCCTTCCGGTACCACCTCCAGATAGGCCACGTTGTTTTGGAACCAGGGCCCCCGGATGCCGGACCAGTGGAACGGCGGGTCCGGCACCTTGGCGGAGCGCGCGACCAAGGCGCCCACCGGGGTGGCCAAGCCGTAGGACATGATGGCCGCGAAGGACCTCATCAGGCGGGGCAACGGGTTGCGGATGGGGGAGCAGACGGCCTGCAGGATCCGGCTGCCAGAGGCACGCTCCACCTCCGCAACGTAGGAGTAGTGGACGTCCCCGGATAGGAAGGTGATTGTTTCCGGTGCCGGGCCGCGTTTGCCGTCGGCGACTTCGGTGGCCATGGCCGCCAGTTCCCGGAAGCTGTTTTGGAATGCGCCCCAGTGTTCCAGGTCCAGCGCCTGGCGCAGCTTCTCGCCGGCCCAGGCGGCACGGTTCCCCCACGCGCCCTCAGAGACGGCCTCATTCCACGACTCGACGTAGTGCAGGCCCATCGGCAACAGGAAAGGCAGGGACGTCGCCACGAGCAGGTGGCGGAAGCCGCCTTGCATCCGGTCGTCCAGCCAGGCCATTTCCACCGCATCGACCAGTGCCCGATCGTCCGGCGTCAGGTCCCGGGCTGCGCGGGAGTCAACGACGATGAGCCGGGTGTCGCCGAAGTCGCGGCAGTAGCTCCACCGATAGGATTTCGGGTCACGATCAGCCCGCTCCGCGAAGCTGTCCAGCTCGGCGCCCACATCGAGCTCATCCCCGCCTGTGTGCCCGATGATCCGCTGCCACACGGCATCCTCAGCCCGTTCCTGCGGTGACAGGTTCCCCAGATGCTGGTAGACCCAGTACGAGGCCAGTCCCGCGACGATCCGCCCACGCCACCACGAGGTCGCCTCCATCTTCTTCTTCCAGCTCAGCGACGTATTCCAGTCGTCGCGGATGTCGTGGTCATCGAAGATCATGGCGCTGGGCAGGGTCGACAGCAGCCATCGGTTCGCCGGGTCTGACCAGGCCAGAAAGTACAGGTGGGCGTATTCCTCGTAGTCCTTGAGCTCTTCGCCGGGGGGTGCCTTGATGTCTCGCCGGCCGCGGATGAACTCCTGCATTTGTTCGCTGGTCAGGTCCGCGTACACCTGATCTCCGAGGAAGGCCAGAAGATCCGGCCACGGCAAGTCTCCGCCGGAGGCCATCTTCAGCGCATAGGCGCGCAGTGAGTCGACGCCATGGGTCCGGTTGCCGGATGCATCGTGCGGGACACTGGTCCTGCAGGAGCCGTATGCCATCCGCAGCGGCTTACCGGTGGCCAGTGTGGCGATCATGGACGGCGGAAACCCGGATGAGGGGTCGGGCCAGGCCTGTGTTCCGTTGATATCGAGCGCGTACGGCGTCACCGTGGCGGGCTCCAGCCCGTCCAATTCCACCAGCGCGTAGTGGTGGCCGTGAACTGCGAATGTGCGGGCCTCCCAGCCCCGGCCGCCGGCACGGATGGAAATTCGGGCAGCGGTTTGGGTCTCCACCCAGACACTCGCCGACGTCTCATCCACGTACCGCACCATAGGGCCAAGCACCAGGGAAGGGGTGGTCATGAAACAGTTGTACCCGCTCCGGCCGGTTGCGGCCATGGCGTCAGGAAAGTCCAAGCGCAACGGAGGCAGCGTCAATGCCCCTGAGGCGGTTCCTTGGGTGCCCCTCCGAGGGCCGGGGTACTGCCGGAATCGCCCGGTCCCTGGGCCAGCTGGTCATGGAGCCTGCTGATCTGGGCCACGAGGCGGGCACGTTCCTCGCTGCCGATGCCTTCGTCCGATCGCCTCCGCAGATTGGTTGCTGCCGTCACACTTTCAACGAGCCAGGAGGACACCACCGCCGTGACCATGCTCAGGACTGCAAACCCGCCGACCATCAGCGTGGCCGCAGCCCACCGGCCCGGAACGGTTACGGGGTAGTAGTCGCCATAGCCGATCGTTGTGATGGTGACAATTGCCCACCACAACGAGTCGCCCATCGAGGTGATATTCGCGTTCGGTGCGCCCTTTTCGAAATTGAAGACGCTCAGGGCGACCGTGTAGAGCAGGAGGACCGCGGAGACAATGACGTAGGCCAGGACGCGGGTCCTGATGGCGGTGCCCGGGGCCCGTTCCATGACCCGGCGCAAGGTGAACGGACGCAGGAGCCGCAACGGCCGCGCAACGGGGAGCACCACCATGAGCAGGTCCAAGGGGTGGCGGACGAACCACCGGCCCCGTTGGGGCGCCAGGAGCAACTTCACAATGTAGTCGGCGCCGAAGGCGACCCACGTTGACCCCACGACGATTCCGAGAAGGTCGGCGTAGGGCTGCGGCGGTTCTGCAATGACGAGGATGGAGTAGGCCGCCAGAAAAACAAAAGCCGCACCGACGAGGGGCCACTCGGAATACTTTTGCCAGGTTTCTTGCCTCATGGCTGAATGCTAGGACTTTGTCCCTCGGATGTCCTTCGAAATTGCCACACTGACCCTAAGCGAGCCACCCGCTGGCAGCGAGCCACCCGCGGAGCGCTGACAACTGTCGCCGTCAGCGGTACATTGGCCTTCTGAGGTGGCAGACCGAGGCTGGGCACGGCAGACCACATGGCCAGAACCTGCGGAGGCGGACAGCCATGGCGGCAAATCAGGACAAAGACGGCGCTCGCCGGGACCACGCGCATCACGACGTCATACCCAACATACTTGAAATAGTGGAGCAAAGCGTCCTGCAGCGGATTGAGGACTTTAATGATCCGCGCCAGGAATGGCGGCGCCTGTTCTCGGAGTTATACGGCACGTTCCTGCTCGTGGTCGTCGCGGCCGGCGGCGGCATGATGGGCCAGGCGTTCCCCGGCGTCATCAGCCGCACGGCGGCAGTGGTGGCTCCGGGCCTGATGGTCATGGGCATCATCTTGTTCATGGGCAAGATCTCGGGCGCGCATCTGAACCCTGCGGTCAGCATTGCGTTCGCGCTCCGCGGTGACTTCCCGTGGCGCCGGGTGCCGGCCTACATCGTCGTTCAGCTCATTGGCGCGACGCTCGCCTGCCTGCTGCTGCAGGGCGTGATCGGGGTCTCCGCCACCTACGGTTCAAACTATCCGGCGGCTGGTTATTCGGCCGGCGCCGCGTTCCTGATGGAGGCACTGCTGACGATGGTGTTGGTCAGCGTCATCCTGGGAACCGCCTCCGGGGCCCAGAACGTCGGGCTGTTTGGGGCGTTCGGTGTCGGCGCATACATTGCCTTGGCAGGCCTGTGGGGCAGCCCCATCTCCGGCACGTCGATGAATCCGGCACGAACGTTCGGGCCGGATCTCGCCAGCGGAAATTTCAGCGACTACTGGGTGTATGTCGCCGGGCCGCTGGTCGGCGCGGCGGCCGCCGTCGGTATCGCATTCATCCTGCGCGGAGCGGGCGGCGGGAGGTCGGGCTCGGGAGCCGCGCAGGGTGCCCTCTTCACCGAGGCCGCCGAGGAAGATAAGCCGTAGCGGGCCGTGAACGTGACCCGCAGAAGGAGAGCGCCGTGAGAAGGGCCGCACCGTCTCATCCGCTGGATCCGCTGAGCGCGGACGAGTTCCGTGCCGCGGCGGAGCTGCTCGCCAGCGCACAAGGCGTCACGTTTCCGGCGTGGCGGCTTGCCGCAATCGAGCTGATCGAACCGGAAAAGGCTGCCGTCGCCGCCTTCGAAGCCGCTGCCGACGCGCCGGCTCCGGAACGGATCGTCGGCGTGAACTGCTTCGAACGGTCCTCCAACAAGACCTACCAGGCGCGGTTATCGCTGACCCACGGGGTTGTCCTCTCCTTCACCCATATCCCTGGCGTTCAGGCGAACATGACCGTCGACGAGTGGGAAGAAGCTGACGCAGCGCTGCGCAGCCACCCGCAGGTGATCGCTGCGCTTGCCAAGCGCGGCATCACTGATCTGTCCCTGGTCTTCATGGACGTGTGGACCTATGGCCTGTCAATGATCCCGGAGAAGCACCAGGGGCGCCGGATCGGCTGGTCCGACACGTGGGTCCGTGCCCGTGCGGGCGCCAACCCGTATGCGGGGCCGGTCAACGGGTTCCACTGCGTCATTGACCTGGCGTCCATGGAGCTGCTGGACATCGAGGACACTTTTGCGGTGGACCGTCCCGAGATCATGGGCGAATATATCCCGGCGCTGATCCCGGACCGGCTCCGCGACGCAAGCACCCGCGAACCGCTCAAGCCGCTGGACATTGTCCAGCCCGAAGGCGTTTCCTTTCAGATGGACGGCAACAGGATCAGCTGGCAGAACTGGTCCCTGCGCGTCGGGTTCAACTACCGCGAAGGGCTGACGCTGCACCGGGTCAGCTATCGCGACGGCGGCCGCGAACGGCCGATCGCGAACCGCCTGTCCTTCGCCGAAATGGCCGTTCCCTACCGGGATCCCAGCGATGACCACTACCGGCGCACCGCGTTCGACGTCGGCGAATGGGGTCTGGGATTCATGACGACGTCGCTGGAACTGGGCTGCGACTGCCTCGGGGAAATCCGGTATTTGGATGCGGTCATGCACAATTCTGCGGGGGAGCCCTACACCATCAGGAACGCCATCTGCATCCACGAAGAGGATGGGGCGGTGTTATGGAAGCACATCGACCACGACGGCGGCATGGAAGTGCGCCGGATACGTCGACTGGTGATTTCTTTCCATGTCACCGTGGCCAACTATGAATACCTGGTGTACTGGCGCTTCTACCAGGACGGGAACATTGAGTGCGAGGTGAGGGCCACCGGCATCATGGTGGTCAGCCATTTCGGCGAGGGCCAGCAGCATCCGAGCGGAACGCTGGTGGACAACCGGACCTATGCACCCTTCCACCAGCACTTCCTCGTGGCCCGGCTCGACCTGGACATCGACGGCACCGCAAATACCGTTTACCGTTCGGAAACCGCGATGGTCCCGATGGGTCCGGACAATCCGTACGGGCTCGCCCTGCATCAGAACAAGACCCCCATCACGACCGAGGGGCACGACGACTACTCCTGGGAGACCCAGCGGGCCTGGACGGTGACGAACGACAACTCGGTCAATGGGCTCGGGACCCCGGTGTCGTACAAGCTGGTGCCCGGCGCAGCTTTCCCGTCGTTCTTTGACCCGGCATCTCCGGTTTTCCAGCGTGCGGAGGTCATCGGGCACACGGTATGGGTGACGCCCAACGATGCCGCGGAACGCTGGCCCGCCGGCGAATTCGTGAACCAGGGCACAGGCGGGCTGGGAATGCCCGAATGGGTGCGGCAGGGGCGGTCCGTTGAAAACACCGACGTCGTCCTTTGGTACGTTTTCGGCATTCACCACATCCCACGGCCGGAGGAGTGGCCGGTCATGCCGGTGGACACAGTCGCGTTCTGGCTCAAGCCGGCCGGCTTCTTCGACCGGAACCCGGCGCTGGACGTCTAGGCGGCCCGGGCCAGGGCGTGCCGCCAGAGGCACGTCACTCCAGTAGACACGTCAGTCCAGTAGATTTGTCGGAGTCGAGGCAGAATTTTGGGATCGAAGAACAGGGGATACGTGTGAGCAGGCTGAGCGGAAGATCGGACGGAACCGATGCGGACTTCGCGGCAACGCCCCTCACGGCGCCGGCGTATCCGCAACTGCGGCTCAACAGCGCTGCCCTCGAGAACAACATCCGGGTCATGGCGGCGTGGTGCCGGGAGCGGGGCGTGGATCTCGCGCCGCACGTCAAGACAACGATGTCGGCACCAATCATCGAGCGGCAGTTGGCGGCCGGCGCCGTCGGTGTCACCGTCGCCACCGTGGATCAAGTCGCCTCGGCACTGCGCTGGGGTCATCAGCGCGTCCTCGTCGCCAACGAGATCGTCGACAGGTCCGGGCTAACGCGTGTCCGTGCGTGGCTGGAGGAAGATCCCGCCCGGGAAATCCGCTGCTTCGTCGATTCGGCAGCAGGCGTGAAGGTGGCTGCCGAGATCTTCGACGGCGCGGCGGCCGACCTGGAGGTGCTGATCGACGTCGGAACTCCCGGCGGGCGCACCGGCATCCGCAGCCTGTCCGAGGGTCTGCGGCTGGCCGGGCTGGTCCGTGCCACGCCGGGACTGAGGCTGGTGGGTGTTGCCGGGTATGAAGGCGTCGTGCCCAACAGCAGGGCCGAGGATAACGTCACAGCGGTTGACCGGCACTGCCGGCTGGTGCGGGACATCTATCTGGAAGCGGCGGAGTTCTTTGAGACAGCCACTCCCATCTACTCCATGGGTGGTTCCGCGTTCCCGGACCGCGTGGTTGAGTTCCTTCCCGATCGCGGCCAGGTGCCCGGAACACGAATTGTTCTCAGATCGGGCTGCTACGTCACCCACGACCACGGCACCTATGCCGCCGTCAGCCCCGTTCCGGGACTCATTCCGGCGCTGTCCGTTCGCGCGATGGTCCTGTCCACCCCCGAAGACGGGATGGCCGTCGTCGGTGCCGGCAAGCGGGACCTTCCCTACGACGCCGGACTGCCCAGCGTCCTCTCGGTCCGGACCGCGGACGGAGCCCTCAAGCCCGGCGCAACCGCAGCGGTGCGCAATCTCTTCGACCATCACACGGTGCTCTCCGGGGTGTCCGGAGTGGATGTCATCGACACGCTGGATTTCGGGATTTCCCATCCTTGTTCCGCGTTTGACCGCTGGCCCGACTACGTCCTCACCGACGCCGACGGGCAGGACATGGATGTGTGGCAGACCGACTTCAGCCGGTCGTCCCTGGCCCCTGGCTACGCCCCGTCCTGACGATCAGTCCTTGAGCTGCCTGGTCAGCACTTCGAATTCCTCCACGCCCAGGATCTGCATGTGCTGCTCGGCGCTGGTTTCGGTGCGGATTTTGGCTGCGGCCTCCTGGCTGCCGGCGAGGGCCTGCTCGTCCGCCCACAGCGTGATTGACAGTGATTTGCTGTCCTTCCCCAGCAGGTAGTAGATGCCCAGGCATCCCGGCAGCTGGAGCACCCGGTTCACGGTGTCCTCCGACGGTGCCCCGGAGCTGTCCGGGCCGGGCTGATACGTGCTGACGCGAGCGAACATGTCCATCCTCCTAGATCCAGGTTCGACGGTTGGAGCGCCTGCCGCCCCAACCGTTGAACCGGGAGCTGGATCCTTGCGATGTCGCGCCCTGGTGGCGGGCGGCCTGGTCTCCTCCCACCAGTAAGGACCCGCGGGCACAGAAGCACAAGGTTCGTGTGCCGGTCCGTTCGCCCTGATCCGCCGGCCGCTACTCAGCCGCCGGCGCCGATGGCCGCACGGGCGTTCCTCTTGAGCTCGGCGAGTTCCTTGCGCGCCACAAGGGCCTCGTCCAGGCTGATTGCCACGAACCTGGTGGATGTGCCGGGGGCGGCCCGGGCCACCAGATCCATGTCGGCGCTGATGACCGTGCCCACCATGGCGTAACCGCCGCCGGAGACGGCATCGCGGTGCAGGATGATCGGTTGGGTGCCGCCGGGAATCTGGATGGAGCCGACAGCATAGCCGGCATCCACGATGTTGGACGGATCGGAGCCGGCGCCGAATGGCTGCTCCCGCTCCTTCCACTGCACCCCGGGACCTGAGTACCTCAGCCCCATCCGGTCAGCCACCGGGGTCACCTTCCACTCGCTGTGCAGGAGATTGTCCAGTCCTTCGTCGGTGAGCCGGTGGTCGTAAAGGCCCAGGACGATCCGGACGGCCTGTTCCTTGGCGAATAGGGGACGGAATTCCTCCGGAACTGTATCGGCGTCGGGCAGGGCTCCGGCGTTGAGCGGGGCGCCCACCGGAATCCGGTCCCCGGCCTCCAGCTTGCGGCCATGGAACCCGCCGATAGCGCCCAGGCTGTAGGTGGACCGGCTGCCGAGCACCTCGGGAACATCGATGCCGCCCTGGACGGCGATGTAGTAGCGCGTGCCTCCCCGGATGACCCCGAAGCTGAGTTCGTCGCCGGCTTTCAGCTGGAGCCGGGTCCACTGCGGCCGGGCGTCGCCGTTGACCTTGACCTCAACCGGTGCCCCGGTGACGGCGACGACGGCATCCTGGTCGGTGGTCAGCACCGGGCCCAGGTACGTGCATTCGAGGACGGCTTCCTTGGCGGTGTTGCCCACCAGGGCATTTCCGAGTTCGGCCGAGTATTGGTCCAGGGAACCGCTCTGCGGGATGCCCACGTTGTAGTGGCCGGTGCGTCCCTGGTCCTGGACTGTGGTGGCCAGGCCGGGGTTCTTGATGTCAAACGCCATTGAGGGCCTCCATGAGTTCCTGGTTGTAGCCCGCGGGATTCGCCAGCGCCCTGGACAGATCAAATGTCACGGGCACCTGCCGGTAGCGGAACGTTCCGGCGGAGATCTCAGACTGGATGGTGTTGTATTCGGCCTCGGTGACGGGCTTGAACTTCACGATGTCGCCCGGCTTGAAGAACACCATGAAGTCCTTGAAATCGGCCAGGGACTGGGCAGGATCGAAGATGGGCGCGGCAGCGACCCCGAACATCTGGTAGCCGCCGGCACCGCGCACGGAGTAAATGCAGCCGAAGCAGCCGCCGTGGCCCACGGTCAGTTTGGGGGTGTCGGTGCGCGGACTCAGATACTTGGGTACTTCGAGTTGCTTTTCCTGCTCCACCAGCTGGAAGAGGAACGGGAGGCCTGCGACGAAGCCAACCATGGAGACAAGCCATGGTTGCTCATGGTGGCGCTGAATGAATTCGGCGGCGTCCTTGAGGTTGTTGACCTTGGCTGCGTAGTCAATGTCGGTGCCGCCGGGCTCCTGATGGAATCCTTCGCGGAATCGCTCGGCCACTTCCGCCGTGAAAGGGTCTTCGTACCAGACCGGGACCTCGACGATCCGGGTTTCCAGCGAATGGTCGTGATGGTGCGCCAGATCCCCTTCAATGGTCCGGACGGTCTCTTCAAGGGTCGACGGCGGCAGGACATCGGGATCGAACCGCACCAGCAGCGAGGCGTTGGCGGGACAGATGTCCACGATGCCGGGCAGCTGCATGGCCGAAAGCTTCGCTGCTATGGACATCACCCGGAAGTTGGCGGCCAGGCTCATGGACTCTGCGACCTCAACGAACAGGAATTCGTCTCCGCCCCAGGTGTAACGGGCCTCCAACACGGCGGGTTCCGGGCTGCTCATTGTGCCTCCATCAGATCGGGGACGGTTTCAAGGAATTTCGAGTGGTGGGTGACGGCCGCAAATTCGGGCCGGCTCAGCAGCTTCTTGTGCACCGGGATGGTGGTTTTGACGCCTTCGATGCGGGTCTCATCCAGGGCCGTCAGCATCGCCTCAATGGCCGCTTCGCGGGTGTCCGCATGCACAATCAGCTTGGCCATCAGGGAGTCGTAGTACGGAGTGACCGTGGAACCGGTCTCCACCCCGGTGTCCACCCTGACGCCTGCGCCGGCGGGCCAGTCCATGGCCGTGATGAGGCCAGGGCTGGGGAAGAAGTGGTGGTCGGGGTCCTCGGCATTTATACGGCATTCGATGGAGTGGCCATTGAATGCGATGTCGTCCTGGCGGAGGGACATCGCCCCGGTGAACGCGATCTGCAGCTGTTCGCGGATCAGATCGACGCCCGTTATTTGCTCGGTGATCGGGTGCTCAACCTGGATCCGGGTGTTCATTTCGATGAACGCCGCTTCATGGTTGACCGGGTCATAGAGGAATTCGACCGTTCCGGCGCCGCTGTAGCCGCACTCGCGGGCGAGTTCCACGGAGGAATCCCGGATCCTCTGGCGGACGTGGTCCGGGAGGTCCGGCGCCGGTGCTTCTTCAATGACCTTCTGGGAGCGCCGTTGCATAGAGCAGTCGCGGTCGCCGAGATGGATGAAGTTTGTTCCATCGCCGAGGACCTGTACCTCCACGTGACGGGCATGCTGGACAAAGCGTTCCAGGTAAACGGTGGGATCGCCGAAGACAGCAGCCGCTTCGCCGCGTGTCTGCTCAATGGATTCCAGAAGCTTGCCTTCGCTGTGCACAAAGCGGATGCCCCGGCCGCCGCCGCCGGCGGAAGCCTTGATCACGAGCGGGTAGCCGATGCTGCGGGCGATTTCTACGGCGTCGGCCGCCGGATCGAGGGGGCCGTCCGAGCCACGGAGCACGGGGACGCCAGCCTTCCGGGCCGATTCCCTCGCCAAGGACTTATTGCCCATCATGGCGATGGCGTCCGCACGCGGCCCCACCCAGATCAGGCCCGCATCAGCGACCTTCCGGGCGAAGTCCGCATTCTCGGAGAGGAACCCGTAGCCCGGGTGGACGGCATCGCAGCCGTTGTCCACGGCCGCGGCGACGATGGCGTCCTGGTTCAGGTAGCTGGCGGTGGCAGGCGCCGGACCCACCACGACGACGTGGTCAGCGGACCGGGCAGCCAAGGATTCGACGTCGGCTTCGCTGGCCACCACGAATGTTTCGATGCCCATTTCACGGGCGGTCCGGGCGATGCGAACGGCAATCTCGCCGCGGTTGGCGATGAGCAGTTTCTTCATGGCTATCCTTCCCGGACGACGACGATTGCGTCGCCTGGGTTGACCATGTCGCCCTCGTTGACCTCAAACGACTCCAGGGTGCCGGCCACATCGGACTGGATTTCGGTGAACTGCTTCATGATTTCGATAATGCCGAGGGTCTGTCCGACCTCGATGGCGTCGCCTTCATTGGCGAAAGGCGGCTTGCCGGGGCCGGGCTTGCGATAAAAGACGCCGGGGAGCGGGGAAACGATGGTTGCCACGGGATGCTCTCTTTCAGATGGTTTGGATAGATCGGTTCAGCCCAGGACCGCACGCACTGCGGTGGCCACTGCGACAGAATTGGGTGCGTCGGAGTGGACGCAGATGCTTTGGAACCGGATGTCCAGCTCGGTGCCGTCAACGGCGAGGACGGGCTTGCCGGCCAGCGCCCTGCTGACACGCTCGGCGGCGGCGTCGGGATCGGTGGGCGCCGGGCGGCGCTGGATCAGCAGCTCACCGGCCGGGCCGTAGTTGAGGTCAACATAGAGTTCGGGCACGAAATCCACCCCCATGGACCGGCACACGCTTTCGTGGGCGGTCCCCGCGAGCCCGAAAAACGGAACGCCGAACTGCAAGGCTGTGCCGGCGGCAGCCTGCATCAGTTCCTCGTCGCCGGCCAGCATGCCGTAGAGGGAACCGTGGGGTTTGATGTGGTTCAGTTCCAGCCCGTACTTTGCGAGGAACGCCGTCAGGGCTCCGGTCTGATACAAGATGATCGATTCGACCTCGGCCGGGGTGAGAACCATTCGGCGGCGTCCGAACCCCACAATGTCCGGCAGGCCGGGGTGCGCTCCGACCGCCACGCCGTGCTCAGCAGCCAACGCCACGGACCGTTCCATGACGTCGGGATCGCCGGCGTGATACCCACAGGCCACGTTGGCGACGTCGATGATGCGCATGAGTTCTTCGTCGTTGCCGAACTCGTGGAGGCCAAGGCCTTCGCCCATATCGGAGTTCAAGAGCACACGCCTTTGACCGAAAGGAGAGGCGGGGGGAGCGCTGAAGGGAGAGGCGTGGGCTGAGGTGCCTGAAGAAGTGTCGGGAGTCACATTGGGTTGCATGGGTGCAACGCTACTCAGCAATTCACGTGCCCGATATTGTGCAGGTCGCTGAATCTGCGGGCATCAATTATGGTTATTGCACTGTCCGGTGGGGGACGCCCGCCGTAGTGGGAGGGCCCCGTGCGAATTTCTGATTTAGCAGACAACGCCGATCTCAACATCCGGCTTCGGGTTGCGGGCGGCGAGGGCCGACTGGCCCGGCCCATCACCTGGTGCGCTCCCACCGAACACATGGACCCCACGCCCTTCCTCAGCGTGAACGCCCTGGTGCTGACCAACGGCATGGGCTTGAACGTCAAGGACTTCAGGACCTGGGACGCCTACGTGGAACGGCTGGTTTCCGTCCCCGTCTCAGGGCTGGCGTTCGGCTTGGGCGCGGCGCACAGCGAGCTGCCGGCCGGCCTGCTCCGTGCCTGCGAGGTGCACGGCCTGCCGCTGCTGGAGCTCG
This sequence comes from Arthrobacter sp. 05T45, assembly GCF_056395875.1. Lineage (NCBI taxonomy): Bacteria > Bacillati > Actinomycetota > Actinomycetes > Micrococcales > Micrococcaceae > Arthrobacter > Arthrobacter sp. 05T45. The sequence continues at coordinate 394,871 of NZ_JBFTKI010000002.1, read as the reverse complement.
CGCCGCAGGTGCCCTTTGTGTTGGTCATGCGGCACGTGGAGCGGGTCATCGCTGCCGAGCGCTATGAGGAGTTGCGGAAGGGCTGGGAACTGGCGGACCAATGCACCCGGTTGGCGGCCGACGGGCATTCTCTGGCGGAGGTCCTGGAGAGGGTGGCGGATGCCATCGATGCGAGGGTGGCCGTGATCGACCAGAACGCCTTCGAGCTTGTTTCCGCGGGAGCGGCTCACGGCGGGACCGCGCGGACCGCGTTGCGCCTTCCCAGCGGCGAGTCCGAGCAGTTCAGGCTTGCCATTGAGGGGATCGGGAGCAACATTGTGCTGCAGCCCATTCTGGGCCCCGTGGCCGCTGTCATCGCTATGCAGCTTAGCTATACCCTCGGGTCCCATTCGCCCTTGCATTCCCGGGAAGCCGCACGCTTCATGGAGGCCCTTTATGAGGACCGCGGCGAGCCGTCCACGCCGCTGCGCCGCTACGCCCTCGAGTCCGGCTTCGATCCTGACAGCGACTGGGGTGCGGTGCTGATCGGCAGCTCAGAAGAGGTGGCCCCCGCAAAGCTGCGCGCCATCGCATGGCGCGCCCGGGTGGGTCTACAGGCCGGGTTCGGCACTGTGCGGTTCATGGAAGAGGCCGGACTCACGACTCTCTTGTTGCAGCACCGGCACTCGGCGGCCGACTTACTGGATGCTGCGCGCGGATTCTTTACGGACGCCCCGGAACTGTCCGTCATCGTCTCGGAATCCGCGGGCCTCAGCGAACTGCCGCTGGCGCTTCAGCTTGCCCGCCGTCATGTGGGACGGCCCGGGGTGCACCAGGCGCCGCTGGCAGATCTCGCCGGCATTGTGCAGGGACTGCCCAGTCCGGGTCTGGTTGCGATGTGCCAACGGCTGCTGGCGCCCCTGGCCTCCGACGGCGGCAGCTCGCTGCGGGAGACCTTCGGCGCGTACCTGCGCCACAGCGGGAACTCCGCGAAGATCTGCGATGAACTCTTCATCCACCGGAATACGCTCAGCTACCGGCTGCGGAAAATCGAGGAGCTGCTGAAACTGGACCTGTCCGATGGCGAAGTCCGCGCCACGTGCATGCTCGCCCTCGGCATCGTTGCGGCCGCCCGCTAAAGGGACTGGGCAGTTTGCACTAAAAGTCGCCCCAATCTTGGGCGAACCTCCGATAGGACGCTGTGACCCGGGTCACTACTCTCAAGTCATGGGCTCCTCAACTCATGGGCGTGGAGCCTGCACGGTTGGGCTACGGATTGACGGACGGCGCGTGCCCGCATGGCCGCCCGAGTCCACCCACTGATTCGACTGACTGGAGGATTCTCTTGCAGTGTCACGCCGCGATGCCGAAGCCGCTGCTTTCCCGCACGCACAGGACCGGCTCCAGCCTGACCGATTCGACCTCCCGGCCGTCCAGGACGCCCTTGAGGAGCTGCACCGCCGTCCGCCCGATATCAAGCATGGGCGAGCGGACCGAAGAGAGTGGGATGGGAAGTTCCGCGGCCAGCGAGGTGTCATTGAAGCCAACCACCGCCACGTCGCGGCCGACGCCGAGGCCATGGGACCGCAGGGCTCCCATGGCGCCGATGGCCGCGAAGTCGTTGACGGCGAACAGTGCAGTCGGGTGGGAGTTGCCGTGAGCCAGGATGGTCTCGGCCGCTTCCCGTCCTCCGCCGGTATCGAATCGGGACCACACAACGGCGTCAGGGGGAATCTTCCCGCCCAGCGCACGCCAGCGGTCCACGAAACCGGCCGTCCGGTCGACGGCCGTGCTGGCATAGGGCTCGCCGGCGATCACGGCGACGTCCCGGTGCCCCATGCCCCACAGGTGGTCGGCCACAAGCTCGCCGCCAAGGACGTCGTCGCAGGTGGCCGACGGGAAGCCCGGGACGCGCCGGTTCATGAGCACGAACGGCACCTTCCGGGAGGCAAGCTCCCGCAACAGGCCGCTGTCCAGGTGCGCGTCGCCGATGATCAGCCCGTCCACGCGTCGGGCCAGCATGGAGTCCGTCTTGCGGCGCTGTTCCTCGGGCTCATCGCGCGAGTTCATAACAAACGTGGAATAGCCGAGCTCCGCCGCGGCTTCGTCGATGCCCTCGTACATAATCGCCAGAACGAGGTCCGAAAGCCGGGGAACTATCACGCCCATGAGATGCGTGCGCCGCGTCCGCAAGCCGGCGGCCTGCGGGTCGGGGGAGTAGCCGCGCTTCCGCGCGAGCTCGCGCACGCGTTCGGCGGTAGCTACAGAGGCTGCCCCGCGCGCCACTTCGGAGCCCGAGTGCAGGATCCTGGATACGGTCGAGGGGTGGATTCCGAGCTCGCTCGCGAGATCCTTCAGCGTGACGGTGCGGCCATCGGCCGTGCTCTCTTCCATTCAGTCCCCTGCCTCAGCTCAAAAGGTCGTCATCACCAAGAGTGCCTGATAATGCCCGGATCTCTGGTCCAGGCACTCTTGACGTGTCCCACCTCACATTCTATAGTCAATCAAACGGCGTACCCAATCGATTGGGTAGACGGAATCCCGGGAGCCGGCGGCGAAGTATTTACCCCCCTGAAACTTCCGGGAGCATCTGCAGGAAACATGGCAGGAATAACTTTTAACTAACAACCCAATCGATTGGGTAAGCGTGCGGAAACAGTTACAGAACAAACGGAGTGGACATGACCGTCACAGATTTAGTTGGCCCCCACGTGGTCCTGCTGGCCACGGGAGGAACGATTTCTTCACGTGCGTCCGAGGCCGGCGGAGCCGCGGTGGCGTCCGACACGGGGGAGCAGGTGTTTGCCAGCATGGGCGTGCCAGCGGCCCATCCGGTCCGCGTGTTCGACGTTTTCCGGAAGGGCTCGTACCTGCTGACAGTCGAGGACATGATCGCCATCTGCGCCACGATTCGGGAGGCCTTGGCCGACCCGCAGGTTCTGGGCGTCGTGGTCACCCACGGGACGGACACGATGGAGGAAACGGCCTATCTCGTTGACCTCACCCACGATGATCCCCGCCCGGTCGTGTTCACCGGAGCGCAGCAGGCTGCCGACGCCGACTCCCCGGACGGACCCGGCAATCTGTCCCGTGCCATCGCCGTCGCCGGTTCTCCGCGGGCGCGGGGAATCGGTGTGTTGTTGGCCTTTGCCGGGACCATCTTCCCTGCGGCCGGAGTGCGCAAGCGCCACACAACCAGCCTCGACGCCTTCGCCAACCCGGACTTCGGAACCGTGGGATCGGTGTCCGACTCCGGCGAGGTCGAGATCCAGCCGGTACGACCAGGCCTTCCCCCGTTGCCCCTGCCGGGCGCGGACGCCGGTTCGCCGCGCGTGGACCTCATTGCTGCCTACCCCGGAGCCGACGCCACCCTCCTGCGGGCTGCCCTCCAGGCCGGGGCGGCAGGGATCGTGCTCCAGGGGACGGGAACGGGCAACGCTAACCGCGTGCTGTGCCAGGAAGTCGCGCGCGCCACCGCTGCCGGCGTCGTGGTGGTGACGAGCACCCGGGTGGAAGCCGGTGCCGTAGTGCCCCGCTACGGCGACGGCGGCGGCGAGGACCTGCGCGCTGCCGGTGCCATCCCCGCCGGGCTGCTCAAGCCATCCCAATCGCTTGTCCTGCTGAGCCTTCTGCTCAGGCTCGGCAGTCCCGCCGCCGGGATCGCGGAGGCCTTCGCCCGGAGGGGCACGCTCCCTGACTAGTTCATCCCGCCCAAAGCCAAGCGTCACCAACAATCCACAGCCCAAAGACAAACCTCAACAAGAAGCCAAACCTCAACAAAAGCGCAGTGAAAGGTTGATCTCATGACTAAGGACATCCAAGTCGCGTTCGGCGTGGACGTGGACGCAGTTGCCGGAATGCTCGGCTCCTACGGGGGCGAGGACTCGCCCTGCGATATCTCCCGCGGCTTGTTCAGCGGCGAGGTCGGCGGCCCTCGGCTCATCCGGCTTTTCGAGAAGTACAGCCTGCCCGCCACCTGGTTCGTGCCGGGCCACTCGATCGAGACCTTCCCGGACCTGACGCGGATGATCGTCGACGCCGGGCACGAAATCGGCGTGCACGGGTACTCGCATGAAAACCCCATCGCCATGACCCGCGAGCAGGAGACCGCCATCCTGGACCGGTCGATCGAACTCATCGAGAAAGTCTCCGGCCGTCGGCCCACGGGCTACGTTGCTCCCTGGTGGGAATTTTCCCCGGTCACCAACGAGATCCTGCTCGAACGCGGGATCAAATACGACCACTCCCTGATGCACAAGGACTTCGAGCCCTACTACGTCCGGGTCGGCGACAGCTGGAAGAAGATCGACTACACCAAGGCCGCGGAAACCTGGATGGAGCCGCTGGTCAGGGGCACCGAAACCGACCTCGTCGAGATCCCGGCCAACTGGTACCTGGACGACCTGCCTCCCATGATGTTCATCAAGGCGGCCCCGAACTCCCACGGATTCGTCAGTCCCCGGGACGTCGAACAAATGTGGCGCGACCAGTTCGACTGGGTGTACCGGGAAATGGATCAGGCCGTCTTCACCATGACCATCCATCCGGATGTCTCGGGCCGCCCCCAAGTGCTGCTCATGCTCGAGCGCCTCATCGAACACATCAATTCCCACGAAGGCGTCAGCTGGCTGAAGTTCGACCAGATCGCGGACTCCTTCCTCGCCCGCAGCCCCCGAAAGGAAAACCAGTAATGACCATCCAGCAGCCCGCCGTCGATCTGACGCAACCCGGACCGGACGAAAAACGCCGCTTCCCGGTATTCTCCAAGCACCACACAACCGTCGCCACCGTCCTGGCGCTCTGTGCCTGGACGGTCGCCGTGTTCGACTTCGGACTTTTCGGCACCCTCCTGCCGGCCATGCAGCAGGAGTTCGGCTGGACCGCGACCGAAGCGTACGCAATCAACACCTGGATCGCCGTCGGCACCGCGATCGTCTGCTTCGGAATCGGCCCGGTCATTGACCGGCTCGGCCGCCGCAAGGGCATGATGACCACTATCGGCGGGACCGCCATTGTCTCGGGCCTGACGGCCCTGATTCCGACCGGGATCCCGTTCCTCAGCAACGGCATGCTGGTGCTGGTCCGTTCCTTCGGCGGGCTCGGGTTCTCGGAGCAGGCCGTCAACGCCACCTACATGAACGAGGTCTACCAGGTCACCGAAGTCGCGGATAAGCGCAAGCGCCCCGGCTTCCACTACTCCTTCATCCAGGGTGGCTGGCCGCTGGGCTTCCTGCTTGCGAGCGCCCTCGCCCTCGTCTTCCTCCCGTCCCTCGGCTGGCGCGCCCTGTACCTGATGGCGACCGTTCCGGCCGCGATCATCGTGTGGGTCATCGCAAAGAAACTGAAGGAGACGCCGCAGTTCGAACTGCACCACAAGCTGACCCAACTCGAGAAGAGCGGCAAGACCGAGGAAGCCCATTCCCTGGCCCACGCCTTCGGCGTCGAGCACTCCTCCGCGGCCCCGCTCAAGCGCATCTGGGAGCCGCACCTGCGCCGGAATACGATCGTCTTGTCGCTGGCCTGGATCTTCAACTTCTTCGGCATCCTTATTTTCAGCATTCTCGGCAGTTCTGTCCTGAAGAACGCCAAGGGTGTGGAACTTTCTGACGCCTTCTGGATGCTGATCGTCATCAACGGGCTGGCGTACTTCGGCTATGTCTTCCATGGGTGGCTCGGTGACAAGATCGGCCGCAAGCGGACCATCATCGGAGGCTGGATTATCTCCGGCATCTCCTTCGCCATCATGCTCAGCCCCCTTGCCACGGACCCCTTCATGATCATCGTCACCTACGGCGCCGGACTGTTCTTCCTGGTCGGACCGTACGCCGCGATCCAGTACTTCATGGCGGAGTGCTACCCTGTCAGCTGCCGTGCCACCGGCACAGCCTTTATCGGCGCAATGAGCCAGCCCGGCACCATTCTCGGTGGTTTCCTGTTCACGCTAGCGGCCGCCAGCGTAGGAACCGGTGCTGCAGCCTTGTGGGTCGGCGCGGCCGGAACCCTTTTCTCCGGCCTGCTGATGATCGCCGCGAAGCCGCCGGTCGAAGCCCTGCTCGAGGACCACCCCCATGACGCCTGAGAACAGGGTGGCCGTGATCACCGGAGCGGCCAGCGGCATTGGACGGGCCCTCGCGGTCCACTACGCCCACCGCGGCGTGCATTCTGTCATCGGAACCTTTCCCGGCGACCCGCACGACCCGGAGGAAACCCTTCGCCTCGTGAAGGACGCGGGCGGCCAGGGGGTCATCCACGAAGTGGACGTCCGCAGTACCGCGTCAGTCGATGCCTTCGCCGACCGCGCCATACAGGAATACGGCCGCCTGGACTACGCGGTGGCCAACGCCGGAATCCTGCGCAACTCGCCGCTGGCGGAGATGACCGACCAGCGCTGGCACGACATGCTCGACGTCGACCTCACCGGCGTGATGCGGACCCTGCGCGCCGGTTCCGCGAAGATGACCGACGGCGGATCGCTGGTTGCCGTATCCTCCATTGCCGGCGGCGTCTACGGCTGGGAGGAACATGCCCACTACGCAGCCGCCAAGGCCGGCGTGCTCGGCCTGATCCGCAGTGTGGCCGCCGAGTTGGGGCCGCGCGGCATCCGCGCCAACGCCGTTATCCCCGGACTGATCGAAACTCCCCAGTCCCTGGATCCGGTGAATTCCCTCGGGCCCGAGGGCCTGCAGCGCGCCGGTCTGGAAATCCCCTGGGGCCGCGTCGGACGGCCCCAGGAAGTTGCCAGCGTGATCGGCTTCCTGACCTCCGATGACGCTGTCTACGTCACGGGCCAGTCCCTGATTGTTGACGGCGGCCTCACCATCAAGATGCGTGCCTGAAAAGCCTCGGAAGGACAAACATGAACAACCCTGACGCCTCCCGAAACACGGAGGGCCGCGCCGTTGTGGTCACGGGCGGAGCCAGCGGCATCGGCAAGGCCATCGCCGAGGCCTTCACCGCCAACGGCGACAGAGTCGCCATCCTGGACCGGTCGGGCGCGGCGGGAAGCATCGCCGTCGACGTCTCAGACGAGGCGAGCGTGAAGGCGGCCTTTGCCGCAGCACGGTCCCGGCTCGGCAGCATCGACATTCTTGTGAACAGTGCCGGCCTGCTGACGGAATCGCCGCTGGAAGACATGACACTTGCCATGTGGAACGAGACGATTGCCGTTGACCTGACCGGTGTCTTCCTCTGCTGCCGGGAGGTGGTGGGGGAGATGCGGCAGCAGAAGTGGGGCCGGATCATCAACATCGCCTCCCAGCTGGCCATCAAGGGCGGCACCGGGCTCAGCCACTACAGTGCCGCCAAAGCCGGAGTCGTGGGGCTGACCAAGGCCCTGGCCCTGGAAACGGCCGCCGACAACGTGCTGGTCAACAACATTGCCCCGGGACCCATCGAAACGCCCCTGGTTGACGGCATCTCGGAGGAGTGGAAAGCGGCGAAGCGTGCCGGGCTGCCGCTGCTGCGCTTCGGGCTGGCGGCCGAAGTTGCCCCGACGGCGCTGCTCCTGGCCAGCGATCCCGGCGGCAACCTGTACGTGGGGCAGACACTCGGGCCCAATTCCGGCGACGTCATGCCCTAGGAGGGACGCTCACATGTGCGGTGCGTGCGGACGAAATGTGGTGAGCGATCCCGTCCTGGGCCCGGCCAGAACGCTGCGGCAGCACCTGATCGTCGCCCAAACGATCAATGGTGCCAGCAAATCCTGGCCGGGAGCCCCGAAAGTGGCCGCGACCAGCGGCGGCTGGCTGGTCGCGGGACCGACGGGAGCCACAGTGGCCGTATCAACCGTGCAGGCGCTGTGGTCCGCTGTCCTGCTGGGCGGGCCGGGGCCGCAGCGGCAGGACCTGCGTGCCGCCGGGAACCTGGGAGCGGGTGAACTGGGCACGGGTGAAGTGGGAGCGGGTGAACTGGGCACGGGGGCGCTGGGCGCCGGGGAACCGGACCCGGGGGAGTTGGCGCGCCGGGTGATGAACCTCGGCCACGAGATGGCACAGGATTCCGCTACGGAAACGGACACGTGACACGCCACAGGTCAGGCGCTACGGGGATCCCCCTAGCGCCTGACCTTTTCCGCGGCGCCGGCCCGAATTCGTAGCGAAAACCTAGCGAAACGGCCGGGCCGGGCCCAGGTGCCGGGTCGGCCATCAGGATGCAGGCGCAGCCGGTGCCAGGATCAGGAAGCAGGACCGGCCGGGGAGTCGGAGTGCGGGCAGTGAATCTGCTCGCGGCCCTCACGTGCGTTCTCGACGTCCGCGGCGCTTGCCAGGTCACCGCGGGCCCGCAGCCCGGCCACCACACCGTCAACATCGGCGTCGGGCCGGTTCTGGCTGAGTTTCTGCTTCGCCTCGATCCGCGTGATGAGAAGCTCGACGCCGACGATCGCGCGCAGCTGGCCGGCAATGTAGCGCTCCGGGGCATCCTCGACAGTCCAGGGCAGCTCGGAGCCGGCCTCGTTGTGGTTGCTCAGCCGCCTCACATGGCTGGCGAGCCAGGCGGGATCGTCGTGGATGACCAGGGTGCCGTACACGTGGGCCGTGGAGTAGTTCCAGGTGGGAACCACGCGTCCGTGCTCCGCCTTGGACGCGTACCACCGCGGCGAGATGTAGGCGTCCGCGCCCTGGATAATGGCGAGCGATTCGCCGAGGGCGGGTTCAGACCATTGGGGGTTGTTGCGGGCCAGATGCGCGTGCAGGGCGCCGTGCTCACCGGCCGAGGGGTCGAAGACGAAGGGCAACAGCGTGGCAAGCATGCCCTTCGCGGTGGCGGTGACCAGGTTGGCCGCGGACGGGCGCGTGAGCAGATGACGGACTGCATCGGGGCCGGCGGCGAAATGTGCGGGGATGTACACGGAACTTCCATTCGGATCGCGGATCGGTCTGGGGCTGGGAGGCTTCGGGGGCGGGGCAGGTGATCAGATCAGCCGGATTGTTTCACTGTCACAGTGCCCTCGCGTTGTCCTTCGGGCTGTCCAGCACGAACGGATTGCTTCCCGCCGCCCTCGCCGCACTTGGCCGGGAGCGGACGGCCAGGCCGGCACAGAGGATGACCGCCGTGCCGCCGATGATGGTCGCCCAGGTCAAGTCTTCGCCCAGTATGAGCCCGGCCCAGCAGATGCTCAAGACCGGCTGGACGAGTTGGATCTGGCTGACCTGCGCCATGGGTCCGATGGCCAGGCCGCGGTACCAGGCGAAGAAGCCGAAAAACATGCTCACGACGCCCAAGTATGCGAAGGCCGCCCACTGCACCGGAGTAGCAGAGGGAGGCTGGCTGGCCATAGAGAACGCCGCGATGCCGGCCATGAGCGGCGAGGACAGAACGAGGGCCCAGGAGACGGTCTGCCACGACCCGAGTTCGCGGGCCAGCAGGCCGCCTTCGGCGTAGCCGATTGCCGCCGAGAGGACGGCGCCGAACAGCAGCAGGTCGGCCAATTGCAGTTGCCCGATGCCGCCGGACTGCGCAGAGGCGAAACCAATCGCCGCCACTGCGCCCGCGCCGGTGATCACCCAGAAAGGCCTGGGCGGCCGTTCATGGCCGCGGATGACCGCCATCGTTGCGGTCGCCGCGGGGAGCAGCGCAATAACAACCGCGCCGTGGCTGGCGGGAACCGAGGTGAGGGCGAAGGAGGTCAGCAGCGGGAATCCGACCACCACCCCGCCGGCGACCACCGCAATACGCGCCCACTGGGCGCCCCGGGGCAGGCGCTGCCGGGTCAAAGTGAGGGCGAACGCGGCGAGAACGGTCGCAACAACAGCCCGGCCCGATCCGATGAACAACGGAGACAACCCCGCAACCGCCACCCGGGTGAACGGCAGAGTGAAGGAGAATGCGGCGACGCCGACGAATCCCCACCACAGTCCGGCTGCCGGCCGGGACGATAACGGTTGATCGATTCCCTGAGTAGCGCTACTATTGTCTTTCATGTCTTACGATAGCACTTCGCAGATGGCGGCGCGGCTCCGGGAATGGATTGCGGCCGCCGCGCCGGGCGCGCGGCTGCCTTCCACGCGTTCCCTGGTCGCCGAGTACCAGGCCAGCCCCGTGACCGTGCAAAAGGTCCTGCGGACCCTCTCCGCGCAGGGCCTGATCGAGAGCCGCCCCGGCGTCGGGACGTTCGTGCGGGCCGTTCGAACAGCCCGGCCCGCGGACTACGGCTGGCAGACGACGGCGCTGGGATCGCCCCGGGCGCCGCTCCGCCCCGTCTCCACTGCGATGCGCAGCGCCCCAAATGATGTCATCGCCTTCCATTCAGGCTATCCGGACCGGGAACTGCTGCCCGAGCGGCTGGTCAGGGCGGCCCTGACCCGGGCTGCCCGGGGTGAGGCTGCCCTGTCACGTCCGCCTGCAGCGGGCCTGCCCGAGCTGCAATCCTGGTTCGCGCACGAGCTCCGGGCTGCCACTGGGGCCGGCGTCGCCCCGCCAACGCCGCGCGACGTGATCGTACTCCCGGGGAGCCAGGGCGGGCTCAGTTCCGTGTTCCGGGCGCTGGTCGGCAGCGGGCAGCCGCTGCTGGTGGAATCCCCGACCTACTGGGGGGCGCTCCGGGCTGCGGCGCAGTCCGGTGTCCGGGTTGTTCCGGTACCCAGCGGTCCCGAAGGCCCGGACCCCGAGGACCTGGCCCGCGCCTTTGGCGAGACCGGCGCGCGGCTGTTCTACGCACAGCCGAACTATGCCAATCCCACTGGCGCGCAATGGCCGGCCCGTCTGCGCGAGCAGGTGCTCGACGTGGTGCGCGAACACGGTGCATTCCTGGTGGAGGATGACTGGGCACATGATTTCGGCATCACCACCGATTCCGTGCCCGTTGCCAGCCTCGACGATTCCGGCCACGTCGTCTACCTCCGCTCGCTGACCAAGAGCGTGTCCCCGGCCATACGCATTGCCGCGGTGATCGCCCGCGGCCCGGCGCGTGAGCGCATTTTGGCCGACCGGGGAGCCGAATCGATGTATGTCAGCGGTGTTCTCCAGGCGGCCGCCCTCGACGTCGTGACGCAGCCGGGATGGCAGACGCACCTGCGCGGACTGCGGCTGCAGCTCCAGTCCCGCCGTGATCTCATGCTCAGCAGCCTGCGGGAACTTGCCCCGCTGGCCCACGTGGAGCACGTGCCCACGGGCGGACTCAATCTCTGGGCCCGCCTTCCCGACGGGACCGACGTCGACCAGTTCGTCGGGGACTGCGAGGCCGCGGGGGTCATCATCGCGGCCGGTACCGAGTGGTTCCCGGCCGAACCGGCCGGACCGTTCATCCGGCTGAACTTCGCCGGACCCAATCCGGGTGCTTTCAGGGAAGGCGCGCGGATCCTCGGCCAGGTGCTCGAACGCACCGCCGGGCGGTAGTCGGCCGCCGCCGCCCTATGGCGGAGTGAGCAGCGCCTCAGGTGCCGCGAGCGTCACGAGGCCCTGCACGGAGCGGGCGAGCCCGGCGTCGAGCGTCACAAAGGCGTCTGCCTGAAGCCGGGCCAGGGCCACGTATTCGGCGTCGAGGGTGTCATCCCAGCCAAGTTCCTCGGCGAGGCTCCACGCGGTGCGTTGCAGGACGCGGTCGCCGAGGAGCCGGATGCGAAGGCCCCGGATGTAGTCGAGCTGACGATTGGCATCGGCCCGCGTCACGTCGCCGCGCCGGACTGACTGGTACAGGAGCGAGAGCACCTGCGAGCGGAGGAGCGTCGGTGCCAGCAGCTGGTGATCGTCTGAAACCGCCGACCTTTCGAGGGCAAGATGAAGGGCAACGTCCGGGCCAATCACGAATCGGGTCATGGTTACTGGATCCTTTCCTAGGGACAGCGGCGGTCATCCGGCCTCGCGGGGCGCGAACATGATAACGGCGACCCCGAACAGGCAGATCACCGAACCCAGGACGTCCCACCGGTCGGGCCGGAAGCCGTCGAAGATCATGCCCCAGGCCAGTGAACCGGCCACGAACACGCCGCCGTACGCGGCGAGAATACGCCCGAAGTGTGCGTCCGGCTGCAAAGTCGCGGCAAAGCCGTAGATGCCCAGCGCCACGACACCCAGCCCGGCCCACCACCAGGCCCGGCCCTCGCGGACGGACTGCCAGACGAGCCAGGCCCCACCTATTTCGGCAACGGCGGCGAGGACGAACAACAGGATGGTTTTCGGGATAGTCACGCCCTCATGATGGCACCGGCTGGTTGCCAATCCGGGCCGGTGCGCGCCGACGCGCCCGCCCGGCCGTCATGCGGGGTCATCGCTTGCATCACCTGCCACCCGGTCCTATAACTTTAAGGTTCAAGTAAATGTGGCCGGAAGGACCGTGTCGCTCGAAGCCGACTGGCATGACGGCTCCGCCCCGCCAACATCAGCACCTGTTGCCCCATACCTGAGGACCCGAGATGACCCTTGCGCCAGAAACCACTGCAACGCCGAAGGCCGCAGCACCTTCGGCCGCCGTGCGCAGCCGCGTCTTCGTGCCACTGCGCTTCCCGGACGGGTTCGAAGCCGTTGCCGAAGTGCTGACCTTCAGCGGGCTCACCGACGGCAAGGAGCACCTGCTGCTGGCCCTCGGCGAGTGGGAGGAGGCGCTGCAGGGCGCGGCGCGAGGCGGTGCCGGACCGCTGGTGCGGCTGCACAGCGAGTGCCTCACCGGCGACGTATTCGGGAGCCAGCGGTGCGATTGTGGCCCGCAGCTGCGGGAGGCCGTGGAGCGGATTGCCGCCGAGGGGGGCTTCCTGCTCTACCTCCGCCAGGAAGGCCGCGGCATCGGCCTGTATTCGAAGCTTGACGCCTACGCACTGCAGGATGGCGGCCTGGACACCTACGCCGCGAATCTGGCCCTGGGCCACGGCGAAGACGAGCGGGACTACACGGCGGCGGCCCAGATGCTGGGGGCAATGGGTACCGGCACGCTGCGGCTGCTCAGCAACAACCCGGACAAGGCAGCCCAGCTGACCGGCCTCGGCCTCGAAGTGTCCGGGCAGGTCGCCACCGGCGTCCATGCCTCGGCGGCCAATCTTCGGTACCTGGCCGCAAAACGCGACCATACCGGCCACACGCTCGTGCTCCCGTCCGACGCCGGACCCGTCGCCGGTGCGCCCGGCGGTGCCCCTGGCGACGTCGGGGCTGCGTCCCGGGCCGGTGCCCGGGCGGCGGCGGCCGTCCCGACCCATGACGACATGCTCGCCCGGGTCCAGGGGCTCGTGCCCGGCCTGCGCGAGCGGGCCGCGGAAACCGAGGAGCTCCGGCGCATTCCGGACGCCACCATGGAGGAGCTGCACGCGGCCGAAATCTTCCACATGCTTTCCCCGAAGGGGGTCGGCGGATTCGGCATGGGCCTGGAAACCTATGTGGAGGTGGTGCGCCGGCTTGCCCGGGGGTGCGCCTCCACGGCGTGGAGTGCCGGCCATCTGATCGAACATGTCTGGATGCTCGCGCGGTGGCCGCGGGAGGCGCAGGACGAGGTCTTTGCGAACGGACCGGCTCCCTTGGCGGCCGCTACCGGGGCGCCGGCTGGAGTGGCCAGGAAAGTGCCGGGAGGCTATTCCATCTCGGGCCGGTGGACCTTTGCCTCCGGGGTCATGCATGCCCAGTGGGCGCTGCTCGCCGCGCAGCACGGCGACGTGCGCCTCCAGTGCCTGGTGCCGCTGGCCGACGTCGAGCTCCTCGACGTGTGGCAGACGGCCGGCCTGAGGGGTACCGGGAGCAACGACATTCGGGCAGGGAACCTGTTCGTCCCGGAGCATCGAACTCTGGACTGGGAACTCCTGGGCGCGGAAACCAATCCGGGGAGCCTGCTCCACGCGGATCCGCTGATCCATACCCCCATGGGCGCGCTGCTGAACATGGTGGCCCCGGCCGCTGCCCTGGGGTCTGCCGAATACGCGCTCGACCTGTTCCGCGAGCTGGTTCTGGTCCGGAAGGTCAAGCACACCGTGGAGAGCCGCCAGGCGGACTCCCCGCTCGCGCAAGTCCGGTATGCGCACGCCTTCGGGCTGGTGGCCACCGCGCGGCTGCACTGGCAGGAGGCGGTCCGGGTGGTCTCTGCCGCCCATGCGCGCGGGCCTTCGACCATGACGGAGCCGGACCGCGGGCAGTACCGGCTGTCCCTCGCCCTGAGCGGCGAGGCGTCGGCCGAGGCGGTTCGGGTGATCATGCTGGGATCCGGCGGGGGCGTGCACCGGCTGTCGCATCCGCTCCAGCGGATCCAGCGCGACGTCAATGTCCTGATGAACCATGCGGCGCTGACGCGGGATCCGGTTCTCGAGCAGGCGGGCCGGGGCCTTCTGGGTCTGGGGTTCAGTGTGCCCTCGTTCTGACCGAAAGCTTGAAGCTTCAATCAAAATGGATTAGGATGATCCCATGACTCAGACCACTGACCGCCCCCCGGTTCTCTTCCTCAGCCATGGCGCACCGCCGCTGGCCGACGACTCCACGTGGACCCGCGAACTCCACGACTGGTCCGGCACCTTCGGCAAGCCCCGGGACATCCTCATGGTCTCCGCCCACTGGGAAAACGCCCCCGTGACGCTCAGTGCAACCGGGCGGGATCCGGGCCTGGTCTACGACTTCGGCGGCTTCCCGCAAAAGTACTACGAGGTGGCCTATGACGCCCCGCAGGCGCCCGAGCTGGCTGCCGAAGTCGAGAAGCTCGTCGCCGGCCACGGCCACCACGTGGAGCGCGATGAAAGCCGCGGGCTCGACCATGGCGCCTACGTTCCGCTGAAGGAGATGTACCCCGACGCCGACGTGCCGGTCCTGCAGATGTCCATGCCGACGCTTGATCCTCAGGGGTTGTTCGACCTCGGCATGTCGCTGGGGCCCTTGCGGGAGCGGGGCACGCTGATTGTCGGATCGGGATTCACGACGCACAACCTGCGCTGGTTCAATCCCGCCGGGGGACCGGACTCCGCCCCTCCCGCGGCCTCCAGCGAATTCGACCACTGGGCGGAGGAGGCCATGGCCCGCGGCGATGTCGACTCCATCCTCGACTTCCTGAACAAGGCACCCGCCGCCCGGGAAGCGCACCCCCGCAGCGAGCATTGGGCTCCGCTCTATGTTGCCCTCGGGGCTGCGTACGGCTCGGGAGACATCCAGGCCAGGACAGCAATCGACGGGTTCTGGTTCGGGTTGTCCAAGCGGTCGTGGACCCTGACGTAGCGGTCGCACAACGTAACAAGGGGAATGAACCGGACCGGGGTCCGGTTATGCCCGCCAGTGCCGGATCGCCGGCCAACCATAACGTGACGTGGCTTGACCACTGATGAGGAGCACAACATGACGATTGCAGTAACGGGTGCGACAGGACAGCTGGGCAGGCTGGTCCTCGATGAACTGCTCACCAGCCAGGAACCGGATTCGCTGGTGGCCATCGTGCGCGACGCCGCGAAAGCCCGGGAGCTGGTTGCACGTGGCGTCCAGGTGCGCGTCGCGGACTATTCCGATCCCGCGGCTCTCGAGGCTGCGCTCACGGGCGTTGACAGGCTCCTGCTGGTTTCCGGAAGCGAGGTGGGCTCCCGGGTGGCGCAGCACGGCAACGTCATCGACGCGGCCAGGGCCGCCGGCGTCGGGTTCATCGCCTACACATCCGTCCTGGCCGCGGACACCACCGAACTGATCCTGGCGCCCGAGCACAAGGCAACAGAGGAGCTCATCCGCGCGTCGGGACTCGACAACACCATCCTGCGCAACGGCTGGTACACCGAGAACTACGCCCAGACCGTGGCGACGGCCAAGCAGACGGGCGCCGTCGTGGCCGCTGCCGGTGACGGCCGGGTGGCCAGCGCGACGCGGGCTGACTACGCGGCCGCGGCCGCGGCGGTGCTCAGCTCCACCGGGCACGAGGGCCGCACGTACGAACTCTCCGGCGACTACGCCTGGGACTTCAAGGAACTGGCGACGGCGATCACCCGGATCACGGGCCGGGAAGTTGTCTACCAGCCCGTCTCCGCCCCGGAACTGGTTGAGGTCCTGACCGCGGCCGGCCTCGACGCGGGCACCGCGGGATTCCTCGCCGCCCTGGACGCGGACACCGAGGCGGGCCTGCTGGCCACCGTCACTGGCGAGCTGTCCCGGCTGATCGGTCGGCCGACGACGCCGCTGTTGCAGGCTCTGACGTCCGCCGCCGCGAGCTAATCCGCACTCCCCAGAGAGGCCGCGAGACCGGGAGGCCGGGAGTGGGCATAATGAAGGCGTGGATTCCCGCTGCGCCCGCAGGGCATAGACATCCTGCGGGTGCGCGCCTCGACTGACAGGACCCATGGAAACTCCCGGTGATTTTCAGCAGGCCGGGGCCGGTGAATGGTCGGACGGCCCGCTGGTTGTCGGTGTGCCGTGGGAATTCGACGGGCGCCTGGTACGGGCCGCCGCCGGGCTCGCCGCGATCATGGGAGTGCACCTGATTTGCGCGTTCGTGGACCCGGCGAGCTACCTCACGGAGTGGGAGCCCGCCGGAGTCCTGGATGGCACCTCACTGGATCCCGCCCCGAATGTCGAAGCCGAATACCCGGCCTCACAGCTGCTCAGCTGCCTTGAGGGCATTCTCGGTCCTCCCGGCGGGGCATGGTCCTTCCGGGTGCTGAACGGCGAAGTTGCCCACGCCCTGGACCGGCTGGCGCAGAGCGCGGACGCGGCTGCGCTGATTGTCGGCGGGCAGCGGCCTGGGCGGATTGCCCAGATGGGCCGGCTCCTGGAGGGCTCGGTCAGCGTTTCCCTGACCCGTCTGCAGGGCAGGCCCGTACTGGTCGTTCCGCACGCGGGTCAGTGACGCACGCGCCGGCCGTGCGTTCCGTCCACCGAAGGCGGGCCAACAGCGGGCCAGCAGCGGGCCAGCAGCGCGCCAACAAACCGAAGGCCGGCGGCGCGGGTTCATCCGTTCCGGGTGACGGCCCCGGGCCGCCGCGGCCATAGCGTTGGAGTACCGCCGGTGTGCGAGCGCCCGGGATGCGAAAGATTGCTGGAGCACGAGGGGCTGACGCTGACGGCGGAACTGCACGAGCCGTCAACGCCAGCGAATCGAAGTGAGTGATGGTAAACCCGAACAAGCCAGCAGCCGTCACGTCAGAGGCCCGGGCGCTCTTCGTCGGCAGCGCCGCCTTCCTCGTCCTGGGCGGCATCGCTATTCTGCTGATCGGGCGGGAACCGGTCCCGTTGTCCGGACGGGGTTCAGTCGGTGACATTGCCTCGATCGGCACGGCAGTGGTGGGCGCCGGGGCGGTGGTGGCCGGTTGCCTGCAACGTCGTCCGGCTGTGGCACCGGAGGCCCGCGGGGGAGGCCGGATCCGCACGTCCATCGATATCGCCGCACTCGCGCTGGCGCACGCATGCATCTTCCTGCTCGGCTGGCTGGCGCTCTTTTCGCTGTTTCAGCAGGCGTTCATCGGTGCGGTCGTCTACCCGTTCGCGGCCGCTGTCCTGGTCGGGACCACGGGAGCCATCAGCGCCTATATCGCCTACCTGTCCGCGCTCAGCATGACCGCCTACCGGCTCGCCGCCCTCCTCGCCGGCTTCCTGGTCACCGGCCTGCTCACGAGCATGCTCACCGCACAGAATCCACTGTGGTGGCAGGAGAACCTCAGTGCCCTCGGCATGAGCTCCGACGTCTCCGGAGTGGCGTTCAACTTCACCCTGATCGTCGCCGGCGTCGTCATTTCCACGCTGGCGGGATATGCGACGGCGACCCTCGCGGTGACCGCTAAGTCCCCGTCCGCGCTGCATCGGGTGAGGCTGCTCGAAGGCGGGATCGCCCTGATCGGCGTCTTCCTCGCCTGCGTGGGATTGTTCCCCGTCGATGAGCGCTTCGGGCTCCACACCCTGGTCGCGTCCGGCATGGTGGTGGTCTTCGCGTCCCTCATTGTCCGCATCCGCACGCTGGTTCCGTCCGTCTCGGCCACCTTCGCTGCGCTGGGGTGGCTCTTCCTGGCGGTCATCGTGGCCGCCGCGGTGCTGTGGTTCCCGGTCGGCTACTACAACCTGACCGCAGTGGAGCTGATCGCCGCGTCGCTGATCTTCGCCTGGCTCATCATCCTGATCCGTAACCTCGCAGCCGTCGATGCCGACCAGCTTGAGGCTAATCTGCTTGTCCCCCCGCTGTCAGCGCCGGCTGAGCCTGCGGACCGGCCAGTTTCCGCAACAGACAGCGCGGCGACCGACCCGTAAGTACCGCGGGGTCTGCCGACGACGGAAGTGCCGACGCCGGAGAGTGCCGTCGGGATGGGCCGCTTCAAGGCTCGCCTAGGAGTGCGTGGGTTCTTCGACCAGCGCGGTGGCGATGCTGTCGGCGTCCTCGAGCGCGGACAGGAAGCGTTCGGCGTCCAGGGCCGCGGCGCAGCCGGTGCCGGCGGCGGTGATGGCCTGGCGGTAGCGGTGGTCCACGGCGTCGCCGCAGGCGAAGACCCCGGTCAGGTTGGTGACCGTCGTGGGGGAGCCGACCTGGATGTAGCCGTCCGCATCGAGGTCTATCTGGCCAGCCAAAAGCTCGGTCCGGGGCACGTGCCCGATCGCGACGAAGATGCCCGTGGCGGCCTGCTGCCGGGTGTCGCCGGTGCGGGTGTCGGTCAGGGTCACTCCGGTGACCTTGCCGTTGCCGTGGATCGCGGTGACGGCGGAGTTCCAGGCGAACCTGATCTTCGGGTTGTCCTTGGCCCGCTGGGCCATGATCCGGGAGGCGCGCAGTTCGCCCTTGCGGACCACCACGGTCACCGATTTGCCGAAGCGGGTCAGGAACGTGGCCTCCTCCATCGCCGAGTCGCCGCCGCCGACCACGATGATGTCCTGGTCGCGGAAGAAGAAGCCGTCGCAAGTGGCGCACCAGGAGAGCCCGTGGCCGCTGAACTTCTTCTCCTCCGGCAGGCCCAGTTCCTTATACGCCGAGCCCGTGGCGAGGATGACCGCGGGCGCTTCATGTCTCTCCCCGGCGCCGGTGACCACACGCTTCAGGTGCCCGGCGAGCCGGACCTCGGTGACGTCGTCGAACACCACCTGCGCGCCAAACTTTTCGGCCTGCTGCTGCAGGCCGTCCATCAGTTCGGGGCCCTGGATGCCGCCCGGGAAACCGGGGAAGTTTTCCACCTCCGTGGTGTTCATGAGGGCGCCCCCGGCAGTGACCGCACCGGCGATGACGAGAGGCTTGAGCCCGGCCCGGGCGGCGTAGATCGCCGCGGTGTAGCCCGCGGGACCGGACCCGATGATGATCAGCTTCTCGGTTGTCTTGATGGCGGCGCTCACGGTCGGGCTCCTTCGGTGACGGTTGCCGGGCATGTGCTGATCATCCCGCCGTGTGGGGCGCTTATCAACGCCCCCGGGGTTGATCCGGAGTTTAGACACCCGGGAACGCTGCGCGGGAGCGTGCCCGGGCGGCTAGGCGGAGGCCAGCGTCTGAGTCAGGATGGTGCCGCCAACCCCGACCAGGACGGCGCCTGAACTCCCGACGACGACCCGGCTGGTCCGGGGCCGGGCGAGGACTCCGGTCACTTTCTTGAGCGCGCTGAGCAGCAGCACGTACCAGGCCAACGCGATAAGCAGGAAGATGCCCGCCATCAACGCGTGCTGGGCGAGGGGCGGCAACGGGGCGACAGTGAACTGCGGGAACAGCGACAAGTAGAAGACGGCGACTTTAGGGTTGAGCAAGTTGCTTACCATTCCTTGCACGAAAGGTGAGCTGCCGCCGCGTTGGCGTTCTGCTGCCGGTGACGGGGGTTGGCTGGGTTTGGGTTTTCTGGCGAACGCCTCAGCGAAGGCGCGCAGGCCCAGGTAGAGCAGGTAGGCGGCCCCGGCAATTCTGATCCCGGTCCCGACAACTTCCGAGGCCCCCAGCAGCGCCGTGACACCGAGCACCGCCAGTACGGCAAGGATCGTGTTGCCAACCATGATGCCGGCGGCGGCTGTGGTTGCCGCCCGTGTGCCGCGGGGGGCATTCCTGAGGACAAGCGCAAAGTCGGGTCCGGGCACCACCACTACGACCAGGCAGGTCAGCACGAAGGCTGCCAGTTGTTCCAGCATCTGGGATTTCCTCCGGGCGTCAGTCTGTAGCGGTGGGTGGTGAATTTCGCCCGGGAACGAAACCCGGGCAGCCTTCTACGTTAGGCCATCGCGGGCACCACCGGAGCGCAGCCCCGCCTCGTTGCCGGCGGAAGGTGGCAGCAACCTCACCCGCTGGGCATGATTCGGTCAGGAGGCCGGACCGCTAGCTTTGCATCAGCATCGCATTGCGGTGGGCGCTGGTGGGATGTGCCTGCAGGACCATGCTCATGCGTGAACTGCCCGGTCTGCTCCAGAGGAGGCGACATGTCCGGTTGTGTGGTGGACCCGAGCGAGCCATCGAGTGTGGGAGGCGGACCGCGATGAACTCTCCAAAGGACGCCGCGACCCCGCCGGTGCAGTTCAACCAAAGGCTGGCGCTGCTGCTGGCGATGGCGATGTTCGTGCTGGTTGTCGACACATCGATCATGAACGTCTCGATCTCCGCGGTGGTGGACGACATAGGCGCGACCGTCAGCGGACTCCAGTCGACAATCGCCCTCGAGGCGCTGGTATCCGCGGCCTTTATCCTGATCGGCGGCAAGATCGGCGACCTGATCGGGCGCAAGCGCGCCTACGTCATTGGGCTTTCCTGCTACGCCGTCGGCGCCGTGGCGATGACCCTGGCCCAGACTCTCCTCCCGGTGATCATCTGCTGGGCCCTGATCGGCGGCCTTGGCGCCTCGCTGCTCCTTCCCGCCATGCAGTCCCTCATCCACGGAAATTTCGAGGGAGATGCCCAGCACCGGGTCTACGCCCTCGTCGGTGCGTCGGCCGCGATCGCCGCCGCCGTCGGGCCTCTGCTCGGCGGCTTCCTCACCACGTTCCTGTCCTGGCGCGTCGCCTTCCTGCTCGAGGCCCTCATCATCGCGGTCGTCCTGTCCGGAATCAAGCTCGTCAAAGACGTGCCGTACACCGGGCCCCGGGAACTGGATCTCTTCGGATCACTTCTGTCCATCGTCGGCATGGGCGGCGTCGTGCTCGGAATCCTGGTCTGGCAGGAAGGCGGCGAGGCAGTGGGCGCACTCCTGGCTGTGGGCGCCGTCGGACTGGGCGGCCTGGTCTACTGGCTCCTTCAGCGCAAACGCCGCAACAAGCCGACACTGCTGGATCCGGACCTGTTCCAGGCAAAAGCCTTCCGCTTTGGTGCCACGGGACAAATGCTCCAGCAGATCGCTCTGGGCGGCACCATGATCGTGCTGCCCATCTACCTTCAGATGGTGCTCGGATACAACGCGATGCAGTCAGGCCTGTCCATCGCCCCGCTCTCGCTGACCATGTTCGCTGTCGCCATGATCGTCGGGAAGAGGTCCGGGAGGCGGCGCCCGGCCAGCCTCATACGTTGGGGCTTTCTGTTTCTGATCGCGGGTTTGGTGGTGCTGGTCCCCATCGTGCCGCGAGCTGACTCCGGCTGGTGGCTGCTGATCCCGCTGATCATTTCAGGCTTTGGCCTGGGGCTGCTGGTATCCCAGCTCAACAACTACACCTTGTCCCCGATTTCGGACGAGCGGGTCAGCGAGGCCGCCAGCGTGAACTCGGCCGCGGGATCGTTCGGCTTGTCCTTCGGACTCGCGTTCGCCGGCGGCATCATGCTGGCATCGCTCTCGACCATCTTCATCGGCTTGTCGGATGCCAGCACGGTCCTCCCGCCCGACGACAAGCAGCAGGTCGCGACGGTACTGGAAGACGACGCCCAGGTGATGAGCGACGCGCAACTCCAGGAACAGATCGCCGGCCAGCCGGAGGACATCCAGAACGAAATCATCCGCATCAACACGGAGGCACGGCCCCTGGCCCTCCAGATTGCACTGTTCGTCCCGATCCTTGCCGGCCTCGCCGGGCTCGGCACCTCGTTCCGCATGATTCGGATCCCTGACCCCAAGCCCGCCGGCACCGGCGAGGGGAGCGTCCTGGGCTGAAGTTCACAGCGGCGAGCGTCCAGGCTGCACCCCCTGACAGCGGAGTTCCCCGGGATCCGGCGGGGTGCGTGGTTTCGGGGCAGCCCGATCAGAGCTGGAGAAGGCTGTAGCCGACGAGGAAGATCCCGATCGTCAGCGTCGCGATCGCCGCAATCCTGCGGCCATTGCGCTGCAGCCAGTTGTATAGGGCGGTCAACGGCACTTGGGCCCGTTCGGGGGAGCGCAGCCACACAGCGACCGGAATGATGACGGCTGACTGGACCACGGCGGCGTAGGCGAGGACAAGCAGGCTGCTTGGCAGCGGCGGCAGTTCCTGGACACCGATCACGGCACCGGCGGTGACGGCCAGCAGGAGCGCCTTCGGACGAAGGTTAAAGCCCAGGCCCAGGACGACGAATTCCCAGGGCCGGGCCGAGCGGAACCGCGACTTCATCTTGCCAAGCATGGCGTTGTCCCGGCCGCCCTTGCTCACGAGGAGGTACACGGCGTACGCAACCAGAAGCGCACCGATCACAATGGCAAACTGTGCCACCCATTCGTCCTTACGCAGGCGCGGCGGCTTGACGGGCAGGAATTGCAGCCCGACCGCCGCCAGGCCCACGACCACGATCGAACCCGCGAGGCTGCCGATCAGGAAGGGAAGGGCGCCGCGGCGCGGACTTGGCGAGAGCAGAATCATGATCGTCACGCTGACAGGCACTGTGCTGAGAGCCCCTGCCAGGGCGAAGAGAGCCAGGCTGCTGAGAGTGCTCAGCATGCCCCCCTCACCTTCCCCCGGCAGCACCCCGACGGCATGTCATGCCTTCGGCCCGCTTCCGGTGTCCGGGCGGCCCGTCTTCAGTCGTCCGCGGCGGGCCCGGATCGCCTTGTCTTCTTCCTTGATGAGCAGTTCGAGGTCCTTCTTGTCGCCCGTCAACGGCCGCCACCATGAAAGTGTCGGGTCGGAATCGAGCAGGATGGTCCGGAACAAGAGCGTCAGGGGAACGGCGAGGACGGCGCCGACAGGACCCAGGACCACTGCCCAGAAGAGGACGGAGAAGAAGGTCAACGTCTCACTCAGCGACACCGCGTTGCCCACATATTTCGGCTGGATGATCGACTGGATGATGCTGTTGATTCCGCCATAGATGATGATGACTGCCACGACGGTCGGCCAGCCCCCGGTGAGGTAGCCGAAGAACAACGGTGGGATGATGGCGATGAAATACCCGATGTTGGGGATGAAGCTGCAGATGAAAGACAGCAGCCCCCAGAGCAGGGCGCCGGGGATCTGCAGGATGACCAGAACCAGCCAGTTGAACAACCCCTGCGCGATTCCGAGGACCGTGGTGGCGACCATGTAGCGGCGCACACCGGTTCCGAAGCCGTTGAGCGCTGAAACCAGTGCCGGCCGGTGATAGTTCAGATGAATCAAGAGCGCCGGCACGCGCGAACCGTCAATCGCCATAAGAATGAGCATCGTCAGGATGATCACGAGGCTGGTCACCAGGCTCGCGACGTTTCCCAGGAGGCCGCCGAGGAACCCGACGATGCGGCCCGGCGTAAACCCGTTCAGGACTGCCTGGGCTTGCTCCGGGCCAAATCCAACAGATTCCAGCATCGCGGAGACCCTGGCGCCGAACTCGGCCATTTGGGGGGCGTATTGCGGCAGCAGCGCGGAGAACTGGGCGAGCGAGGCAATCAGGACTGCGGCGAAGGCGGTCAGCAACCCGAAGACAGCCGCGATAGTGGTCCCGGTGGCGATGCCCCGGGAAATTCCCCGTGCCTGCATCCAGCGGCGCAGCGGATGGACACAAAGCGTCAGCACGAAGGCAAAAAAGACGGGGGTGACTATTCCCTGGATCGCGCCGAGGCCGAACGCTGCAATCGTCGCGCTGGCCAGGGCGAGCAGGATTATTACGGTGCGGGGGAGGGCCGAACGATTGGATTCCGATGGTTCCGGCTCCATGAGCCCTCCTTGGTTCAGCCTAGCCATATCTTAGAAGCCTCATGGCCTCATGAATAGCGAGTTGGCCAGGCCTGCTCCTCGCGCCTCAACCCGGAGTCAGACGACGATCTTGCTCTTGATCTGGGCAAACTCCTCCGCACTGATGGTTCCCGCGTCCATGAGTGCTTTGGCTTTGGCGATCTCCTCGGTGGGGCTGGCCGTGGCGACACTGCGGATGTAGGCATCGGTTTCCTGCTGGGACTTGCGGGCCCGCGCCATTGACCGCTCCGCCATGCCCTTGCCCCGGGCAATCATGTATGCCAGCACGGTCAGGAACGGAATGAAGACCAGAAGAACGATCCAGACGGCTTTCCACCAGCCGCTGAGCTCGTCGTCGCGGAAGAGGTCGCCGATCACCATGAACACTGCATACAGGAAGGCGATAATTGCATAGAAGATAAACAGCCACCAGAGAATATCCCAAAAGTTCTCGAAGAAATTCATTTTGGCTTCCCTACTTTCGCTTGGTGCGGCGTCGCCTACGAACGCAGCCTTGGATGGGAATGGGTTTCACCGCGGGCATTCCAGGAGGCCCGGGCTAGCACTTGGCGTCATTCGAGAGATCGCTGATGGCGGCCTGCACGTTCGCGGCTTCGTCCTTGAGCGAGTTGGCCGCCTGCGTCAGGGTGGCGTCGTCGGGAACGGAGTTCACAGCGGAGGTGAACTTCTGTTGGGCTGCTTTGACGGCATCCACCCGATCTTTGGCCGCGTCGCTGGCCGCGTTGACCAGATCGTCGTAGCTCTTCCGAACCTGATCCCGGGCCGCCTGGATCTGGCCTATCGTGGCGCCTGGCTTGAGGGAGTCCTTGAAATTCGTCAGGGCTGTTGAAAAGCCAGTGGCGGCAGCGCAAACCGGTGAAACGCTCGCCGTCGGGCTCGCGCTGGGGCTGCTGCTGGGTCCCGAGGTGGCGCAGCCGGCGAGCAGCGCAACCGCCGCCCCGAGCGCAGACATTCGCGCGAGGACTGGTCTTGGATTCGACATTGGACTCACCTCTCCATGGGCTTTCGCCTGGCAGCCCAATCACTGGCAGGTACCACCAGTGTTGGGTGAGGGGCCCGCTTGCGCGTCACCCGCCGCGGGTGATCCTTTCGCGCGGCTCTCCATGCCGGGCGCGCCGCTGACCAGCGGGGACGCGACGCCGGAACTATCGAACACGGGTGGGACCCCATTACCTCCCACCCCGCGGCCCGAATCACCCCGGGGTGATGATGTGCCCGCTCCGTCGCCGTGATGGACTGCTGTCCACAACTGAGGGAGGATGCCATGTGTCGTTGGCTAGCGTATTCGGGTTCGCCGGTGCAACTGGAGGAGCTGTTGTACAAACCGACCAACTCGCTCGTGATGCAGAGCAAGCACGCTCGAATGGGCGTTGAAACCACCAACGGGGACGGCTTCGGCGTGGGCTGGTACGGATCCGCACCGTATCCCGGGTTGTTCCACAGCACGGAGCCGGCCTGGAATGACCGCAACCTCCGCGAGTTGTCGGCCCAGGCGTCGGCCGGCCGGGTCTTCGCGCATATTCGGGCTTCGACCGGATCGGCAGTCCAACAGACCAACTGCCATCCATTCCGCCACGGCAGCTGGCTATGGATGCACAACGGACTCATCCGGGAGTTCCCGACTGTGAAGCGCGACTTGGCCATAGCCGTTGAGCCATCGCTCTTTCCGCTGATCGAGGGAGCCACGGACTCAGAGCTCTTCTTCTTCCTCGCCCTGACCTTCGGGCTGGAGCAGGACCCGAGGGCGGCCGTAGCTGCCGCGGTTGGACTGATTGAAGACGTCGGCCGGCGCCACGGGATCGAGCAGCCAATCCAGATGACAGTAGCCACGACCGACGGCGACACCACCTGGGCGTTCCGCTACTCGAGTGAACGGCAGTCCCGGTCGCTGTTCCACAGCACCGACGTCGCGACCCTTCGCGTCCAGTACCCGGACAACCCGTTGCTTCATGACCTGGCGGACAACGCGCGCCTGGTCGTCTCCGAACCGCTGGGGGATCTCCGCGGGGCGTGGCGGGAAGTACCCGAGGCTACCTGCGTGGTGGTGCACGGCGCCGGCGAGGACCTGTTCCCGTTCTCGCCGACCGCCCCCTAGCGTCGGCGGCTGCGACCCCCTTAGTGTCTGCGGCTAGCGTCTGCGGCTAGTGCCGCTGCCGCGCAGCACCAGCTGGCGCGGCGCTAACTGGTGGTCCGGTCCCGCCGGTCCTTCACACGCCGGTTCCTCCGGCGTCGGGCGCCCGGGGGATGGGAATCGTGGGATACGTGTCATCGGGAGGGCCGCCCGCCGTGACCGACTCACCGCCTGGCACGCCGCCGGACTCGACACTGGACTCACCGCCGGGCTCGACGCCCGGCTCGCCGCCGGGTTCGGCGCCCGGCCCGCCGCCGGGTTCGGCGCCCAGCCCGCCGGCTACGGCCGGCCGGCACAGCAGTTCGACCACGAGAATGACCAGCACGGCCAGGACGGCCGTCCAGATGGCGACGGCCGCCGTCGGGTCCTGCCAAAAGATCAGCACCAGCACAGCGATGCCGACGACGGTGGCTTCGATGATCCGCCGGTACCGGGCCAACCAGAGCTGCCATGGCTTGGCCTGGCCACCGCCGATCTTGCCGGTGATGTAGTCGCCCGCCGTCGCCAGCCCGTGCCGGACATACTCCGCGGGACGCGAGTGGCCGCCCAGAAAAGCTGCCAGGGCGATCAGCAGTCCGACGACGAAGACAAGGCGCAGGCTGGTGCGCAGCGGTACCAGGAGTGCCTCGACCAGGCTTTCGGCCGCCGCAGGGGAGACAGCACTCGATGGAATCGAGTTCAGGACGTAACTTCGCCCGATCACAAGGGACAGCGCCAGCACCGCCATCGACACCGCCACGGCCAACCCCACGCCGCTCGTCGTGCTCCGTCTCCGGCCCCGGGGGGCAACGGCAATGGCTCCCACGGCGCTGAGCACCGTCAGCCACGCCAGTATTGGGCCGAGCCGGTCCAGGGTCCGGATGGTTTCCGTGGCACGGACCAGTTCAGGAGACTGGAACAGGGCGATCTGCGCGTCAACTTCCGGGATCCTCGAGGCGATATCCACCCCTTGCTGGACAAGGAGAGTCTTGACCCGGGCGATGATCTCTTTCGTGGAAATCGACACCGTGCCATTCTCATCAATACTGACCGTGCCTCCCGTGCTTCCCGTGGCAAGGTTGACCAGCCCCTGGTGCGCCACCCGGTTCACCTGGATCCAAAGGTCCTGGAACTGCGGTGTCGCCACGAATCTGGCAACGGCGGTATGGATGAGCGTTTTGGTCTGCTCCGCAAGCATCGGGGCCAGCCCGGTAAGCACGGCCGCCACGCGGGGCGCCGTTTTAGCGAGCTCGTTCAGGGCATCGCGCGTGATGGTCTGAAAATCCACGGCGTCGGTGATCTGTTGAGTGACCTTGTCGGCGATTTCGGCCTGGATCGCAGGGTCCGAGGCCAACGGTGCGACGGTGGCGACGTAGCGATCGGTGTCGATGACTTCGCTGCGCAGGTAAAGGGCCGGAACTGTCGCGAAGGCCAACAGGCCGGTGATAACCACCAGCACGATTGCCACAATGCGCCGGGCCAGCCCCGGATGCCGCGCGGCCGGCCTCGGCGGGGCCTTGCGGGCAGTGTCCCGTTCCTGCTGGAGACGGGCGACTTCGGCCCGTAACCGCAGAATTTCTTCCTGTTCCGGGCTAGCGGGGCCAGCGGGCTGATCGTTCAGCGACATGAGGGGATCCGCCTTAGCTTGTGTTCCGCGGCTGGGCATTTCACGGCTATTTTCATTGTTCACTCGGCGTGCCGGTCCAGCCCCACCCACACAGGGTGATCTGTCACGCCGGGGAAGGGCCCGCCGCGGCCGTCCCTACGGGCTGGACGCCGCGCGTCGGACGTGCAAAGTGGCGCACCGAATCCCGGCCCTGCCCGCGAAATTTCAGCCGGCCGGCCCGCTGTCATCCGTTTTGGGTGATGACGGCGGCGGATTCAGGATTCGCCGCCCAGACGCCGCCCGGCCGCGAAGAACGCAACTTTTGCGATCAATAGGAGTGCACCTAAATCGGCAATCATTTGGACGGACACGACACCCCTCGCCAGCTGGCTTACCGGCGTAATATCCCCGAACCCGACGGTGGCAAACGTGGAAGTGGTGAAGTAAAGGGCATCGGTTCGGCTCAGGGGCTCGCTAAACGCCGCCGCAGATGTGATCGACATTGATGTGTAAAGCAGCGCGAAGAGACACAAAAACATCAACAGGGTTTCGGCGACAGCCGCGGCCGCCCGAACCCTCGGGATATGCGCCACGAGTATCAGCCGCAATTGAATTGCCAGGACTGCGAAAAAGACCAGCACGACACCCGCCAGGCGGATCCAGGCGGCCGCGGGATCGGCGTCATTGAATCCCCCAACGGGAATAAAGAAATACAGGGCGAGGACCACAACCGAAAATGCGATGAGACGTGCAATCGCGAAAATAATGACCCGCCTGCGGTCGGCCTTGTCGAGGTCATGAAGGAAAATCGGGTCTGTCGGGCTGCCGTGCTTCATAGGCATGACTGATGATACAGCCGGGCACCCAATTCGTGCCGTGCCGCAATCGGGTCGCCCTAATCGCCGTATTTTCGCACTAAGGAGCGGCGCACAAGGGGTCTTTGCGCCCTGTTGGTGCCCTTTTGCCCCCACCTAGCATGTGGAATGTGAGAGATAGGCTAGAAGCCGAATGGGTACCGGGCCCACAGTTCAAGATCCGCCCGCCTGTGCGCGGTCTCGGAGCGTTGGAGCGTCCACGTCTGGAAAGCGCCCTGTCCGCGGCCGCAGATTCGCACCGCCTGACCCTCGTCGCGGCCCCGGCCGGCTACGGCAAGTCCACGTTCCTGGGTGATTGGGTCCGCAAGTGCGCTCTGCCGTGCGCATGGCTGTCGCTGGACCGGTTCGACACGCAGCCCGCGCGGCTGTTTCACGGTGTTGTTGGGGCGATCCAGTCCGCGGCGGGCAAACTGCCGTTACCCGGAACCGACGCCCTCCTCGCCCTTGACCCGAGCCTTGCCCACGACAGGGCGGCCTCCTACGACCTTCTCCTCGGGGCACTCGAGCACCTCACCGAACCGATTGTCCTGGTGATCGATGACGTCCATTTGGCCGGGCCGGGGCTGGCGAACGGAATCGTCGGGGTGCTCGCCGCATCGGCACCCCCCTCACTTCGGCTGGTCCTCTCGGGACGCGGCCATACGTCCATTCAGCTCGAACGATTCCGGTACGGCGAGGGACTGGGTGAACTTCGCGCCGCCGAACTGGCCTTCACGCGGGAGGAAGTTGCCCAGTTCGCCAGTGCGCTGGGACAAGATCAAACGTTCGACGCCGGGTCGCTCTGGAAGATGACTGCCGGCTGGCCTGTGGCAGTCCACGCCAGCCTGGTCTCCTTGGCGCAGGCCCGCAACGTGCCGCTTGCAACGCCAGGCTCCGCGCCCACGCACGTCCCGCTCGCCGACTACGTCGCAGAAGAGATCCTCGACCAGATCGAACCGTCGCTGGCCGAATTCATTCTCAGGGCCACTACCAGCGACTGGCTCGGACGCCGGCTCGCCGTCGAACTCGAAGGCCGTCCCCGCGGCGGCGTGCTGCTTGAGGAATGCCTCCGTAACGGGCTCTTCATCGAGGAGCACGAATACCGTGCGGGCGAATCGATGTTCCGGTGGCATTCCCTCTTCGCGGCGCAGTGCCGGCGCATCCTGCAGCGGCGCGACCCTTTGCTCGCCGAGCGTCTGCACCGCGTGGCGGCGAGGTACTACCAGGACGTCGACGTCGTCGAGGGCGTCGCCCAGGCGCTGCAAGGAAGCGCACCCCGGCAAGCCGTGATTTCCCTCGGCGCCCATTGGCTCGAATTCCTGCTCGGAAACGACGTGCAGACCCTGGAACGGCTGTGCCTGGACCTCCCCGCACCGTGGGGCGAGGATCCGGAGATCCTGATGATCCGATCGGTCTGCCGTGCCCTTTCCGGCGACGGCACCGCCGCGGCCGAGCTCACCGACCGGGCGCTGTCGCGGACCTTCGCGCTGGACGCAATTCGACGCCGGAGACTGGAGAGTTACCGGGCGCTGTACGAGCCGCTGCCCGCCGACGGCCGCCTGGACCCGCACACCGAGACGGACGACGGCCGGTCGACGACGGACATTTCAGGAGATGGCCGCTCCAGCTCCTTCTCGACAGGACTCTTCCTGCTGGCCCAGGCAGAGTTCCGGCTGCACCGCACCGGCGAACTTGGCACGGCGCTGCTCCAGGCAACGGCGGCCACAGGCAACCCGGAACAGCTGGAAGCCGTGGAAATCTGCGCCCAGGCCGAGCTCGCGTTGGCTCACGCCATCGCCGGTGACCTCGTGAGCGCCGACGAACTTGGCACGGCGGCGTTGGCACGGGGAGAGGCGCTGGGTTGGAATTCGCGGCAGCGGATGGCTCCGGCCTGGCTGGCCCGTGGCATCGCGTGCTACTGGAATGATGATCTGAAGGCTGCGCGGACCTGTCTCACCAAAGCGCAGCGATTGGGCAGCGAGCTGTTCCCGACCGGTCCGCTCAGCGCCATCTATCGGGTCCTGGTTGATTGCGCCGCCGGCGACCTGGTCCGCCTGGCCGACTCCGGTGCGGCGCTGGAGTCCTTTCACGGGCGGGGACGGTACGCCGTGTCATGGAATGCCCTGGAGACCATCGCGGTGGCGAAAATTGCCGAAGCCAGGGGCGACCGGGACGGAGCTTTGCGGACCGTCCAACCACTCGGTGCCGGGGGGCACGGCGCATTGGCGGATACGCTGCTGGCGGAGTTGCTGCGCCGCGAAGGTGACACCGCCGCTTCGCAACGCTGTGCCGAGTCACTGGCCGATCGCCGCGGCAGCTCATATATCGACACCTGCCTGAGCCTGACCGAGGCGATCATGGCCCATGGAGCCGGAGATGCCGCGGCGGCACACGAGCGGATTGAACATGCTGTCCTTCGTGCCGAGCCTGAAACCGTCCTGCGTCCTTTCGCCGAACGGAGAGAGGAATTGGCGGATCTGCTCGTTGAGCACGCTGTGTGGGGCACCGCGCACGAGTCGTTCATCGCAGCGCTGATGGCACGCGAGGCACAGGGTGAGACCCGCCTTCGTGCACAGTCCTACTGGAACCTGACCGAGCGCGAACGCGAAGTCCTTTCCTACATGCGCTCCATCATGACCGCTGCTGAAATCGCCGAGGCGTTGTACATTTCCGTGAACACGGTCAAGACCCACGAACGGTCCATTTACCGCAAACTCGGGGCGGTAAGCAGGCGCGACGCGCTCAAGACGGCCGCCAAGCGTGGCATCGTCTGAACGCTGCGGCGGCCTTGACGGCCTTCGCGGCGAGGCACCGGTCCCGGATGGGGTCAGAGGCCCCTAGGCGCCGCAAACCGGCAGTGAAAGTCTGGAACCATGAAAAAAGTTGATCCCTTTGTGATCGTGATCGGATTTGACGGCTCGAAGCAATCCCACGAGGCCCTGGCGTGGGGTGTTGAAGAGGCCCGGTACCGCAGTGCGGAGCTCCGGGTCCTGACTGTCTGGAACAAGGCGCCAATGGCGTGGTATCCGGCGATGCTGGAAACCGCGGCAGGCGAAATCGTGGCGGAGGACTCCCCGGAGCAGCAGGCTGAAGCGCTGGGCGCCGAGGCGGCGAAATCCGCAGTGGGTGTCAATGTCGTGACCCGGTCCATCAAAAACGACTCAGCGGCGTCGGCAATACTTGAGGCCGCACGGGAAGCCGACCTGGTGATCGTCGGCTCCCGCGGCCACGGCGGTTTCGCCGGGCTGCACATCGGATCGGTCTCCGCCCAGGTGGCCAGCCACTCCCCGTGCCCTGTCCTGGTGATCCGGCCGAAGGCTTCCTGAGCGTCCGGCCCGCTGGCCACTGACGTCCGGGGCAATGCCGCGTGCCCACTCGACTGGGAGCACCCGATGCCAGCGAGCCGTGAGCGCTACCATCGGCGTATGACCGTCCTGGACTGGCTGATGGATTCAGATCCTTCCCTTCGATGGCAGGTGTTGCAGGATCTCAGCAACGCCGCGCCCGAGGTCGTTACCGCAGAGCGCGCGCGGGTAGCGACCGAAGGCTGGGGTGCCCGCCTGCTGGCATTGCGGGACGAGGACGGCCAATGGGCGCATGGCGCATATTTCCCCGCCCGGGGCGACCGCCCCGACGGCGGCCGTGCCGAGGGCGGCGGTCCCGAGGGCGGCGGTGCGGATGATGCCGGCGGTGACACAGGTTGGGACCGTGTCCCCCAGCCCTGGACCGCCACAACGTACAGCTTGCTCCTGCTGCGTGACTTCGGGATCGACCCGCGAAGTGAGCAGATGCGCCAGACCATAGCGCTGGTCAGGGACAACTGCCGCTGGGAGGAGGGCGGCCAGCCGTATTTCCAAGGCGAGGTGGAGCCGTGCATCAACGGAATGACAGTGGCGCTCGGCGCGTACTTCGATCAGGACGTCGACGGCGTCGTCTCCCGGCTTGTCAGCGGGCAACTGGACGACGGCGGGTGGAACTGTTGGGCGGAGTCCGGCGCCGTGGTGTCCTCGGCCGCCACGACGATCAACGTCCTCGAGGGCCTCCTGGCCCACGAACGGGTCACGGGCGGCTCGGCGCAGTCCGTGGACGCGCGGCGCCGGGGCGAGGAGTATCTGCTGGAGCGGGGCCTGTTCCGACGCAAGAGCACCGGCGCGGTCATAGACCCGGCTTGGCTGACGTTCTCCTTTCCGACCCGCTGGCACTACGACGTGCTCCGTGCCCTGGAGTACTTCCGTTCGACCGGAGAGCCCCCGGACCCGCGCCTGGCCGAAGCCGTGGAGGTGCTCCGGTCAAAGGAGCAGCCGGACGGGACCTGGCTGCTCGAAAACACGCATCCCGGGATCGTCCATTTCCCGGTTGATGCCGGTGACGGCCGGTCCAGCCGGTGGAACACCCTTCGCGCGTTGCGCGTACTCGACTGGTACGGGCGCGCCGTTTGAAGTGGCTGTGTGGGTTACGTGCTGCTAGGGCAGAACCTTGTAGAGGTCGATCACCGTCTCTTCGGGCGGAGCGGCGAAGCCGCCCTCAATACCCGCCTGCATCCGGGGCAGGAGGATCGTGTCCCGGAATTTTTCCCAGCTTTCTTTCGATTCGTGGACTGCCAAGACCGTCCAGCCCCCCTCGGATGCCCCGCCGGCGTGGAAGATCTGCCCCTCGGGCAGGAGCCCCGCGCCTGGATGGACGGCTGCAAGCGACGCCTCGTATTGTTCCTTGGTGCCTCCCGGGAAGAAGTGCACGATTCCGTAGGGCGTGGTGGCCATAACAACTCCTAGGCTGGTGGATTGGACTGGACAAGGCCAGTCCTAGACGCCGCCACCGGGCGTGTCAAGGGCTCGCGGAAGCAGGCGGGGGTCCGGGGAGCCGGGCGCCCCGCAGGTTCAACATTATGACCCTTCATCCCGACGCCGCGCCGGCCTTTCCACTGGTTGGAAGGGCCGGCGGTGGGCAGCTCCGCGGTCAGCCGTCCGACAGGGTCCGGACGTCCTCGGCCAGGGCAGTCCGGTAGCCAAGGTTTCGTGAGACTGCCCTCGCGGTGGCCATCACCGCCGGAGCCAGGACATTGGGCGGGGTGGTCCCGTCCGGTACAACGATCGACAGTGCGGCCACCACCGTGCCCTGGGCATCAAAGACGGGCGCCGCCACGGAAACAGTCAGCGACGGCGCGGACCGGCGGATCATGGCAATCCCCGTCCGGTGGACGTCGGACAGGGTGCGCCGCAGCTGGCCTTCCGGCATGGGAGCCACGCCCGGTTCAGATTCCGCGGGTTCCTTGAGGATCTTTTCCTGGAATGCCGCGTCCGCGCCGGCCATCAGGACCAGGCCGACGGCCGTGGAGCGCAGGGGGAGCCGGCCACCCACCCGGTAGGCGACTTCCGTGGCCTGCTTGGAGGAAAGCCGTTCGATCAGGACGGCCTGGTCCCTATCCCGCACGGCCAGCAACACGTGATGGCGCGTCACCTCGAAGAGGTCCTCAAGGTAGGGCAACGCGATTTCGCGGATCCCGTGGCCCCTCGGGGAGAGGGACGCTATCTCCCACAGCCGGACGCCCACAACGTAGCGACCGTCGTCGAGCCGTTCCAGAGCGCCCCAGGCGACCAGCCGGGCAATGAGGCGCAACGCCGTCGGGGCGGGCATCTGCGCATAACGGGCCATCTCTGACAGGGTCAGCGCCCGGCGGCGGTCCGTGAAGACAGCGAGGAGGCTCAGGGCCCGGTCGATCACCGGTTCGCCCTGCTTGGGCCGCTTGCCGCGCGCGGCGGGCGGGTTTTCAGCGGGGGAATGCGTCTCCGCGGGTGCTGTCATTCGTCATCGTTCCTTCTTCGTCGCCAGTGACGTTCACCACAATAGTGTTCCAACCAATGAAATTCTCGTGTGACGTCATTGCGTCCGCCTACGACTCTTGATGGAGCCGGTCCACCCGACCGCATCTGGCGGAAGGGCCCGGAACGCACCGGCGCCGGACGGCCACCGTCCGGCCGGTCCGCTCCAGTCCCGACCACCACCAGATGCCGAAAACCCCCGTTGTTTTGGAACGAATGCGAAGGCGCACTACATGAAACTTCTGAACCCCACCGCCCGACGGAGCGCGGCCGTTCTGGCCGGCGTCCTGATGCTCAGCTCCGTGACCGCCTGCGGCGGCTCCGGCCAGGCGGCATCCACCGTGGATAAGACCACCCTGACAATCGGCGTCGAGAGTGACAGCGCGTCCTTCGGATTCGACCCGCTGCGGGTCTCCGACGCGCAGCGTCAGTTCTTCGAAGGCCTCTACGAGAACCTCATGACCCTGAAGGCGGACGGCTCCGTGGGGCCGGGCCTGGCCACCGGTTTCAGCTACAACGCCGATAACACGGTGCTGACCCTGACGCTCAAGCAGGGCGTGACGTTCACGGACGGGTCCACGCTGGACGCGGCACTGGTGAAGGCCAACTTTGACCGCCGCACGGATCCCGCCCTTTCGGCGTACTCAGCCATCGCCAAGGGCGGCGCCCAGGAACTGACATCCGTGGACGTCATCAGCCCCACCCAGGTGTCGCTGAAGTTCGCCAAGGCGCAGCCGGGCTTCGAGAAGAACCTGACCTCCACCCTCGGCATGATCGTTGGCAAGGCGGGGGCCGCGGACACGGCAAGCCTGGCCGCCAAGCCGGACGGCTCCGGTCCGTACACGCTGGACTCCGGAACCACGGTCAAGGGCAACAAGTACGTCCTGCAGAAGAACGACAAGAGCACCGACGCCGCGAAATACCCCTACAACAAGATCGTCTTCAGCGTCATCCAGGATCCGCAGGCCCGGGCCAACGCCCTCGTTTCCGGCCAGGTGGACGTCGCCCAGCTGACCTCACCGACCGTTGACTTCGTCAAGGCCAAGGGTGTCGGCGTCTCCCAGATCGGCGGCACGGTCCAGACCATGGTCGCCTTCGACAAGACGGGCAAGACGTCGCCGGCCTTCGCCAGCGAAAAGGTCCGCCAGGCGTTCCAGTACGCCATCAACCGGCAGGCCCTGGTCGATGCCCTGCACAAGGGTGACATCCCGGCGTGGAACGCCCTGCCCAAGGATTCGGCCGGCTTCACGGAGACACTGAACTCACAGTTCGCCTACGACCCCGCGAAGGCCAAGAGCCTGCTGGCGGAAGCCGGCTACGCCAACGGCTTTGAATTCACCATCGTCGCGAGCGCCACCACCCAGACCGACCTCCAGGCGGTCCAGAAGGACCTGGCCGCCGTCGGCATCACCATGCAGGTCAAGATGGCGACGTCGACAGATGAGGCGTTCGCCGCCGTCGCCACCACCCCGCTGGGCTACGCGCCGCTGGGCTGGGACAACCCGGTGGGCCTGATGTACGGCGCGATCCTCAACGGCTTCACCAACGTCCAGAAGGCCACGGACGACCAGCTCAGCGCCGCCACCGGCGAGGTCGCCGCCGCCAAGGACGATGCCGCCCGGAAAGCCGCGCTGACCAAGCTCAACACCCGGCTCGTCGAATCCGGCTGGATGATCCCGCTCTTCGAATCCCTCACCAACCAGGGCTACAACACCAAGAAGGTCAAGCCGGTGGAGTTCGCCGGCAGCAACGTGTACCCGCTGCTCTCGTCCTACGCCCCGGCCAACTGACCCCCACCCTGCCGGGCGGCCTTCACCCCTAAGGCGAAGGCCGTCCGGCAGGACCTGACCAATGGAGGTCATCATGGCGATTTACGTCGCAAAGCGCCTGCTCATGGCGCTGGCCACCGTACTGGTGGTCGCGGTGCTGGCGTTCCTCTTGGTGCACGCAATGCCGGGCAGCCCCGGCGCCGTGTCCCTCGGCGCCGGCGCCACCCAGCAAGCCATTGACGAGGTCAACAGCCGGCTCGGCTGGTCCGATCCGCTCCCCGTCCAGTTCTTCCGCTGGCTCGGCAGCGCCGCGCAGGGAGACTTCGGGGTGTCCCTGATCGACGGCCGGTCCGTGAGCGCCGACCTGGCCAGCAGGCTGCCGGTGACGGCGGCCCTCGCGGCCGGGGCCACGGTCCTGAGCGCCGTACTCGGCATCGGTCTTGGCGTCACGGCAGCCGTCCGCGGCGGCGTGGTCGACCGGATCGTCGGAGCCGTCTGCGGCCTCGCCGTGGCGCTGCCGGCCTTCTGGATCGGCATCATCTTTGTGTACCTCTTCGCCGTCCAGTCCTCGGTCTTTCCGGCCACCGGCTACGTCCCCTTCGAGGTCTCACCCCAGGACTGGGCCCTGTCCCTGGCCCTGCCGGTGATCACCCTCGCCGTCGGCGGTGCGGCGTTCATCGCCCGCCAGACCCGGGCATCCATGCTGGAGGCGCTGCAGCAGGAACATATCCGGACCCTGCGCGCAACGGCCACCCCCACCTGGAAGATCCTGTACGTCCACGCCCTGCGCTATGCCAGCCTGCCGATCGTGGCCGGGATCGCCCTGCAGTTCATCGGGCTGTTCGGCGGTTCGGTGATCGCGGAGCAGCTCTTCGCCATGCCGGGCCTTGGCCAGGCCGTCCAGACCTCCGTCAGCACCCACGACGCCCCGTCCGTGCAGGGCGTCGTGGTGGTCGCCACCGTTGTGGTGGTGGCCGTGAACCTCGTGCTGGAGCTCGCCACCAAGTTTCTCGACCCGAAGTTGCGTGCCTCATGATCCCCTCCGTTGCCCCCGCGCCCGTCCCCGCCACCGCGAATGCGGAAGATACAGGCACAGGCGGAGCCCCACCCGCGAACACCGCCACGGGCCGGCCCGGTCCCGGCCCCGGTCCCAAAACTGGCGTCGGCCGGAGGCCTGCCCACCGCCTGTTCGCGGCGCCCGGTGCCGTGGCCGGAGTCCTCTGGCTGGCGGTCCTGGTGGTTGCCTCCCTCACGGCGCCGTGGTGGCTGCCGTACAAGACCGAGGACCAGGACTTCGCCGCCATCCTGTCCGGCCCCACTGCCGCCCACTGGCTGGGCACCGACGAACTGGGGCGGGACCTGCTCAGCCGCATCTTCGCCGCGGCCGCCGGCACCCTGGGGACATCGCTCATCACGGTGATTGTCGGCGTCGGGCTCGGCACCGTCCTGGCGATGGTCGCCGCCGCTGAACAACGGACCGAAGGGCCGATCAGCCGCGTCACCGAGGTCATGATGTCCTTGCCCGGTACGGTGATCATCCTGGCGGTCATCGGTGCCGTGGGCACGAACATTCCCGTCGTCATGGCGATTCTGGGCGTCCTCATCTCGGCCGGCATCTACCGCGTGATGCTGGGCCAGGCCACCGCGCTGCAGTCACAGCTCTATGTCGACGCCGCCAAGGTGGACGGCGTGAGCACGCTCGGCATCAGCCTGCGGCACGTGCTGCCCGGGTTGAACACCACGATCGTGGTGCAGTCCGCCCTCATCTTCGCGGTGGGCATGCTGATCCAGGCCGGTCTGGCGTTCATCGGATTTGGGCCGCCCATCCCGCAGCCCAGCTGGGGCGGCATGATCCAGGGCGCATCCCAGCACGTCTACGACGCCCCCTGGCTGATGGTCCCCACCGGTGCGGTCCTCGCGCTGACGGTCCTCGCGGCCAATGCCATCGGCAATGCCCTGGGGAAAAGCCCGAACGCGGCCGCCTCCCACCTGCCCTCCGCCGCTGACCGCCGACGCCGGGCCGCTGCGTCCGCGGCTGCGCCGTCCACCGATGCCCCCGCGCCGTCCACCGATGCCGCCGCGCCGGACGCGGCCGGCCGGCTGAGTGTCCGCGGGCTCTCGGTGGGCGTCGACGCCGGCACGCCCCTGGTCACGGAGGTCTCCTTCGACGTCGAACAGGGCACCGTGCTCGGGCTGGTGGGCGAATCC
This sequence comes from Arthrobacter sp. 05T45, assembly GCF_056395875.1. Lineage (NCBI taxonomy): Bacteria > Bacillati > Actinomycetota > Actinomycetes > Micrococcales > Micrococcaceae > Arthrobacter > Arthrobacter sp. 05T45. The sequence goes on along the minus strand of NZ_JBFTKI010000002.1, from coordinate 356,652 downwards.
GGCTGCGGCAAAACCATGACGGCGTTGTCCCTGCTGGGCCTGTTGCCCTCGGGCGTATCCGTCACCGGAGGCCAGATCCTGTGGAACGGCCGGAACCTCGCGGCCGCCACGGAAAATGAGCTGGCCGGCGTCAGGGGACGGGAGATCGCGCTGATCTCCCAGGAACCCATGCGTGCCCTCGACCCCATGTTCACGGTCGGCTACCAGCTGCTCTCCGCCATCCGGCGCCTGCGGGGCATGGGCAAAGCCGAAGCACGCACCGAAGCCCTGAGCCTGCTCGAAAAGGTGGGCATCGTGGACGCCGCGCGCATCCTCACCACCTACCCGCACCAGATCTCCGGCGGCATGGCCCAGCGCGTGGCCATCGCCCTGGCCCTGGCCGGCCGTCCCCGGCTGCTGGTCGCCGACGAACCCACCACGGCGCTGGACGTGACAGTGCAGGCCGAGATCCTCTCGCTGCTGCGGGCACTGGTCAAGGACACCGGCATGTCCGTGGTGATGGTGACACACGACCTCGGCGTAGTGGCCGACATCTGCGACACCGTGGCCGTGATGTACGCCGGCCAGGTGGTGGAAAGCGGCCGGACCGCCAACATCCTGGACAAACCCCGCCACCCGTACACCCTGGCGTTGCTGGCCGCCGACCCGCACGCCACCACCGCCGAGGACATGCCTGAGCGGCTCGCCACCATCAACGGCCAGGTGCCGCAGCCCAAGGACTGGCCGGGCGGGTGCCGGTTCATGGCGCGTTGCCAGTTCGCCGGCTCGGCCTGCGTGGCGCCGGTCCCGCTGGTTCCCTCGGGCTCGGACGACGGCGTGGTGCGCTGCGTCAAGGCCGACGAACTGGCCGTGGAAGGCCTGGCCTGGGTGGCCACCGAAGTACCCGCCCACCGTGTCCTCGACATTCTTGAGATGGACAGCACAGTTGAGATGGACAGCACAGTTGAGAAGGACAGGACATGAGCATCGAAACAGCGGTAGGCCAGGGCGGAACAGCGCAGGCTCCCGAGCAGCCGCTCCTGGACGTGGTGGACCTCGTGGTCCGTTACGGCCGGGGCCGGAAGGCCGCCGCCAGACCGGCCGCGGTGGACGGCGTGAGCTTCAGCATCCGGCACGGGGAGACCGTGGGCCTGGTGGGGGAGTCCGGCTCCGGAAAGTCCACGATCGGCAAAGCCATCCTCGGCCTGGAAAAGAGCAGCGGGGGTTCGGTCAGCTACAACGGCACGGACATCACCCATGCCAGCCCCGCACGGCGGCGTGAACTGGGCGGCGAACTCCGGGCCGTGTTCCAGGACCCGAACTCATCACTCAACCCCCGGCAGAGCATCGGTGCCTCACTGGCCGAACCGCTGCGGATCCGTGGCGTGGCCGGCCGGGAGGCCCGGCAGCGCGCCGAGGACATGCTGGCCAGGGTGGGACTCCCGCGCGAGGCCGTGGACCGCTTTCCCGGCCAGTTTTCCGGCGGCCAGCGGCAGCGGATCGCCGTCGCCCGGGCACTGATCTGCGAGCCGAAACTCGTGGTGTGCGACGAAGCGGTCAGCGCCCTTGACCTCTCAACGCGGGCCCAGGTCCTGAACCTCCTGGCCGACCTCCGGGACGAGCGGGGGCTGAGCTATTTGTTCATCGCCCACGATATCTCCGTGGTCCAGTTCCTCGCCCAGCGCGTCGTGGTGCTCTACCGCGGCCAGGTCATGGAAAGCGGCCCGGCGGCAGCCGTCACGGAGTCGCCCCAACACCCCTTCACCCAGGCGCTCGTGGCGGCCTCGCCCGTGCCCCGCCCGGCGGAGCAGGCCGAGCGGCGGCAAAAACGCGAAGCGCTGGGCGTGCGGACCGCGGCGGCCGCCGCTGCCGCTTCCGGCGGCTGCCCCTTCAGCCAGCGCTGCCCGCTGGCCACGGACTTGTGCCGGACCGAACGGCCGGCCCTGCGGAAGGTGGGCGCGTCCGACGTCGCCTGCCACTACGCCTGAGCGGCACCGGTCCCGAGCCTGATCCCGCGGCACCAGCGGTACCGAGCAAATCCCACAGCATGGCAACTCCCCACAAGAATGGACGACACCACATGACCCCCGCACCCTGGTCCGCCACGATGATCGCGCCGGATCGAGACTTCGACGGCGCCCCGCTTCTGCGCAAGGAATTCCGGCTGGACGAAGGCCACGGACCCGTGAAGCGCGCGCTCCTGCGGGCCACGGCGTTCGGGATCTACGAGGCGCAGATCAACGGCGTCCCCGTTGGTGAGGACGTGCTGAGTCCGGGCTGGAGCTCGTACGAATGGCGCCTGCGCTACCGCAGTTACGATGTGACCGCGCTCGTGGGCCCGGCCACGGTGATCGGCGTCGCGCTCGGCAACGGCTGGTACCGCGGACGCCTGGCCTGGCACGGCAAGTCGGGCCTGTACGGCGATGAGCTCGGGTTCTTCGGGCAGCTGGACATCGAATTCGCCGACGGCCACGTCCAGTCGGTCGCCTCGGACACGTCCTGGCAGTCCGGGCCCTCGGGCACCACGGCCAACGATCTTTACGACGGACAGCGCATCGACGCGCGGCGGGAACCGGCAGGCTGGGCCCGGCCGGGCTTCGCCGCGGACGCAGCCGGTCCGGAGGCCTACGCTGCCGCTGTGGGGGCCGGCGCCTGGACTGGGGTCCATGCCCTGGAGTTCGACGCCGGCCGGCTGGCGGATCCCGTCGGGCCGCCGGTGGTGCGCAACGAGGTCATCAAACCGGTGGAGGTCTTCACCTCACCGGCCGGCAAGACGCTGGTGGATTTTGGCCAGAACCTGGTCGGCTGGCTGCGCTTCACCGTCCAGGGCGACGCCGGCGCCACCATCACCGTGCGCCACGCCGAAGTCCTCGAGGACGGTGAGCTGGGCACCCGGCCGCTGCGCTCGGCCGCCGCCACCGACACGTTCATCCTCTCCGGCGCCAAGGACTTCTTCGAACCCAGCAAGACCTTCCACGGGTTCCGCTACGCGGAAGTATCCGGCTGGCCCGGCGAGCTGACGGCGGAATCCCTCGAAGCCGTGGCGGTGCACTCCCGGCTTGAACGCACCGGCAGCTTCGAGTGCTCCAACCCGCTGGTGAACCAGCTGCACCGCAACATCGTCTGGGGCCTCAAGGGCAATTTCCTGGACCTCCCCACCGACTGCCCGCAGCGCGATGAGCGGCTCGGCTGGACCGGGGACATCGCCGTTTTCGCCCCCACGGCCGCCTTCCTCTACGACGTCAAGGGCTTCCTGCAGGACTGGCTCCTGGACCTCGCCGCGGAACAAAAGGCTGCCGGCGGACTCGTTCCCATCACCGTGCCGGACGCACTGAAGTACTGCCCCCAGCCGCCGGAATTCCCGGCACCGGAATCCTCTGCCATCTGGAGCGAGGCATCCGTGTGGGTTCCGTGGGCGCTGTGGGAGGCCTACGGCGACGACACCGTCTTGAAGGACCAGTACGACTCGATGGCCTCCCACACCCGCCGGGTAGAGGGACTGCTCTCGCCCGCCGGGCTCTGGGATGAAGGCTTCCAGTTCGGCGACTGGCTGGACCCGGACGCCGCGCCGGACCAGCCGTGGGCGGCCAAGGCGGACACCGGCGTCGTCGCCACAGCGTGCCTGTACCGCACGGCGTCCATCACCGCGCGGACGGCTGCGCTCCTGGGACACGACGCCGACGCCGACGCGTTCGGCCGCCTCGCCGAACGGGTCAAAGCGGCCTTCAACACCCACTACGTGGCCGCCGACGGAACCGTGCACAGCGACTGCACCACGGTCTACGCGCTGGCCATCGCCTTCGACATCCTGCAGACCGGCCGGCAGCGGGAGTTTGCCGGCAACCGCCTCGCCGAACTGGTACGGAACAACAACTACCGCGTCTCCACCGGGTTCGCCGGGACCCCCTTCATCACCGGCGCCCTGGCCGATACCGGTCACACTGACGCGGCGTACAGGCTCCTGCTCGAACAGGAATGCCCCTCATGGCTGTACCCGGTGACCATGGGGGCCACCACCGTCTGGGAACGGTGGGACTCCATGCTCCCGGACGGCACCATCAACCCCGGCGAAATGACCAGTTTCAACCACTACGCGCTCGGCGCCATTGCTGATTGGCTGCACAAGTACGTCGGTGGAATCCGGCCGCTCGCCCCGGGCTACTCCAGGGTGCTGATCGCGCCCCTGCCCGGCGAGGGCATCGATTGGGCCAAGACCAGCCTGCGCAGCCCGCACGGCACCATCGCCGTCGAGTGGCGGACCACCGGCGACGGGGTGCTGGAAGTCGAAGCAACAATCCCCGACGGCGTGGAGGCGGAGATCAGGCTGCCGGGGCAGGACGGCCGAAGCGTGGGGGCGGGCACGCACCGCCTGACCGCCGCCGCCACCTCAGCGGCCGTCGCCTCCTAAATTCCACCCAGCGCCGTGTCAACCAATGAAACTGCGCTGTCCGGGCGCGCCGCCGCAAACCCATGCTGATAGCTGACGAAACCAACGATCAGGAGCACCAACGAATGACCTCCACGAGCTTTGACGCCGACGTCGAAGAAACGATCCGCACCCTGCCGGTGGCAGAGAAAGTCCGGCTCCTGAGCGGCTCCGGCCTGTGGCACACCCAGGCCGAGCCGCGCCTGGGACTGCCGAAGATCACGGTTTCCGACGGGCCCGTCGGCGTCCGCGGCCACCGCGACACCGAGGCAGCCGGCTCGGTGAACCTGCCGTCCGCCACGTGCCTGGCCTCTTCCTGGGACCGGCGGCTGATGGCGCGGGTGGGGAAGCTGCTGGCGGCCGAGGCGCGCCGCCAGCAGGTGGACGTGGTGCTCGGCCCCACCATGAACCTGCACCGTTCACCGCTGGCGGGCCGGAACTTCGAGTGCCTGTCCGAGGACCCGCTCCTCACCGGTGAACTGGCGGCCGCGTACGTGGACGGCATCCAGGGCCAGGGCATCGGCGCCTGCCCCAAGCACTTCGTCGCCAACGAGGCCGAGACCGAGCGGACCACCGTCAACAACGTGCTCGACGAACGGACTTTGCATGAGGTGTACCTCGCACCGTTTGAACGCGTCGTCAGGCAGGCCCGGCCCTGGATGATCATGGCGGCCTACAACGGCGTGAACGGCAAGGCCATGACCGAAAATCCCCTCACGGAGAACCCGCTCAAGACCGAATGGGGATTCGAAGGCGCCGTGGTCTCGGACTGGCACGCGGTGTACTCCACCGTGGACTCCGCCCTTTCGGCCACGGACCTCGCCATGCCGGGACCGGAGAAGCTGTGGGGCGACGGGCTCGTCGAAGCCATCTCCGCCGGTCTGGTCCCCGAGGCCGTGATTGACGAGAAAGTGCGCCGGCTCGTCACCCTGGGCCGCCGGGTCGAGGAGGGCCGCCGGAACGAACCCGCGGCACCCGAAGCCGGCGCCGCCGTGGCCCGGGAGGCCGCGGCGGCAGGATTCGTGCTGCTGGAAAATCCGGCCGGCGTCCTTCCCCTCTCGCCCGGGGACCTCACCTCCATCGCAGTGGTGGGACCGGCGGCGCTGGATCCCCGGACCCAGGGCGGCGGCAGCGCCTCGGTGTTCCCGGCCTACACGGTGGCGCCCGCCGCGGGGCTGCGCGCGCGGGCCGGCGACGGCGTCCGGCTCACCACCGTCCAGGGTGCCTGGCTCTCCGGGGGCCTTCGCGAACCCCGGAACGCGGAATGCCACGCCCCGGGCCAGGGGGAGGGAAGCGTCCGGCTGACCTGGCGGGGGCCCGCCGGCACAGTTGCGGAGGAATACGGTCCCCGGACCACGCTCACCCGGGGCGCGGGCGCCATCCCCGCCGGCGCCACCGCCGTCGACATCGAAACAATCTTCACGCCGGACGTCTCCGGCACCTGGAAGCTGGGATTCAAGGGCATCGGCCGCGCCAGCCTGGAGGTCGACGGCGACGCCGTGGCGGCCGCCGACTCGCGGGACCGCTACGCCGACGTTGGAGCCGTGCTGATCGGCGCGCCGGACGAATCAGCCGGCGTCGTCCTGACCGCCGGAACCCCGGTGCGACTGACCTTGCGCTACACCTGGCATCCGGAGGCCACTCTGTTCCGCATAGGGCTGGCCATCGACGAACCCCGGGAATCGGCGGACCGCGAGATCGCCAAGGCGGCTGCCGCGGCCGGCGCCGCCGACGTCGCCGTCGTGATGGTCGGGACCTCCGGTGCCGTCGAAAGCGAAGGCTTTGACCGAACCTCCCTGGCGCTGCCGGGCCGGCAGGACGACCTCGTCCGCGCCGTCATCGAAGCGAACCCACGCACCGTGGTGGTGGTCAACGCCGGCGCCCCGGTGGAGATGCCCTGGCGGAACGACGCCGCGGCGGTGCTCCTGGTCTGGTTCCCGGGCATGGAATTCGGAAACGCCCTGGCCGATGTGCTGTTCGGCGACGCCGAGCCCGGCGGCCACCTGCCAACCACCTGGCCGGCCGCCCTGGCCGATGCTCCCGTCCGCGACACGCACCCCCGGAACGGCCAGCTCGAGTACACAGAACGGCTGGATGTCGGCTACCGCGGCTGGGCAAGACAAGCCGCGCAATCCACGCAGGCTGCCGCTCCGGCGTATTGGCTCGGCCACGGACTGGGCTACACCACCTTCGCCGTGGAGGGGTTCGCGCAGCTGGAGGAAGCGGCACCCGGGGAGGACGTGCACACCGTCCTGACGGTCCGCAACACCGGTGCCCGGGCCGGAAAATACCTGGCGCAGATCTACGCCGACGCCCCGGAAACGGACGTGGACCGGCCCGGGTTCTGGCTGACAGGCTTCGCGACGGCCCTCATCCCCGCCGGGGAACGCCGCGACATCCGGGTCACACTGCCCGGGCGGTCTTTCCAGCACTGGGACGCCGGGCGCGGCTGGTGCGGGGAGGAGACAACCTTCAGGATCGCGCCCGCCGGGCACGCCGGCGACGCGCGCGACGCGCTCGCCGGACCCCTCGCGGCCTCCGTCAGGCCGGCGGCGTCAGTCCCCGCCCTCGACGGGACGAGGTAGGCAGCCGTGAACCAGCCCACACACCTGCGCGTTGAGCACCTCAGCGAGGCCTTCGGCATCACCACCACCCGTCCCCGGCTCAGCTGGACCCCGCCGGAGGGGACGGTGCGGCAGAGCGCCTACCAGATCACCGCCAGCAACGGCTGGGACACCGGCCGGGTGGAATCGGGAACCCACCGCCTGGTGCCCTACGGCGGCCCGGCGCTGGGCTCCCGGGACCACTTTGAATGGACGGTGCGGACCTGGGACCTTGCCGCGGACGGCAGCGAGTCAGCCTCAAGGTGGGCGGACCCGATGCCGGTCGAACTGGGCCTGCTGCACCCCGCCGACTGGGCCGCACAGTGGATCGGCCCGCGCGAGGCCGCCATCCCCGCGGCCGGCGAGCGCCCGGGCTACGCACTGTCCACCACGTTCGAGCTGGACGCGGTCCCGGACTCGGCCCGGGCGTACGCCACCGCCCACGGGATCTACGAGCTCTTCATCAACGGCCACCGGGTAGGCGACCAGGAGCTCACCCCGGGCTCCACGAGCTACCACAGCACCCTGCAAGTCCAGACGTTCGACGTCGGAACGCTGCTGCAGACCGGCAGCAACACCGTCACGGGCGTCCTCACCGACGGCTGGTACCGCGGCACGTTCGGGTACACGCGCGACGCCGACATGTACGGAACCACGACGGCGCTGCTGGTACAGATCGAGCTGGCATCCGCGGCGGGTCGGACGGTGGTCGGGACCGATGACACCTGGCTGGTGGAGCCGTCCGAAATTGTCAGCGCGGACCTCATGGCCGGGCAGCGTGTCGACTTCCGTGCCGCAGGCGTTCGCTCCGGAAGCCGTCGCGGGCACGCTGTGCTCCGTGACGGCAGCTTCGAAACACTGACGGGTCCCGTCGCACCGCCCACCCGCGCCGTGGAGGACATCGCCCCGGTGTCCATCACCCGGCTGGCCAGCGGCCACCAGGTGGTGGACCTGGGCCAGAACATCAACGGCTGGGTGCGCCTGACCCGGCTCGGCGCCCCGGGCCACGCCGTGACGCTGGTGTACGGCGAAGCCCTGGACGACGCGGGCGAGGTCACGCAGGAGCACCTGCGGCCGCACGATTTCCGCAACCCGGGCCAGTTCCTGTCCGCCGGGCAGATCGACTCCGTGGTGTCCTCCGGGGCGCCCGGCGAAATTTTCGAGCCGCGCCACACGACGCACGGCTTCCGGTACGTTTCGGTCCGCGGGCTGGCGGACCCGCTGGAACCGGGGGATCTCGTGGGCCGGATGGTGCAGACCGACCTCGAACGCGTGGGCACGTTCAGCTGCAGCGATGACCGGCTCAACACGCTGCACGGGATCGTCGAGTGGAGCTTCCGCGGCAACGCCTGCGAGGTCCCCACGGACTGCCCGCAGCGGGAGAAAGCCGGCTGGACCGGCGACTGGCAGGTGTTCGTGCCCACCGCGGCCTACCTCTTCGACGTTGCCGGCTTCTCCCGAAAGTGGCTCAACGATGTCCGGGCTGATCAGTGGGACAACGGAGTGATCGTTAACATTTCGCCGTCGCCGGGCCCGGACGCCACCGCGGCCGATCACATGGCCTTTGTCAACGGCTCGGCCGGCTGGGGAGACGCGATCGTCCTGGTGCCGTGGGAGATCTACCGGGCCACGGGTGACACGGCCATCCTGGAACAGAACTGGGAGGCCATGAACCGCTGGCTCGGGTTCATCAGCAGCGCGGCCGGAGGCGCCCGGCACCCGGCCCGGGCCGTCACCCGACCTACGCCGGAACCACACGAGCAGTTCCTCTGGGACACCGGCTTCCACTGGGCTGAATGGCTCGAACCCGACGGGCCGGAACCGGACCTGTTCGCGGCCAGGTCCGCCGACCACGGCATCGTGGCCACCGCCTACTACCGGCACTCCGCCGCCATCATGGCCGGGATCGCCGCCGTCCTGGGCAAGGACACGGAGGCCGCCGCCCTGGCAGAGTTGTCCGCCAATGTCCGCGACGCCTGGGCCCGCGAATACGTCAATGACACCGGGCAACTGTTCGACCCCAGCCAGGCAAACTGTGTCCGGGCACTCGCCTTCGGCCTTGTCGCCGACGAGCACCGGGCGGCGGTCGCGGCGCAACTGGCCGGCCTCATCCGGGACGCCGGCACCCACCTGGGCACCGGGTTCCTCGCCACCGCAGACCTGTTGCCGGTCCTTGCCGACAACGGCCACCTTGACCTGGCCTATGAGCTGCTCATGCAGGACACCGAACCGTCCTGGCTGGTGATGGTGGACCGCGGCGCGACCACCATGTGGGAAGCCTGGAACGGCATCGGCCCGGACGGCACAGCGCAGCAGTCCCTGAACCACTACAGCAAGGGCGCCGTGGTGTCCTTCCTGCACCGCTACACCGCCGGACTCCGGCAGGCGCCGGGGAGCGCGGCCTACGAACAAATCATCATCGAACCGCGCCCGGGCGCCGGCCTCTCATCCGCCAGCACATCCCACCGCGGCCCCCAGGGCCTGGTTTCGGCCAGCTGGCGGATCGACGACGGCGGGCTGACCCTGAACGCCGTCGTCCCGGCCGGCACCAGCGCCGAAGTCCGCCTGCCCGGCCGGGCGGGAGCCGTCGTCGGGCCCGGAACGCACACCTTCTCCGTCCCGTACGGCCCGGCCGTCCCGGCATCCCTGCCCCACCTCACCAGGAGCGCACCATGACCTTAATCGAATCCCCAACGACTGACACCGAGGCAAGCCCCGACGCCGCCGCAGGGAAGGACGGCCCGCCTTCTGGTCCAGCGTTACCGGCGTTCCCTGCCTTCGACGGCCCGGGCACGGCCGTGCAGGTATCCGAGGTCTCCGCGGTCCACCGCGAAGTCAGCTACGCCCGGACCGTCGGGTTCCGGCCGCTGAGCATGGACATCTGGCTTCCGCGGACGGCCGGGGGTCCGGTGCCGCGGCCGGTTCCGCTGGTGCTGTGGGTCCACGGCGGCGCCTTCCAGCTGGGGGACCGCCGTGAGCTGCCGCCCACGTTCCCCGCGGACTCCGTCTTTTCCCGGCTCAACGCGGCGGGGATCGCCTGCGCCACCGTCGACTACCGGCTGGCCCTCGAAGCCGCCTTCCCGGCCCAGCTGCATGACCTGAAAGCGGCGGTCCGCTACCTCCGCGCGCACGCACAGGAGCTGCGGATCGATCCGGAACGCTTTGGCGCCTGGGGCGAATCGGCCGGCGGCCACCTGGCCGCGCTGCTGGGTCTGACCGGCAGCCGCGAAGACCTCGAGGGCGGACTCGGGGCGCAGGGACACTCCAGCGCCGTCAGCGCCGTCGTGGACTTCTACGGCGTGTCCTCGCTGCCCCTCATGCCCCCGATGCAGCTCCCGGCCGGCCTCCTCACCGGACCCATGGTGGCCGCCGTTCCGGCAGGCATGAGCATGGAACCGGGACCCATGCTCGTTGGCGGCTCCAGCGACCCGGACCGGCTGGCGGCCGCGAGTCCGCTCGGCCACGTCAGCGCCGGGGCGCCGCCGTTCCTGCTGATCCACGGCGACAGCGACGCCCTCGTGCCCCTGTCCCAGAGCGAGCTCCTCGCGCAGGCCCTCAGCGCCGCCGGCGTCCGCAACGACGTCGTCGTCATCGAGGGCGCCGACCACTGCTTCTTCGGCGCAGAAGACCGGATCGACAGCATCCTGGATACCGCCATCACCTTCCTCTCCAACGAATTGAGCCAGCCATGACCCCCGCCACCGCCCGGTACCCTTACCAGGACGCCACTTTGCCGGTCGGGCAACGCGTCCAGGACCTGCTCTCCCGGCTCTCGCTCGAGGACAAGGCGGGCCTGATGTTCCACGGCGCGCTGCCGTTCGCGCTCGGCACCGGCCCGGCCGTGGAGCTGATCGGCGGGCGCCGGATGAACCACTTCAACATCATCGGCGCCGCAACCCAGGCCAGGGAACTCGCCGAATGGCACAACAGCATCCAACGTCTCGCCCTGGACACCGGCTGGGGCATCCCGGTCACGCTCTCCACGGACCCGCGCCACGCCTACACCGACAACCCCGGCACCGGGGCCCTGGCCGGGCCGTTCTCGCAGTGGCCCGAGGCGCTCGGCTTCGCCGCCGTCGGAGACCCCGACGCCGTGGAAGAGTTCGCCGATATCGCCCGGCAGGAGTACCTCGCCGTCGGCATCCGGGCCGCCCTGCACCCGCAGGTGGACGTCTTCACCGAACCGCGCTGGTCCCGCGGCGCGGCCACGTTCGGTGAGAGCGCCGAGCTCGCGGCGGAGCTGGTGGGCGCCTACGTCCGCGGCTTCCAGGGCGACGCGTTCGGGACAGCGTCCGTGTCCACCATGACCAAGCATTTCCCCGGCGGCGGCCCCCAGCTCGACGGCGAGGACCCGCACTTCAGCTACGGCCGCGAACAGGTCTATCCCGGCGGCAACTTCGACTATCACCTGCTGCCCTTCCGGTCCGCCGTCGCCGCCGGCACACGGCAGATCATGCCGTACTACGGCATGCCGGTCGGCACGGAATACGAGGAAGTGGGCTTCGCCTTCAACAAGCGCATCCTCACGGAACTCCTGCGCGAAGAACTCGGCTTCGGCGGGATCGTCTGCTCGGACTGGGGCATCCTCACCGACGGCGACATCTTTGGCAGGGTGTTCCCGGCCAGGGCCTGGGGCGTGGAACACCTGACACCGCAGGAACGGCTGCTCAAGGCGCTGGACGCCGGCGTGGACCAGATCGGCGGCGAAAGCTGCGTCGACCTCCTGACCGGCGCCGTCCGGGCGGGCAAGCTCAGCGAAGACCGGCTCGACGTCTCCGTCCGCAAACTGCTGGAGGAGAAGTTCCTCCTCGGGCTCTTCGAGAACCCCCTCGTGGACGCCGCCGCCTCCGACTCCGCAGTGGGGACCCCGCAGTTCCGCGCCGCGGGCCGGGCCATGCAGCGCCGCTCCTACACGCTCCTGGCCAACAAGGACGTCGACGGCGGCCCCGTCCTGCCGCTCGCCGCCGGCGCCAGGGTCTACCTCGAAGGCATTACGGCCGCGGACCTGGGGCCGGGCTTCATCCCGGTTCCGACGCCGGAGGCCGCGGACCTCGCCATCCTCCGGCTGGGGACCCCGTTCGAAGTCCGCGGCGAGGGCTTCGAATCCTTCTTCCACTGCGGCAACCTGGCCTTCGCGCCGGAGGAGATCGAACGCGTCACCGCCATCTGCCGGGCCGTCCCCACGGTGATCGACATCAACCTGGAACGGCCCGCCGTCCTGCCCGAAATCGCCGACCACGCCGCGGCCCTGCTGGCCAACTACGGATCCGACTCCGATGCCCTGGCGGACATCCTCACCGGGCGTGCCGTGCCGGAGGGCCGTCTGCCGTTCGACCTCCCGCGGTCCATGGCCGCCGTCGAAGCCTCCCGGGAAGACATGCCGTTCGACACCGAGGACCCCGTCTTCCGCTTTGGCCATGGACTGTCCCTGCCCCGGTCCGGACGCGCCGGCGCGTCCGGGGCCGCTGCGGGGGCCGCTACCGGCACGGTTGACAGTGTCGACTTGGGGGCGCCGCTGCCCTGGGCCCGGACCGCGACCGGGTCCCGGCCATGAGCCTGGACCCGGACCTGGCCGGCGCCCTGCACCACCTGGTCGGAGCGGGCTCGATCACTGACCTCCTGGGCCAGCCCGGCGGCCTGGACCGGCTCGAGGCCTTCAGCGGCGGTGCCGTGCCCTACCAGGCTCCAGCCGTCCGTTTCCGGGAAACCGGGGCGCGCGGTCCGAACGGGACCGTCCCTGTCAGGGTCTACGGCGGCGCCCCGGGCCATGACGGTCCCGCGCTCGTGTGGATGCACGGCGGGGGATTTGCCGGCGGCGGGCCGGAGATGCGCGAAGCGGACCAACTGGCCCGGGAAGTCGCCGCCCGCAGCGGCGGCGTGGTGGTGTCCGTGGACTACCGGCTGGCCCGCGACGGCGTGCACTTCCCCGTCCCGCACGAGGACGTCCTGGCCGCCTGGCTCTGGACCGTAGAGCACGCCGCGGAGCTGGGCGCCGACCCCGACCGCGTGTGCCTGGGCGGCGCCAGCGCGGGCGGCAATCTCGCCGTTGGGGCCGCGCTCTTCCTCAAGGACGCCGGCCTGCCACTGCCGGCCAAACTGCTGCTCGCGTACCCGTTCCTGCACGCCGACCTGCCAGCGCCCAGCACCGGATCCAACCCCGGTTCCAGCACCGCTTCCAGTCCGGGATCCGGCGCCGGTTCCGGTTCCAGTTCCGAATCCGGATCCGGCGCCGGTTCCGGGCCCGGTTCCGTCCCGGGATCCTTACCCGGCGTGCTCGAGGGGCTTCCGCGGCTGCTGCGCTTCACTGCCGATGACTGCCGCGCCCTCGTGGAGAACTACATCGGCGGTCCTGTCGCCATGGCGTCCTCCTATGCCATGCCCGGCAACGCGGACCCCTCCGGCCTGCCCCCCGCGGCGATCATCGCATGCGAATACGACGACCTGCGGCACTCGGCAGAGGCTTTCGCGGCAGGACTCCGGCGTGCCGGAACCGACGTCGACTTCCGCCTCGAAGCCGGTGCCGTCCACGGCTATCTCAACCATTCCGCGGGGCTTAGGATCGTGCAGGACGGCCTCGCCTTCCTGGCCCGGGCCCTGGTGGAGGCAAAGCCGTTCCAATGATTGAAATGCCCGGTGCCGGCACGGCCCGGTATCCGACACCCTTGATTCAGACGCCGGAACACCTCGAGAGGCCGGCCAGCAGCAGATGGAGCCGACGATGACAGCAGAACAGATCCTGGAAGGGATCGAGTTCGCCTGCCCCGGGGGCGCCGAACCCCTGCTGCTGGACGTCTACCTCCCCGCCGCCGAAGAACACCCCGCCGAAGGGCCGTCCCCGAAACTGTTCCCCGCCATCGTGCACTTCCACGGCGGCGGCTGGCGGACGGGGGAGCGATCCTCCCTCGGCCCGGTCCTGGACGGCTTCGGCTTCAGCCCGTTCCGGCGGCTCACGGACGCAGGCTTCGTAGTGGTCTCCGCGGACTACCGGCTCAGTACGGCCGCCCGGTTCCCGGCGCAGCTGGAGGACGCGAAGGCCGCCGTGGATTGGCTTCGGAACCATGCGGCGGAGTTCCGCGTGGATCCTGACCGGATCTTCGCGTGGGGCGACTCCGCGGGCGGGCATCTCGCCAGCCTCGTGGGGCTCACCCCTGGCACCCCTGGCGACACCGGCGACGCCGCGGTCGCTGCCGTGGCAGCCTGGTACGCGCCCGCGGACCTGGCCACGATGGCCGAACAAAGCCTGCCCAACGCCGTCGCCCGTGCCGACGACCCCGCCTCACGCGAAGAACTGCTCATCGGAGCGGTGCTGGCCGAGGCCCCCGGCAAGGCCGCTGCCGCCAGCCCCATGGGCCATGTGACCCCGGCGGCGCCGCCCTTCCTCCTGGTCCACGGGACCGCCGACCGCTTCGTCCCGCCGGCCCAGTCGACGTCCCTCGCGGCGGCGCTGGAAGCCGCCGGTACCGACGTCGAACTGCTCCTGATCGAGGACGCGGACCACATGTGGGTACTGCCCGATCACAGCCAGGCGGCCGCGGAGAAGGCCATGGATGCCACCGTCGACTTCTTCCTCCGCCAGGCCCACCTCCCCTGACAGACCCGTCCCCGCGAAGCCAGTGCAGGCCTCGGCCTGACCAGGGCAGCTTTGCCGTGCCAATTTTCCACGATCACCACTTCCCTCACCGCGCCCGTCCGGGCGGAACCTGAAAGGCCCTTCACATGCAGTACATCGGCATCACCCACGACGGCGCGGCCTGGGTTGCGGCCCTGGCCGACAGCCGGGTCTACCCGCTGGCTCCGGTCCAGGATTTCTGGGCGGATGCCGCCGGCTGGCAGGAAAAGTCCCTGTCCCTGACGGCCGGCGGCGCGTCGCTGAACCGGGCGGACGCCACCGAAGTCCCGCTGGTCCCGCCCACCGCCCGCGTGATCTGCGTGGGATTGAACTACCGCGCCCACGCCGCTGAGGGTTCCTTCTCCGTGCCCGAATACCCCACGCTGTTCGGCCGGTGGACCGCGTCCCTTTCGGTCGGCAATGTCCCCGCGCCGGTGCCCGCGGGCGAGGCCGGGCTGGACTGGGAAGGCGAAGTCGCCGCCTACGTGGGCCGGCGGGTCGAATCCGCGGACGAGGCCACCGCCGCGGAAGCCGTCTTCGGCTACTCCGCCTTCAACGACCTCACCGCGCGGCGGGCCCAAAAGCTCACCGCCCAATGGACCCTGGGAAAGAACGGCGACTTCAGCGGCCCCCTCGGCCCGCTGGTCAGCCGCGACGAGGCCGGGGACCTACGCGAGGGATTGCAGGTCCGGACCCGTGTCAACGGCACCGAGGTCCAGAACGGCAACACCCGGGACATGATCTTCTCCGTCCCGGCCATCATCGCCCTGATCAGCCAGACGATGACCCTGCATCCCGGTGACGTCATTGCCACGGGAACCCCGGAGGGGGTCGGCTACGTCCGGACCCCGCCGTGGCTCCTGCAGCCCGGCGACACGGTCGAAGTGGAAATCGACACCCTGGGAACGCTCACCACGCCCGTGGGCGGCCCGTCACTGCGGGCACGGGCCTGATGACGGCCGTCAACAACGCGGCCCTCGGCGACCTGCCGGAGCGGGTGCCGGTGCTGATCGCCGGCGGAGGACCCAGCGGGCTGTTCCTGGCCCTGGACCTGGCGCACCGCGGCATCCACAGCCTCGTCATCGAGCCGAGGACCACCATTGACCAGGACCGGCCGCGCGCCAAGACCACGAACGCCCGCACCATGACGCACCTGCGCCGCCTCGGGCTTGCCGACAAACTCCGCGACGCCGCGCCGCTGCCGGTCTCCTACGCCCAGGACGTCATCTTCTGCTCCGCCCTCACCGGCCACGAAGTCACCCGGTTCCGCCAGGCCTTCCAGCTCGTCCCTGGCCGGTATGGTCCCCAGCCGGAATGCGGGCAGCAGGTCCCGCAGCCCGTCATGGAGGCCGTGCTGCGGGAGGCCGCCGCCGAATCCCCACTCATCACGCTGCTGACCGGCCTGAGCGTGGAAGACCTGGACATCAACCAGGGCGGCGGCACGCCGGGCCCGGGCCGGCCGCGCTTCGGCTCGCGCGTGGCGGTGTCCGACGCAACCGGGCGGCGCAAGGCCGTGGACTGCAGCTTCGTCGCCGCGGCCGACGGCGGTTCCTCCACCGTGCGCCGCCGGCTGAACATCCGCCTCGCCGGGGGCTCCGCCGAGCTCTCCAACATCAGTGTCCTGTTACGTTCCGACACCCTCGCCGCCGCGATCACCCTGGACCCGGCCGTCCAGTACTGGGTCCTGGGACCCGAGGTTTCGGGCATGGTGGGGCGGCTGGACCTCGGCAGCACCTGGTGGGCCATCATCCAGGGCGTGGACGGCAGCGCATCACCCGACGCCGGACGCCTGGTCCGTTCGCTCGTCGGGGCCGACGTCGACGTCGAGGTCATCGCCACCGACCCCTGGACGGCCCGCATGCTGCTCGCCCCGGGATACGGGCACGACGGCGTGTTCCTGGTCGGGGACGCGGCGCACCTGAATCCGCCCTGGGGCGGGCACGGGTTCAACACGTGCATCGGCGACGCCGCCAACCTGGCCTGGAAGATCGCCGCCGCCCTGGCGGGCTGGGCGGGCCCGGCCCTGCCCGGCAGCTACGAGCTGGAGCGCCGGCCCGTCGCGGCCCGGACCATCCGCGACGCCGCCGCCAACGGGAAGTCGCTGGCCTACCACTTCGCGGACCCGGCCCTGGGCCGGGCGGATGCGGACGGCGAGGCAGCCCGGCGGGTCGCCAAGGAGGCGCTGGCCGTCAAACAAAGCGAGTTCGACTCGCTGGGACTGGTGCTGGGCTACACGTACGGCTCCTCGCCTCTGGTGGTCCCGGACGGCCTGCCCGTCCCCGCCGAGGACCCCGTCAGCTACGTCCCCTCCGCCAGCCCCGGATCGCTGCTGCCGCACGCCTGGCTCGACGCGACAACGTCGCTCTATGACCTGCTGGACACCGGCTTCACCCTCCTGGTGGACCGCGACAGCCTGGGCGGCGCGGCCGCCGGACAGGCCTACGCGGCGGTCCTGGCCGCCGCCGCGATCCACAAAATCCCGCTGTCCGTCGTCGACGTCGGACCCGACCAGCACGGAACCCCGATGACCACGCACTGGCAGGCCGCCGCGGTGCTGGTCCGCCCGGACCAGCACGTCGCCTGGCGGGGGACCGACCCCGCGGGGGCCGCCGCGGCCATTGGCGTGGCCGCCGGCTGGCCGCTGGCAACACCATCCGAAGACCCCGACAGGAGAACACGTGTCCGTGCCGTCCTTCCGTGACTATCTCTACCCGCCCGACCACCCGCGGGTGGCGCAGATCCGTGGCCTGGATGCCCGCGGCTATGCCGAGGCGGCAAAGACCGATCCCTTCGCGGGTCCCATGATCCAGGGCTGGGCCGCCCAATACCCCGAGCCTTTCACCGGGGTGACCAGCGACGGTGTCCACCAAGCCGGGCTGTACCCCCTCGCGCCGGCGCCGGCGGGGGAGGAGGCGCCGGCGGCCGCCATGACAGCCGCCGCCCGGGACCTGCTGGCACGACTCACGCCGGCCCAGGCCGAACAGCTCCGCTACGGGGTGGACGCGCACGAATGGCAGAGCTGGGCCAACCCGGAATTCCTGCAGCATGATACGGGCCTGCGCCTGGACGAGCTGGACCAGGGTGTGCGCGAACAGATCCTGGCCGTCCTGGCAGAGAGCCTGAGTCCGGCCGGCTACGGGCTGGTCCGGAACCTGATGCGGATCAATGGATTCCTGGGCGGCCTGGTGGAGCTGCCGGAGCTGATGAACGAGTTCAGCTACAACTTCGCCCTCTACGGTGACCCGTCGGAGACGGCCCCGTGGGGCTGGCAGCTCTTCGGCCACCACGTGGCGCTCAACGTCCTGGTGGCCGGGACCCAGCTGGTGGTCTCGCCGGTGTTCCTCGGCGCCGAACCGGACGTCATCGACGCCGGCCCGCACCAGGGCGTGGCCGTTTTCAAGGAGCGGATCGCCCTGGCGCGGCGCCTGATGCAATCCCTGCCCGGGCCGCTGCGGGACGAGGCCACGCTTTTCGCGGACATGCAGGACCCGGCCATGCCGGAGGGCAGGCTGCACCCCGGGGACGAACGGCACCTGGCCGGCTGCTTCCAGGACAACCGCGTGATTCCCTACGAGGGCATCCCGGTCAACGCGATGCCCGCCGCGGCACGCGCGATCCTGGACGAGCTCGTGGCAGACTTCATCGCGTTCCTCCCCGACGGGCCGCGGACCGCCCGCCGGCGGGAGATCGCGGCCCACTGGGACGAAACCTGGTTCTGCTGGATCGGCGGATGGGAGGCGCAGGACGCCTTCTACTTCCGACTGCAAAGCCCCGTGCTGGTCATGGAACTGGACCACCACACAGGCGTCTTCCTCAGCAACGACACCCCGGCCCCGTTCCACATGCACACGGTGCTGCGCACCCCGAACGGCAACGACTACGGGCGCGAGCTGGTGCGCCAGGCTCTGCACGCATCATGAACCGCTGACAAGCCATCCACAGACGCGAATGGCCCGGAACCCTCCGCGGGGGGTTCCGGGCCATTCGCGTGGGACCTGCAGCCGGACCGGAAAACCGGGTCAGATGCCCCGGTCCGGCTAGATGTCCAGCGCAGCCCTGCGCTGCGGCGGGGGACCCACCACGGTCAGGTCCATCTCGGCCTGGGCCCGGCCGAAGCCCTCCATGTCCATGTAGGGCTCGCCGCCCTCGGTGTACATGTAGTCCTCCGTGGGCTTGTTGAAGTACTCGAAGAAGCCGTTGAAGACCGACGGCGTCAGGAACCCGACCATCTGGGTGTTGTGGGAATCGAAGGCGAAGGAGTGGATGGTCCCGGCCGGGGCGTGGAGGAAGTCGCCCTTGGTGAGCAGCACTTCGCGGCCGTTGGCGTAGATCCACATCCGGCCCTCGGTGCAGAGGAAGTTTTCCGTGTGCTGTTCGTGGAAGTGCAGCGGAATGTAGGGGGACTTGGCGCCCTTGGTGTGGACGGCGAAGTAGTTCGATCCCGTGTTCGCCGGCCGGGACAGGTAAGTGAACATGGTCTGGTAGCTGACCATCCGCTCGCCCTCGCCGGCACTGAGGAAGTACGGGCTCTGGGCCGCCGGCAGCCCGGCGTCCTGCCGGAAAGACGGTGCCACGCGTTCGACGTCGGGGAACGTCATGCCGAATTCGGCGCCCACCGCCGCGCACTCCTGCAGGCTGGGCTTCCGGCCCGGGGTGACAGGCGGGACGTGCGAATCGATGGGTGTGCCGACGCGTTCGTAGTAGGCCTCGGCGCCGCCCGGGGTCATCCAGTTCAGGAACCGGGTGTAGTGGCTTGCCATCCGGTACGCGTGCGGGGTTCCCGGCGGGATCACCACGGAATCCCCGGGAGTCAGGATGCGGCTTTCGCCCGGCAGCCAGACGTGCAGGATGCCGTCGAAGACATACAGCGTTTTGTGTTCCACCGCGTGGCTCACAAACGGCGATTCGGCCCCCATGCCGCCGGAGATGTAGGCGGCGCTGAAAATGCCGCCGGTGTCCGCCGCACGGGCGATCACCGTGACCAGCTGGCCGTTGATCTCATAGCGGGCGCCTTCGCCCGACGCCATGTAGTACGGGACGGCGTCGCCCGGCAGCACATTCGCCAACGGGAGCTCTTTGTTCATTTCCTCAACGCTGAGGGACATCGCATCCTTCTTTCCTGTCTGTGGAGCGCGGGCTGCCCCCAAGACTGCCCCTGATTCTCCGCCGCTGCGACTTCCATTTCCAATGGATGAAACACTTCTGCCCGTCGCTCCGGGCTGTTGGGCGCCGGGAAGCCGTTGGCGGCGGCCTGCGGGCGGTCACGGGTAGGCGCCCGCCGCCTTTCGCCGATACGGTCCAAAGTCCCTGTTTTGGTGTCAGTGCTCCCGGTTAGTCTTGCGTGAGGCGCATGGCGGTCCGTAATGCGAGCCGGTGCGCCTCCAGCCAAGAACAATGGGGGGTACGTTGTCCAACGATTCAGTCATGACCTGGTTTCCCGGCGACGCAGGCCGCACGGCGGCAGCCGAGCCTTCAGAGCGGAGCGAGGCCGTCGCCCCCTCCTGGGACCGCGTCATCCCGCAAGGGTCTCCCGGCGCCAGCCGCGGTGACTACTGCCGCGACCATTGGCCGCCCCTGTAGGGGTACCGCGGAGGCGCCAGTGTTCCTGCCCGCGGCGGACCCAGACGGCGGCTGCCCGCGCACGGCTGTTGGCTTTTATTTACCTGGGATTTACGTGACTTGCCTTGTGGGCGTTCCACGGACGCAGCGAGACTTTAATGACGGGCTGACATCATCCGTTCAGCCCTCAGGGACAAACCAAACCAGCGGGCAGCAGCGACGCTTTCCTCTTCACCCCGTGGCAATGATGCCCGGACGGGGAGCCCGCGCATCGGGAGGATCGTCATGGCCGGCACATTTGAACTCTTCGTTGACGCCGATGCCTGCTTCAGGTTTCGGCTCAGGGCACCGGACGGGGCAGTACTGGCCGTGTCAAAGGGCTTCGCGGACAAGCCTGCAGCGGTTGCCGGCATCACCGCGGTGCGCGAGTACGCCGGCATGGGGCTGATCAGTGATCTGTGCCCGGAGCCGCCGGTAAGTCCGGCGGCACCGCGGCCGAGAAGCACTCCGACGCGGGTGCCCGGCGTCGACCGGCGGGTGCACGACAACGACCTCCGGATCCGCGCCCGCGCCCTCCGCCGCCCGGCGCACGGGCCGGGCGCGGTAGGCGTCGGCTGATCCGGCCGGGCCCACGGCGACCCGGCCGCGGCAAACGGCCAAGGCGGACGTTGGGTGGCCAGGGGCGCCGCTACGGGTCCATTCCGGCGTGCACCGGAACGAATTCGATCTTGTTCGCGGGCTGGACCGTTTTCCTGGGCGCCCGCGAGAACCCCTTGGCATCCAGGTGGTTCTGCGCCCGGTACTCTGCCAGGGCCTCGTCGTAGATGCCGTTGAGCCGGTGCCCGGAATAGACGTGTTCTGAGCCATCGGTGAACGTGATGCTGATGAGCGATTTTTCCGGGAAGTGCCGGTTCATGCGGATGAACCCCTCGGCGTCTTGCTTGAGATTGATCATGTGGTTCCCACTTTCGTGATCGAGTTGATCCAGTCTCCCGCCTTCGTTGTGACTAAACCAACCGGCCAGGACCAGCCGGCTTCCTTCGACGGTCCAGGCCACCCTGCTCGATGGGGATGGGGCCGTGCCCCTATTCGGGGGCATACGCGTCCACCGCTTGCTGCAGCACGGGGCTGAAGCGGTCCCAGGAATCGGCCGGCGTGGCCACAACCAGGACGCTGCTTCCCCGGGTTCCTGCAACGAGGCAGGCTATTTCACGGTATTTGTGGGCACCGATCCGCGTTACATAGGTGTCTTCCACGCAGGAACCGTTGCCTCCCCGGAACCCCATTCCGGCGCGGTACTGCAGCCGGCTCGCGGATGCGGCGTTCTCGCCCGTGAGATGGGCCAGCCGGAATTCGGGCCAATTAGCCAGCGACTCGTCGCCTTGCTGCGGCGTGGCGTTGAGATAGATCTGGAGGTCCCCGTCGGGGGCGGTGACGGTCGCGGACACGCTGCCGGGGTCGCCCGGCACGGGAGCGGCATCAGGTGGGATGGCCAGCACGGCTGTGGTGTCCGGAAGCTCCAGCGGCTGCCATCCTGCCGGGGCCGGTCCGGCACGGAACCACGCGAACGGGGTGGGGCCGGAGGCAGGCGCCGCCGGCTGGTTCCCGGCCGGACTGCCGCACGCGCTGAGGGCCAAAGCCGCTAGCGCCGCCGGCACCCCGAACAGGAGCCCCCTGCCGGGGCCCGGCCCAAGCGCCCCGTGGCTGCTACCTGTTGCCGTCACCGTCGTCCGGTCCTCCGTTGTTGTCGGCATCATGATCGTTTCCGGCAGGCACGCGGGCGGGCGGCGGAACCATGGGCCGCGGCGCCGGTGGAACGACGCGCCGCGGGGCGGGCGCCGGCGGCCGGATCATGGGCGCCGGGGCGGGCGGGGCAACGGTCGACGGCGGAGCCGGCACAACGGGCGGGGCAACGGTCGACGGCGGAGCCGGCACAACGGGCGGGGCAACGGTCGACGGCGGAGCCGCGTTACCGGCTGGGTCCTTGGGCGACGGCGTGGGGGTCCCCGTCACAGGAACTGACGGGACTGTGTAGGGGGCCGGTGCCGGCATCGCTGTGCGCCCGGCGAAGCAGGCCCCCAGCAGCAGGATGGCGCCCAACGCCGCGGCGGCAGTCGCCGGGCGAAGAATCTTCATTGTGCTCTCCTTTGGGATGGCCGGCCAGGGGCGGCCGGACCTGTCCCTACAACGGTTCCGGCAGCCTGCAGGTTCAACGCTGGCTGCGGCCATTAACCGCGCCGGGCGCAAGTGAACTGTTTGCCGCCCGGCGTCGTCCTACCTCCAAGGAGGCGGAAATGTCCGATCAGGAGGCCGAGTTACTGCGATCGCTGCAGGAGGCTTACGGCCCGGCGCTATGGCGGTTCGTCATGGGGATGACCCGTGACAGTGCCCTGGCGGATGACGTCGTGCAGGAGACGCTGATCCGCGCGTGGAAACACCCGGCGATTCTGCGGCGCCCGGAGACGGCGGTGCGGGCCTGGCTTTACACGGTTGCCCGCAACCTCGTCATCGATGACCGGCGCAGCGCCCGGCGCCGGCACGAAACGGGAACCGATCAGCTGCCTGAGATTCCGGAGGCGGACCGGGTCGACAGGATCCTGGACGGGTGGCTTGTCTCGGATGCGCTCGCCGGGCTGTCCGCCGAGCACCGGGCCGTCGTCATTCATTCGTACTATTTGCGGGAGACGACCGCCGAGATCGCGCAAAATCTTCAACTGGCCGAGGGAACGGTGAAGTCGCGCCTGCACTACGCGCTGAGGGCGATGCGGCTGGCCCTGCAGGAGGGAGGCGTGACGCCATGAACCAGAACGGAACCGATGAGTACCGCCGCTGGGATGCCGCGTACGTGCTGGGTTCCCTCATCTCCTCCGAGCGGCGCGAGTTCGAGGAGCACCTGTCCGGCTGCGCGGGCTGCAGGGCCGCCGTCGCCGACCTTGCCGGACTGCCGTCGCTGCTGGCAGCACTCTCACCCGAGGAAGCCCAGTCCCTCGGGCGGACGGACGGCGAACGGCGGACGCCGACGTTGCAGCCCGGGCTGGCGCATAAGGTCCAACGCGGCCGCCGGCGCACCCGCCTGGCTGTCGCCGGGATCATGCTGGGTGCCGCTGCCGCCGCAGGCGCGGTTTACGTTGAGGTCACGGCCTCCCCGCCCCCGGCTGCCCAGATCCAGGCCGCATCCGCGACGGCCCTGAACTTCACGCCGGTCGCCGACAGCGCCATGGTGGCCACCGGATCCCTGACCACGCAGCCGTGGGGAACGCAGATCGACTGGCAGTGCACGTACACGCCGTCCCCGGCCGACTACGCTTTGCCGGGCGGTCTCCGCGCGCCGGAGGAGTACGGATTGGTGGTTGTCGACTCCCGCGGCGCCACGACCCAGGTGGCCACTTGGACAGCAACGCCGGGGACAGTGGCGACGCCGACGGCCACCACGGTTGTCCCGAGAGCCGATATCCGCAGCATTGAAATCCGTGCCGTCGCGAGCGGCAAGACGCTGCTGGCCGCGCGCCCGTAGCGCCGGATCAGCGGCGCGGCGCCGGATGGATGGCCAGGACTCCATTGCAGGGACAATGGAGGCGTGACTTCCGCGACCGCACCCCTGGACCCAGCCTGCGCGAAGGGGCTTTTCGATCTCGGCGCCATCGGGGCGGGCCTGGCTTTTGCTGAATCGCTGGGAGCCCTCGCGGCGGCATTGCAGGCCGGCGGTGCGGGGGCGTCCGCGGTGGTGCAGGCGCCTCCTGGGACAGGCAAGACAACACTGGTGCCGCCGCTGCTCGCCAACATCGCCGCCGGCGTGGGGGGCGGGCGCCCGCGGATCGTGGTCACCCAGCCGCGCCGCGTCGCTGCCCGTGCGGCCGCCCGGCGCATGGCCGCCCTGGACGGCACCCGGCTCGGCGACCGCGTGGGCTACACGGTCCGCGGGGAACGCCAGACCGGCCCGGGTACCGTGATCGAGTTCGTTACCCCCGGCATCCTGTTGCGCCGCCTCCTCGCGGACCCGGGGCTCGAGGGCACGGACGCCGTGATCCTCGATGAGGTCCACGAACGCGGGCTGGAGACCGACCTACTCGTTGGCATGCTCGCCGAAGTCCGCCAGTTGCGCGGCGACCTCGCCCTCGTCGCCATGTCGGCCACCCTCGATGCCCCCCGCTTCGCCGCCTTGATTGGAGACGCACCGATCGGTGGGGCGGCGGACGGAATTGACGACGGCGGCGGCCCGGCACCGGTCATCGACTGTCCGTCCGTGCTGTTTCCGCTGGACGTGGAATGGGCCCCCGCGCCGGCGCCGCGGCTGGATGAGCGGGGCGTGGCCCGGGCCTTCCTGGACCATGTGGCCGACACGGCAGCGGCCGGGCACGCGGCCGCGTTGGCTGGCGGACGGGATCTGGACGCCCTGGTGTTTGTTCCCGGCGCCTGGGAGGTTTCCTACGTGGCTGCGCGGCTCCGCGGCCGGAGCCGCGCCGAGGTTCTTGAACTCCACGGCCAGGCCCCGCCGGCGGAGCAGGACCGCGCCGTCTCCGGGCGTGAGCCCGGCGGGGCTGCCCGGATCATCGTTTCCACCGCACTCGCCGAGTCCTCCCTCACTGTTCCGGGCGTCCGGCTGGTTATCGATTCCGGGCTGTCCCGCGAGCCGCGGCGCGACGCCGGCCGCGGAATGTCCGGACTCGTGACGGTGTCCTGCTCCCGGGCGTCCGCGGACCAGCGTGCCGGCCGTGCCGCACGCCAGGGCCCGGGCACGGTGATCCGCTGCTATGACCAGCGGGCCTTTGGCGCCGCGCCGGCGCACCCGACGCCGGAGATCGCGGCAGCTGACCTGACCGGCGCCGCCCTGGTCCTGGCCTGCTGGGGAGCCCCCGGCGGCCGGGGACTGGCGCTGCCGGACGCGCCGCCCCGGGCCGCGATGGACGAGGCCGTCGAAGTGCTGCGGGAACTCGGCGCCGTCACCGCGGACGGTCACGCAACCGAGGTGGGCAAGACCCTGGCCCGGGTCCCGACTGATCCCCGGCTGGCCCGCGCCCTGCTGGACGGCGCCGCGACGGTGGGCTACCGCACGGCGGCCGAGGCCGTTGCCCTGGTCTCGGGGGACCAGCGCGCACCGGGCGCAGACCTCTCCAGGTTGCTTGCCGCGCTGCGGACGGGCCGGGATCCCGGATCCCGGCGCTGGTCGGAGGACGTCCGGCGGATGGAGTCAATCGCCCGGCAGGAATCCACCGGTGGCGGGCACCAGAAGCCATCCGGCGCCGCGCCGGTTGCGTCTGCTGGGGCCGTTGGTGCCGCGGACGCGGTCGGGTTCGTCGTCGCCCTGGCTTTCCCGGACCGGGTGGCGCGCCGCGTTCCGGGCCAGGGGCCGGCGCAATACCTGCTGACCTCCGGAACGCGGGCCGGGTTGCCGGCCGGCAGCGCCCTGTCCGGGCACGAATGGCTGGGAGTGGCCGAAGTGTCCCGCGCACAAGGGCGCGACGCCGCGGGGACCGGTGCCGTCATCCGTTCTGCGGCGCCGCTGACGGCGGAAACCGCAGAGGCCGCCGCCGGCAACCTCCTGAGCGACACGCTGCAGGCGCGGTTTAGCCAGGGCCGGGTCTCGGCCCGGCGGGAGCGCCGCCTGGGCGCGATCGTGCTCTCGTCCACCCCGGTGCGGCCTCCTGCGGAGGAGGGCCGCGCAGCCGTGGCCCGCGCCCTGGCCAGCGAGGGGCTGGCCACCATCGGATGGTCGAACGCGGCGGACGGCTTGCGCCGCCGTCTTGCCCTGCTGCACCGGGAGCTGGGCGGGGCATGGCCCGACGTTTCCGAGCCGGCGTTGCTGGCCCGGCTTGAGGACTGGCTGGCCCCGGAGCTCGCGGCGTTGGCCGGCGGGGCATCGACGGGCGGGATCGACCTCGCCGGCCCGCTGAGCCGGCTGCTGCCGTGGCCCGAGGCGGCCCGGCTGGGCGAACTGGCACCCGAGTCGCTGGCGGTCCCCAGCGGATCCCGGATCCGGATCGACTACCCGGACGCGGCAGACGCCACCGGCCGGCCCGTAGTGGCCGTCAAGCTGCAGGAGTGCTTTGGCTGGGCCGAGACGCCGCGGCTGGCCGACGGGCGCGTGCCGGTGCTGTTCCACCTGCTCTCGCCGGCCCGCCGGCCCCTGGCCGTGACAGACGATCTCGCATCCTTCTGGTCCGGGCCCTACGCCCAGGTCCGGGCCGAAATGCGCGGCCGCTATCCGCGGCATCCGTGGCCTGAAGACCCATGGACAGCGCCCGCGACAGCCCGGACCAAGCCGCGGAACTGACGCCGGACCAGCAGCCCGGCGCTGCCAACTGACCACTCGCGCCGCCCGGGCAACAGGGGCATGATGAAGGAGCACGACACCGGCGGGCCTCCCGGCCCGCGGGACGCCGGGCAAACAGGCCGGTCAAACGGGCGGGTCAAACCTGCCCGTCAAACAAAAATCAGCCACGCGATGAAGAGTGATGGCCATGCACCTTGCGTTCGTCTCCATTCCCGCCTACGGACACGTGAACCCGACCCTGCCGCTGGTGGCGGAGCTCGTGGCCCGGGGGCACAGGGTCACATATTTCACGTCCGCCGACTTCGGACCGCTGATCCGCAAGGCCGGCGCGGACTTTCACGCGTCCGGCGGGAACTGGATGGCATCGCTGCCCGCCCTGGGGCCCGGGCAGCGGGCACAGGCGCACCTGATGCTGCCGATCATGCACCGCGTGTTCGAGGACCTCAGAACCAGCTTTCCGGCGTTGGTCGATCAACTCCGCCAGGACCCGCCGGACGCTATCTGCTTTGACGCGATGACGCTTAGCGGCAGCATGGCGGCGGAAAAGATCGGTGCCCCGGCCATTGCCCTCATGCCCACCTATGCCACCAACGAGCACTTCTCGCTGAGATCGCTGATGCCTGCCCCGCCACCGGACGGCGCCGATGAGATGGCCAAGGTTGCGCTGGCCATGGGCCGATTGCTGGCGGAGTTCGCGGCCGGGCAGGGCGTGCGGACACCGCGGATGTTCGATGGTCCGCCTGCGCCGTTCAACATCGTGTTCCTACCCCGCGAATTCCAGCCCATGGGGGCGACCTTCGATGACCGGTTCCGGTTTGTGGGTCCCAGCGTCGGCGGCCGGGATACCGACGGCGAATGGGAGCGTGAGGGAACGGGACCGCTGTTGTTTATTTCGCTGGGCACCACCCCGCTGAACCGCCGGCCGGACTTCTTCCGGATGTGCCTTGATGCCTTCGGCGGAAGCGAGTGGGACGTCGCGATGGCCGTTGGGGACCAGACCAGCCTGGCCGATCTCGGCACGATTGCGCCGAACGTCCGGGTCCGGCCGTTCTTCCCGCAATTGCAGGTACTGCGCCGGACCGCCGTCTTCATCACCCACGCCGGCATGAATTCGACCATGGAAGCGCTGTATTACGCCGTCCCAATGGTGGCCGTGCCCCAGCAGCCGGAACAGGCGGCCACCGCCCGCCGGCTGGAAGAACTGGGTCTGGGCAGGCGCCTTGCTCCGGAGGATGTCGGGTCCGACGCGCTCCGGGCCGCGGTCACCGCGGTCCATTCGGACGAGCAGGTCCGGCGCAACCTGGCCGCGATGCGCGATGTTGTCCGCAGCGCGGGAGGGGCCGTGGCTGCCGCCGACGCCATCGAGGCGCGTGTGCAGCACGGGGCGGGCCGGTTCGGCGACGTCGGCTAGGCCGGGCCGTGATGCCAGACCGGTCAGGGGAGCGCGGCCGCGGGATTATCGCCGTGTGTTTTCAGGAAGTCGGCGACCGTCGCCGCCAGTGACGCCCCCGCCTCGTCGGCACTGCGCTTCGCGCCGGCAACGGCAAAGGAGTGGTCCCCGCCCTCGCGCCACTCCACGGTCGCGGACGGCCCGATTTTGGCCGCCACGGCCTCGAGCAGTTCCGGGGTGGCGAACGTGTCCCGCGTGCCCTGCAGGAACAGCATCGGCAGCGTCAGCCCGTAGAGGTGCTCGTCGCGGAGCTTTTCCGGTTTCCCCGGCGGGTGCAGCGGGTAGCCCAGATAGACCAACCCGGCGGCAGGCATGCCTTCCGCGACGGCCATTGAGGCCATGCGTCCGCCGAACGATTTCCCGGCGGCCCACAACGGCCGGCCCGCGGAACGGGACGCGGCGGCGGCCATGGCCGCCCGCCAGGTGGCGATGGCAGCCGGCGGCCGGTCCGGGAATTTTCGTCCGGCCTCGCGGTAGGGGAAGTTGAAGCGCAGGGTGGCGACGCCGAGTTCGTTCAGGGCGCGGGTGAAGCCCACAAGGAACGGATGGTCCATTCCCGCCCCGGCGCCGTGGGCAACAACCAGGGTTGCGAAGGAGTCCTCGGGGCCGGCAAAGACGCCCGACACTGCGGCGTCGCCGACTTCAAGGGTGATCGGGAACTCGGGCGTTGTCATGTGTCCATCATGCCGGGTGGACGGCTGTTCCGCTCTTCAACTGTCCACGCCGCCGGGGTAGGTTGTCCCCATGGCCAAGGAAGAAGTCCACCTCACCGTCAGCGGTCCGCATGGCGACCGGGAGTTGCGGGTGTCCAGCCCGGCGAGGGTTCTCTGGCCCGGCCCGGGACTGACCAAGCTGGACCTGGCCCGGTACCTGGTGGACGTCGGGGACGCCTTCCTGGCCGCGAACGGGGACCGGCCGGTAACGCTCCAGCGGTTCAAGGACACGGTGGACGGCGAGCAATTCTTCTCCAAGAACCCGCCCAAGGGTGCCCCGGACTTCATCCGCGCGGTCGACGTCGTCTATCCAAGCGGACGCACGCATCCCCAGCTGGTCATTGACGAAATCGCCGCCGCGGTGTGGGCGGTGCAGATGAATACGGTGGTCTTCCACCCCTGGGCCTCCCGGGCCGGCAAACCGGATTATCCGGACGAGTTGCGGATCGACCTCGACCCGCAGCCCGGTACCGGGTTCGTCGATGCCGTTCCGGTTGCACGCGAGTTGCGGCGCGTACTCGCGGAGGCCGGGCTGGAGGCCTTCATCAAGACCTCGGGCAACCGGGGGCTTCACGTCTTTGCCCCGATCGAGCCGACCCGGGAGTTCCTGGACGTGCGCCACGCCGTCATCGCGGCAGCCCGCGAACTCGAGCGTCGGATGCCCGCGCAGGTCACCACCGCGTGGTGGAAAGAGGAACGCGGCGCCCGCATCTTCGTCGACTTCAACCAGGCGAACCGCGACCGCACGATCGCGGGGGCCTACAGCCCGCGCGCACTCGCCAACGCGACGGTGTCGTGCCCGATCCGCTGGGAAGAGCTCGGGTCCGTCGACCCGGCTGATTTCACGATCGCCACCGTTCCGGAGCGGCTCAAAGTTTCCGGCGATCCGTGGGAGGGCATGCACGCAGGTGGCGCCGGCTCCGTCGATCTTTTGCTGGAATGGTGGAACAGGGACCTCGAAGCCGGGCTGGGGGAGCTGCCGTTCCCGCCGGACTTCCCGAAGATGCCGGGGGAACCGCCGCGGGTGCAGCCGAGCCGGGCGCGCAACAGCGGCTGAGGCTGCCCGCGCGGACGGGCAACACCCGCCGGCCCATCCGTGGCCGCTCCTGCATCGAATTACCGGCATGAGCAAGTCGGAGAAGAAGAACCTGCGGTATTGCGACTACTACTGCTTCATGTCGCTGAAGGACTTCGCGGCCTGGGTCGACGCCGACGACGACCGGGAACCCGCCATGTCCTACGCCGGGACCCCTACCAGGTAAGTTCCTGGGCCTTTATTACGTAGTGGCCGTCCCGCTCGGTGAACGTGGCCCGGTACCCGCGTTTGACCCCGTTAACCACCATCTGGCAATCCGTATGCGTGTTGACCTTGATATCCGGGAAGTTCTTGCACTCCACTTCGGAAATCGTGACACCAGGGTCCGTGGGTTTGGCGCGGGCCTTGATCCGCTCGGCCAGAACCTTGCCGCTGGTCTGCGGATCGAAGACCACCACCGACGGCGGGGCCGTCGCCGTCACCGTGGTTGTGGGGCCCGGTATGGCCGGGGGAGCGCCGCAACCCGTCATCAGGAGCGCCGCGCCCAGGCTTGCTGCACATGCAGTTCTGAATAAGTTCATCGTCGATCAAGTCCGTCCGACGCCCGACCACAGGGCTGCCCGAGACCCAGGCTGCCAGACCCAACGATGCCCGGACGGGCTTGGGGAATCCTTGGCCCTGCGGCCGCGGTGCTAGCGGTGGGAACGGACAGTGCGAAGAATGCCGCGGATCGAAACGCCAACGGCGCACACCAGAGGGGCCAGCGCCACCAGAAGGACGACGGTGTTGGGCCGGAACGTCATGCGGCCCGAGGAGCCCTTGGCGTAGACGCCCAGGGGCAAGACGAAGCCGCCGCCCCCGCCTCCACTTCCGCCGCTGCCGGGCTGGGCGTCTTCCGGGCTGCTGCCTCCGCCGAAGCCGAAGGACACCACCGCTACCGGGACGATCTCTTCTCCTGCGATGTTCACGGCGGGCCCGTAGGCCCGGGACACACCGACATTCTTGAACGTGTCCACGAGGGACGAGAAAGACTCAGACATAGGACACACCATAGGCAACAGCACCCCCACGCGCCAGAGGCGTCCGCCGCTGATGCTTTGGGCAGGCGTGGTGTGCAGGGAAGACGGGAGGGGGCGGGGAAAGGAATCGGAACCAAAGCTCTGGTTGCCGGGCGTGTCATGCCCTTAGATTTGGAACTGGCGGGCTCAGCCCGCAGCACCGGAGACGAGGCACTGGAATTGAGGCACTGGACATGACGGCATCCACGAATGCGGCTTCACGGCTGGCTGACGCGCTGGCGATCATCCTTGGCACCGACGGCATCCCCCTGCGGCTGAAGGCCTGGGACGGCTCGGAAGCGGGACCGGAAGACGCTCCAGTCGTCGTTTTCCGGTCCCGGCGGGCACTTCGACGGATGCTGTGGTCCCCGGGACAGCTTGGACTGAGCCGCGCCTACGTGGCCGGCGATATCGAGGCACCCGGCGACATCTTCGCTGCCTTCGCGGCCATCAGTGCGGCGGGAAAGTTCGCCGAGCCCGGACCGTTCCGGCCGCCGACGCCCGGCGAGGTGTTCGCGCTGGTCAAAACAGCTGTCCGGCTCGGCGCGCTCGGAACGAACCCGGCGCCGCCGCCGGAGGAAGCGCGCGTGAGCCGGCACGGCCGGCGGCATTCCAAGGGGCGCGATGCCGCGGCCATTTCCCACCATTACGACGTCGGGAACGACTTTTACGCCCTCGTCCTGGGCCCTTCCATGGTGTACTCGTGCGCGGTCTGGGAGTCGGACGAGACCGGGCTAGACGCCGCCCAGAACGCCAAGCTCGATCTGGTCTGCCGCAAGTTGGGGCTCCAGCCGGGCATGCGGGTGCTGGATGTGGGATGCGGTTGGGGCAGCCTGGCGCTGCATGCCGCGCAACACTATGGGGCCGACGTCGTCGGGGTGACGCTCTCGGTCGAACAGGCGGCCCTGGCCCGCAAGCGGGCGGCGGACGCCGGACTCACGGACCGGGTGGACATCCGGGTGCAGGACTACCGCGACGTGGACGACGGGCCGTTCGACGCGATCAGCTCCATCGGCATGTCAGAGCATGTAGGGCGCGAGCAGATCCAGCACTATTCTTCCCACCTGCAGGGCCTGCTCCGCCCGGGAGGACGGCTGCTCAACCACGCGATTTCCTGGAACGCCGGCGCGACCCCGCCGGACCCTGACTCCTTCATTCCCCGTTATGTCTTTCCGGACGGTGAGATGCTCAGCCTCTCGGAGATGGTCGCGGCACTCGAATCGGCGGGCCTGGAGATCATGGACGTCGAGGCGTTGCGGCCCCACTATGCCCTGACGCTCAGGGCGTGGGTGCGGAACCTGGAGGAGCACTGGGACGAGGCCGTGCGTTTGGCCGGACTGGGAAGGGCCCGGGTGTGGCGGCTCTACATGGCCGCGAGCGCACTCGGCTTCGAGGCTGGCATCACGGGCGTGAACCAGATCCTGGTCCAGCGCCCGGGCGGCGCGGAACCCCCATTGCGCCGTTCGGCCTGGATGTGAGGCCCGGTCCTGGAAGTCCAGGCCGTGTGCCGAAGGCTGACCCGCGGACCGCGCGAAGCTAGGCTGTCATCATGAGCAATACCGAAGTCGCGCCCCAGGAAATCCTTTGCGAAACGGACAGGACCTGCGCCGGCGTCGAACTCCTGGTTCCGCGGCAGGTCCCGCTGGGCGGCCCGCGCGCGATGGATGTGCGGCGCACCCTTCCGCAGCGCCAGCGCAGCCTCATTGGGGCGTGGTGCTTCCTGGACCACTACGGCCCGGACCAGGTCGGCGATTCCGGCGGCATGAAAGTCCCGCGCCACCCGCACACCGGTCTTCAAACCGTCAGCTGGCTGTTCACAGGCGAAATCGAGCACCGGGATTCGGCCGGCTTCCACGCAGCGGTGCGGCCCGGTGAAGTGAACCTTATGACCGCCGGCCGCGGCATCAGCCATTCGGAATTTTCCACCCCGGATACCACCGTCCTGCACGGCGCGCAGCTGTGGGTGGCGCTGCCGGACACGGCACGCCACATGGCGCCCACCTTTGAGCACTACCGTCCGGAGCCGGTCAGCGGAAACGGCTGGACCATGCGCGTCTTCCTGGGCGCACTCGCCGGGTCCGTCTCGCCCGTCACCACCCACACGCCCCTGCTCGGTGCCGAGCTCCTGCTCGAAGCGGGGACGGAGCTGACGCTCGCAACAGATGCGTCCTTCGAACACGGCCTGCTCGTGGACTCGGGCAACCTTGCCCTGGACGGGCAGCCGGTCCCGACGGACAACCTCGCGTACCTGCCCGTCGGCCACGGGTCCCTGACCCTGGTCGCGGGCAGCGAGGGAGCCCGCGTTCTCCTCATTGGCGGAGAGCCGCTGGGCGAAAAAATCGTGATGTGGTGGAACTTCGTCGGCCGCAGCCATGAGGAGATCGTCGCGTACAGGGACCAGTGGCAGTCCGAGATCGGCGCGGACACCGGCACTGCGGACTCCGGCACTGCGGACGCCGGCGCGGACGCCGGCGGCCGGGCATCCGACCTGCGGTTCGGCCCGTTCCCGCCCGGCGGCCCCGCCGCTCTCCCTGCCCCGGCCCTGCCGAATGCCCGCATCCGGCCCCGCGGCTGACCTGTTCATTCCGGCAGGCCCATACTGGCAAGCCCAGCCAGCCCTGCACCCGTAAGCCCGACTGCCTGGCCAATCCGGCCCGCTCAAGGAGACCATATTGACCACGATCACCATCAGTAACAACCCGCAGCGCAGCCGTTTCGAAGTGCTCGACGCCGGCACCGTGATCGGCCAGGCCGCTTACGTGGACGACGTCGGGGCGGGCCAGCGGATTTTCTACCACACGGAGATCAACGAGGAATATGGCGGCCGCGGGCTGGCCGGGGTGCTGGCCGAGCAGGCACTCGATGAGACTATCGCCGCGGGCCTCACGATCGTTCCGGTGTGTCCCTACATCAAGAAGTACTTGGGCAAGCACCCGGGCTATGCGGCCCACGTGGTACCGCCGGCCCCGGCGCATCTGCGGTTCCTGAGCGCCTCGCTGGCCCAACGCGTCCGGCAGTAGCCGCTCCGGGACACACCTGGGCCTCTGGACTCACGTGTGTGCGATGAACCGCTCCACACGCCGGTCCGGGATGAGCCAGATCGCGGCGACCACCGAATAGGCGGCGATCCCCAAGAGCGGGTTCACCAGGCTGAGCCCCATCCCGGCGATGTAGAGCGCCGGCGATCCCTTGCCCTTCCAGTCCTGCCCCATGGCCCGGTCCAGCGCGCCGCCGCGTCCCTGCTGGCGGATCAGGGTTGTTTTCAGGATGTAGTAGGCAATGGCGGCGAACAGCAGGTCCAGCCCATAGACGAGGACGGGTACCTCCGCCAGGCCCGTGTCATTTATCCACCGGGTGGTGAAGGGGATGAGGGAGAGCCAGAACAGCAGATGCAGGTTTGCCCAGAGCACCCCACCGTTGATCCGCCCGGCCAGATGCAGCATGTGGTGGTGGTTGTTCCAGTAAATCCCGACATAGATGAAGCTCAGCAGGTAGCTGAGCAGCGTTGGAAGCTCGTGAAGCAGGGCCGGCCAGGTCGGTTCGGCGGGGACGTGAAGCTCCAGCACCATGATGGTGATGACGATCGCCAGCACGCCGTCGCTGAAGGCCTCCAGCCGGTTCTTGTTCATGGGCCGCCTTTAGTCAGGGCATCGTGGCAGATGCAACGAGGAACTGCCGACGCCGTGACGTGCGGTTCGTAAGTAAGGGTACTAGTCCGGGGTCCCTGCTTCGAGTTCTTCCTCCGCCATTTCGAGGGCAAAGCCCAGCGCCTGGACGAGATTGGTGGTCGCCGCCACGATCCGGGGAGTGCCGACGATGGGTGCAACGGCGATCAGGATGCCCCGGACATCCTCCAAGGTGATGCCGACGTCTACGGCGGTACCGGCGTTGAACAGGTAGGAGGCGCCCGGGGCGTCGACTGCCGCGAGCGCCGCAATCCGGGCCAGCATCAGTTCGCGAGGCTCAAGGGTGGAGCGTTCGAGCGAAACGGCGGTGATGTCGGCGAGGACGGCGAGAACAGGTGCTTCTTCTTCGGCCATGGTTATGTCTCCATCTGGTTTCAGTGTTGTGCGCCGAGTGACGCGACGTGAGCGGATCGGCCCGACTCGTCATGAACGTAACCCGCCACGACCAGGGGTGGCATCACCCGAACCGCATGAATCGATTGGTCAGTGGCCCGGCTGCGGAACAGATGGCGTTTTGAGCCTGCGCTGCGGGATCCATCAGCGATGCGTTGACGATGGGCCGGTTCGGGGCCAGAATCGCAGTAGCTTGAGCCGAGACGCAGTGGCGCGCTCGGCGGGGACTGACCCAGGCAAGCAGTGCCGGTGGCGGTTCCGGACCTAACAGGGAGGTCGCCGATCATGGCCGAGACCAAAAAAGTCAAGCATCCGAGTGTCGAGGAGCGTGCTGCGAAGGGCAAGGGCCGCCGGGAAAAGACGCCCGTCTCCGCCCACACTGGGTGGAAACCCGCGTCCGATCGCCCGGATCCGGTCGCGCTGCTTGAGGAACAGAACCTCACCCGCGAACAAGACCTCGTGCCGGTGCGTCACGGCCGGATGCTGGTCTCACCGTTCACGTTCTACCGGGGCGCCGCCAAGATCATGGCAACCGATCTGAAAGACACTCCCCGGGCCGGCCTGGTGTCCCAACTGTGCGGGGACGCCCATCTGTCCAACTTTGGCGTCTTCGCCTCACCAGAGCGGACCCTGTTGTTCGATCTCAACGATTTCGACGAAACTCTGCCCGGCCCATTCGAGTACGACGTCAAACGCATGGCCGCGAGCTTCACCATCGCGGCGCGGAACAACGCGTTCACCAAGGAAGAAACGCGCGACGCGACACTCACCGCCGTTCGTGCTTACCGCGAAGCGATGGCAGAGTTCGCACAGATGGGCACCCTGGACATCTGGTACGCCCGCCTGTCCGAGGAACAGCTGATGGAGACCATCGACCTGGCCGTCGCAACCCAGAAGGGCAAGGCCCTCAAGAAGACTGCCCAGGGCATGGAAAAAGCGGCAAAGGCGAACGTCGCGAAGGCCCACACCCGGGACAGCCTTCAGGCACTGTCCAAGCTCGGCGAGCGCGTGGACGGTAAGTACCAGATCGTCAGTCAGCCGCCGATCGTCATCCCCGTCCGGGAACTGGCAGATACGTACGGTATGTCAGGCGAGGAGGTTGAGAAGGCTGTTCGTGACCAGCTCCGGTCCTACCGGGCCACACTGCCGGATGACCGGCGACACCTTCTCGAGCAATTCGAAGTCATCGACGTCGCCCGCAAGGTCGTGGGCGTCGGCAGCGTCGGCACCCGGGCCTTCATCGTCCTGCTCCAAGGACGCGATCAACAGGACCCCTTGTTCCTCCAGGTCAAGGAGGCGACGAGGTCGGTGCTCGAGGACCACTTGCCGAAGAGCAAGTTCAAGCAGCCGGGCGAGCGCGTGGTGCAGGGCCAGCGGATGATGCAGGCCGCGAGTGACATCTTCCTGGGGTGGACCAAGGGGGTACAGGACAACCGGTACCTGTATTGGCGCCAACTGCGTGACATGAAGGGCTCAGCCGTTGTGGAAGGGATGAAGCCGCTCGGCATGACCTTCTATGCCGACGCCTGCGGCTGGACGCTGGC
This sequence comes from Arthrobacter sp. 05T45, assembly GCF_056395875.1. Taxonomy (NCBI): domain Bacteria; kingdom Bacillati; phylum Actinomycetota; class Actinomycetes; order Micrococcales; family Micrococcaceae; genus Arthrobacter; species Arthrobacter sp. 05T45. The sequence continues at coordinate 320,325 of NZ_JBFTKI010000002.1, read as the reverse complement.
GCGGGCCCACGCCCGGTCCGGCGACCCCATCGCGATCGCGTCCTACCTCGGTAAGAGCGACAAGTTCGAACGCTCCATCAGCGATTTTTCCGAGCGGTACGCGGACCAGAACGAAAAGGACTACCAGGCCTTCGCCGACGCGGTTCGCTCCGGCCGTCTGGAAGCTACTGAGGGCCTCTGATTCCGGATGTTCAGCAGAAGGCGCCGCCGTGGGTGAACGGCTCGAAGGACGGCAGGTTTCGCTCTGGATCGCCACAACCGGTACCACCCGCTATCCCTCCCTGGACACGGATCTTGAGGTCGACGTCGCCGTCGTCGGGGGAGGGATCGCCGGCCTGACGGCGGCGCTGGCCCTCAAGCGCGCCGGCAGCACCGTCGCGGTCCTGGAGGCAGCCCGCATTGGCACCGGCGTCACTGGGCACACCACCGGCAAGGTCACCTCCCTGCACCGGCTGGCCTACACCGAACTCGCGGACCGGCACGGACCGGACGTGGCGGGCACGTACGGGCAGGCCAACCAGGCCGCCATCGAGCACATTGCGCGTGTCGTCGCGGAGGAGGGCATCGACTGCGACTTCCGCAGGGTATCCAATTACACCTACGCAGAATCCGACGACGCCCTCGCCCGGGTCCGCGGCGAGGCGGCCCTGGCCGGGCGGCTCGGCCTGCCAGCCGTCTTTACCTCCGAGGTGCCGCTGCCGTTCGGTGCCCGGGGCGCAGTCCGGTTCGACGGCCAGGCGCAACTCCACGCGGTCAAGTACCTCCAAGGCCTCGCCCGCGCCGTGGACGGGAGCGGAAGCCACGTACTGGAGGACTCGCGCGTCACCTCGGTCCAAGACGGGGTGCCCGCCGCCGTCGGGACCGGGAGCGGCACCGTCCGGGCGCGCGAGGTGATCATTGCCACCAACGTCCCCGTTGGCGACGCCGGCCTGTTTGCCGAACGCTGCTACCTGCACCGTTCCTACGTCGTTGCCAGCCTGGCACCCGCCGTGCCCCTGGAGGGGACCTTCATCAGCGTCGACGAACCGATGCGCTCCATCCTGGCGATCGACATTGAGGGTTCCCGATTCGTTCTCACCGGCGGCGAGGGGCACCGTGCCGCCGAGGCCAGCGATGCCGCCGAGCGGTACCGCCGCCTCGCGGCTTTCTCCCGGGAACGCCTCGGCACCGGGGAGACCAGCTTCCGCTGGTCCACGCAGGACAACATGCCCGTCGACGGGTTGCCCTACGCCGGGACTTTGACTCCGACGGCGGCGCACCTTCATGTGATCACCGGCCTGCGCAAATGGGGCCTGACCAACGGCACCGCGGCCGCCCTGATCCTGGCCGACACCCTGTCGGGCCGTCACAACCCCTGGGCCGCGGTATTCGATACCAACCGCCCTTCCGCCCGCCAGGCCGGCGGGGTGCGGCAGCAACCGGACCAGCCGCCCCCACACCGGCTGCCGAATCAACCGGCCGTCGCCGGGCTGAGACCCGGCGAAGGCACCGTCGTGGAGATCGACGGCGAAATGACCGCCGTCTACGCTGGCGCTGCCGGGGGCCTCCTCGCCGTCTCGGCCATCTGCACGCATCTGGGTTGCACGGTCGCGTTCAACGCGGACGATTCGACGTGGGACTGCCCCTGCCACGGCTCGCGGTTTTCCGCCGACGGCGCCGTCATCCAGGGCCCGGCGACGATGGACCTGGCGCCGAGACCCGCACCGCGTTAGGTTCCTGCCGGTGTTCCGGCCCGTATGGCGGGGGAGCCGGCGGCCGAAGCGCGGCTTGCCCGGAGCCGTTCCAGCTCGACCACGTCCCGCCCGAATGAAAAGGCCAGCAGCCCAAGCGCCGGCCCGAGCACCATGGCTCCCAGCGGCGGAGGCACCCCCGGCAACAGAGCGAACAGCAGGGCCGCTGGCTGCGTGGCTCCGATGACCCTGCGGACCGTGCTGGACTGCAGCGGGTTCTTCAGGGACGGCCGGAACCAGGCCGCTGCGAGGAACGCGTAGTACATCAGGCCGATGCCCAGGGGCCACAGGCCGAACTTTCCCGCCGCCGTGCAGGACAGCACCAGGACCAGCGCGGCGTCCGTATCCGAATCCAGGCGTGAACCCTCGGCCGTGGCACAACCCGTGAACCGGGCCACCCGTCCGTCGACGGCATCGAGCAGGAACGCGGCCGTGCCCAGGACAACCACCAGAAAGCTTGGTCCGGTTCCGGCTCCGGCGATCAACCCCACCACCGTTTCGGCGGCACAGCAGGCGACGATGCAGGCCCTGCCGAGGGTGACGCGGTCCGCGGGGGTGGAAAAACGGGGTTTCCGCCGCAGAACGGAGCCGGCGGCCCGGGTGATCACCGCGGCCCCCGCCGCCAGGGCCAGGAGCCAGGGAACAGGATCCGTGAGGACCGCCGCGCCGAGCCAGGCCCACACCACGAGATAGGCGCCGACGGCGGTGCCGGCATCCGCCACGGCACGGCGGGCGGCTGCCGATCCCGGCCCGGTCTGCCCTGGCGCCGGGAAAGCGGTGCCCCTCGTCGGATCTGCAGGCCGGATTCCAGGCACGTTTGCTGACCCCGTGCCTGTAGACGCCGTGCCCTCTTGTTTCGTGCCTTCTGCAAACGACTTCAGCCTGAACCACCCCGCCCACATGCTAGCAAGTCCGCGGCCCGGGGTTGGTCAATGCTTGGACTGGGTGCCCTGCCCGTTCGTCCGCCGTCCGGCCCGGACGAAACCGATGGCTGCCAGGACGGCTCCGGCGCCTTCAGCCACGGCGCTGACAGACTTCTCGAAGAACCAGATGGGCTCGTACATGGCCGGGAAAGGCCCGAACGCGGGAATATTCACATAACGGTATGCCACCACGGCCATGAAGGCGCTCAGGGCGATGACGAATGCGACGGCGAAGGCCGCCCTGCTGCCGCGCAGCAGCACGTACAACCCGGCCAGCACAGCGGCAGCTGATTCCAGCAGGAACAGGTTCCCTTGGCCGATTCCCGCGGAGTTCCCCGCCTGGTAGCCCGGGGCCAGGTGGATGTGGACGGCGGCGTCAATGAACAGGGCAACGGCCGTGAGGATTCGCAGTGTCATGCCGGCCGTATGGACCCGCACGGCCCGTCCGGGGCTCTGGGCGCTCATTTGACCACCAGCGTCCCGTGCATGCCCGGATGGTAGGTGCAGTGATACGCGTAGGATCCGGGCTTCGTCGGCGCGGTGAAGGTGGCAGTGCCGCCGCCCTTGACCTGGGCATCGAACGCTGAGCCTTCGTCAGCCGTGACCGTGTGCGCCGCGGCATCCATGTTGGTTACGGTGACCGCCGCGCCGGGGGCCACGGTGAGCGGGTCGCCGTAGGCGAAGTCCTTGATGGTGATGATGGTGGTGGCGGCGGCGGTGCCCGCCGTCGGGCCGGCCCCGTAGGCGGGGCCGGGTGGGGGCGCCGACGTCGACGCCGGCGATCCGCTGCCGCCGGCGCACCCGCCGGCGCCCAGCAAGATCAGGAGCAACCATAGCGATGACAGCTTCCGACGAGCATTCATTGCGCACCACCCCGAGCGGCTTGAGGAAACGAGCGGATGAACGTACTAGCTATATTGTGCGCCTGACCGGCACGAATGGAACCAGTCTGCGTCGAACGCCGGTCCGGGACAGCCCGGGGAGATAGCGTAGTCCCTGGCATGCATCCTGCAGCCGAGGGAGGAAAATGGCGTGAAGCGTAAGAAGTCCTGGTCCGCATCGCTCACGGTGCTGATTGCCTTTGCAGCGAACGTCCTTGTCGCGGCAGCCAAGACAGTGGCCGCACTTATCTCTGGCTCGGCGTCCATGACTGCCGAGGCGGCCCACTCCTGGGCCGATACCGGCAACCAGGTCTTCCTGCTCATCGCCGAACGGAAAGCCGCGCGGAAACGCGACAAAGCCCACCCCATGGGTTACGGGCGCGAGGCCTACGTATGGTCAATGATCGCCGCCTTTGGCTTGTTTACGGCCGGCGCGGTGGTGTCGGTGATGCACGGCATCCAGCAGCTGATCACCCCGGAACCGCCAGGTGACTATGGGATCGCCTACCTGGTGCTGGCCATCGCGTTCGTCCTTGAAGGCGTGTCCTTCATCCAGGCGTTCCGGCAAAACCGGAAGGCGGCGCGAGAGCTGGACCGGAACACCCTGGAGCAGGTGCTCAAGGGCTCCGACCCCACGCTGCGCGCCGTCTTCGCCGAGGATGGGGCAGCGCTTGTTGGCCTGCTCATCGCCTTCGCCGGGATATTCCTGCACCAGGTCACGGGGTCCTCCGTGCCGGACGCCGTGGGGTCCATTCTGGTGGGCATCCTCCTGGCCGTGGTTGCCGTCGTGCTGATCGACCGGAACCGGCGCTTCCTGGTGGGGCAAGCCGTGACCGGCGATATCGAGGGCACCATGGCCCGCCGCCTCCTCGAGCACCCAGCGATCGAACGCATCACGTACCTGCATCTCGAATACGTCGGCCCGCGCAAGCTTTACGTCGTGGCGGCCGTGGACATACAGGGGGACCTCCGGGAACACGACGTCGCCGTGGCCCTACGCCGCGTTGAACGCGAACTTGAGGACCACGAAACGGTGGAAGAGGCCGTCCTGACACTGGCCACCGCGGACGAGCCCTCGTTGGTCTTCCCCGCCGTTTGAGCACAACGCCGACCGCCGGGTCCGGTCCTTCGGCCGGCTCAGGTGCCGGCCGCCGTCGCGTCCATGCCGGCCGGTGGCTGCAGGCGGGCCCCGGAGGCCAGCAGCGCCTCGAGAACGGGGGACGGGCTGGGACTGGCCAGAAAGAAGCCCTGGCCCATGTCGCAGCCGAGCGAGCGCAGGAGATCCAGCTGCCCGGTGTGCTCGATGCCCTCGGCGATGACAGCCAGGTCCAGTTTCCGGGCCACTTCCAGAATGCCCTCGAGCATCGCCGCGGCCGGGGCGTCCCCAGGCAGCCCGGACAGGAAGGCACGGTCGATCTTGAGAATGTCCGCGGGCAGCGCAGCGAGCGTGCTGAGCGAGGAGAAGCCGGTCCCGAAGTCGTCGATTGCGATGCGGACGCCGAAGCTCTTCAGCCGGTTCAGGGCAGCGACCCCGCCGTCGGCGCTCGTGGCCAGGGCCGATTCGGTGACCTCGAGGATCACCTTGTCGGCCTGCGAGGCGGGGTGGGCCAGGATGCGCTCCAGGGCTGCCAGGTTCCGGTCACTCGATAGCTGAAGAGTGGAAAGATTGACCGAGACCCAGAAGTCTTCGGCAGTGCCGGGGGACCGGCGCCAGCCGGCGACGTGACGGCTTGCGGTGTCCAGGACCCAGCAGCCGATGGGCCCTATCTCGCCGGTTTCCTCGGCCAAGGGGATGAAGTCGGCCGGTCCCAGCCGGCCCAGGGTCGGGTGCTCCCAGCGGACCAGGGCCTCCACCCCGGCGATCTCGCCGGTGCCGAGACTCACGACGGGCTGGTAATCGAGGCGCAACTGCCCGGCCTGCACGGCTGTGGCGAGGTCCGCCCGGAGAGCGGCCCGGTAGGTCATTTCGTCATATCCCCGGGCATCGAAGAGCTGGTAGCGGCCTTTGCCGCCGTGCTTGGCCATGTACATGGCGAAGTCCGCCTGCCGCATCAACTCGGCCGGATCTGCAGTGCCGGCGTTGCGCTGGGCGGCGCCCATGCTGACGGTTACCTTCAGCCGGACGTCATCGATGCAGAAAGGGTCCCGCAGCGTGTCCTGGATGCGCCGTGCGACGTCGTCTGTCGCCGTGCCGCCCTCATCCGTCACGACGATCGCGAATTCGTCGCCGCCCAGCCGGGCGACGAGGTCATGTCCGCGCACGCAGCCCCGCAGCCGTTGGGCCAGCTGGATGAGCAACGCGTCGCCGCCCTCATGGCCCAGCGAGTCGTTGACGTCTTTGAAGTCGTCGACGTCGATGACGAGCAGGCCTTCACGCCCGTCGCAGACCTCGGCGCCAGCTGTTTCCGGGTTCTTTGCTCCGGGGTCGAACGCGGCGGTGAGGCGTTCGGTGAGGACTGCCCGGTTGGCCAGTCCCGTGAGCGGGTCGTGGGTGGCGCGGAAGGTCAGTTCCAGGTGGTTGTCGTGCACGGTGGCGGCCATGGAATTGAAGGCCTCGGCCAGCTGGCCAAGTTCGTCATTGCGGACAACGCTGATCCGGTGGCTGTAATCACCGGACTGCAGCTTCACGACCCCGCGGTACAGACCCTCCACAGGGCGCATCAGGTACTTGGTCATGCGCCGGCGGAAAAAGAACACCCCGCCCGCGGCCAGCGCAAAGAGGGCCGTGCGGACGGTCGATACCATCTGCTGAAGCCCGGCCCCACGGGCGACGCCGTCGTCAAGCGCGTCGAGCGAAGCGCGACGGACGTCGGCGAGCAGGGCGCGGGCCTTGGCGCTGGATTCGGCGAACGCCGGCGCCTCCGCCACTCGGTTGCCGTGGAGAGTGGCCACCTGGCTTCCCCAGAGATTGTGCGCGGACAGTCCCTCCTGCCAGGCGGCCCGGGCCCCGCGGACTGTGGCCCGCATGCCGTACGCCTCCGGCAGGATCCGGGCGGTGGCATCGAACTGGGCGGAGAGGTCCTTTTGTTGCAACAAAAAGGCGGACGGATCTGCGGGTCCTGCGGACAACAGCTGGAGTCCGGCTTGTTCGTGGGTCTCGATGCCGGTCCGGAGCTCGGAGATGGCCTCCGACTCGACGCGGTGCTGTGCGGCGGCGTGCTGGATCTGGTCCGTGACAAAACGGACGCCGACCAGGGTCACCGCGGCCCCGGCGAGCAGGGCAAGGATCACCAGGATGAATGCCCTGGACCATTCGCGCTGCAGGCTCCCTGCGCGGGCGGGTTTGCCGGTGCGGGGGGTACGGGTGCCCGCCGGCCCTTCAAACGGCATGGCCGGCCCGTCGGATCGTTCGGGTCCACTGGCGTCGTTGGCGGCGGCCGACGGCGGCACAGCAGCAGGGTCAGCCAAGCTGCTGGTGGATTTACGCATGGTCAGCCTCCGGCCGTGTGCCGGCAATCGCCGCATCGTCAAACAGGAGCGTAGCCGAACGTGCCCCGGCTGGTCATGTCCTGCCGCCTCCCGACACTATTGTGAAGCATGTGACAGAAGTGTATTCGACGGGTGGCCCGGCGGGTAGCGTCCGGCGCCGGAACCACACCTGCAGCGCTGAACGTCCCCGGACCGGCTGAGCCGGTCCTGCCGGGGGCTCTAGCTGAGGCAGTCTGCGCAGTAGGCGTGGCCGGCCTTCTCCTTGGCCAGCTGGGACCGGTGCCGCACCAGGAAACAGGAATAGCAGGTGAATTCGTCCTCTTTTTGCGGGATGACCGTGACGGTCAGTTCCTCGCCGGACAGGTCTGCCCCCGGCAGCTCCACGCCTTCGGAGGTATCGGCCTCGTCGAGTTCGCGGACAACGCTTCGCGCGTCAGGCGCATTCGCCGAACGGAGCGCCTCCAGGGAAGCGTTGCGGGATTCCGCGACGTCGGAGCGTACTTCGTCATAATCGGTTGCCACCTGGTGATACTCATTTCAGTTGCTGGGCGTGTGATTCGGAGTCTCTCCGGATCTACTTATCTCTGTATCTCCGGATCTCCGGGATTGAACCGTACAGCATGACGCCGTGTAAATGCTGGGGACCGGGGCAGTCGCGGCAGTGACGCTCATGACACCCGGAGGCGGACGCCCCCGACGCCGGCCTTCCTGCTTTGTTCGCCACTGGTCACCGGGGCGTCACGCGCCGTTAATTTGGGTGCCCTAGCCTGATTCTTTAGGCACCATCCACCTTGGGCACCATCCGCACCATCCGTCGGGAGGATTCACCATGGCCGATATTGCTGCAGTGCTGGGACGGCTCACGCAGGACGAACTCAATGAACTGCGGTCCCTGGGCCCCAGCGGGCACCTGACCCGGCGCCTGACCGACGCCATCGACCGCGCAGCCGGCGGCCCCGGAGCCGGGCGCGGCTACTACGTCCCCAACGGGAGCGTCAGTTCCACCGGCGGACCGCACGTGGTCCTGCGCAGCGACGTTTCGGGGTGGCTGTTCGGTCCTCCCCAACAGGCCTGACCGAACAGCGACGGGCATCCCTCCCACTGGACCCGCCAGGTTCCTTCCAGCACGGCCCCGGAAGGGCCATACTGGCCCAAAGAGAGGGGGCTGGATTGCGGATCCTGATGGTGGAGGATGAGCATGCCCTGGCGGAAACAGTCCGCCGCGGGCTGAAGAACGAGGGGTTCGTCGTCGACGTCGCCCACGACGGCGTGCGGGGACTCGCGGCGGCGCTGGAGAACGCGTACGATGCCATCCTGCTGGACCTCATGCTGCCGCGGATGAACGGCTACGACGTCTTGAAGGAATTGCGGCAACGCAAGGTGTGGACTCCGGTGCTGATGCTCACGGCCAAGGACGGCGAATACGACCAGACCGATGCCTTCGACCTGGGCGCTGATGACTACCTCACCAAGCCGTTCAGCTTCCTGGTGCTGGTGGCCCGGATCAGGGCGTTGATCCGGCGCGGAGCGCCCGCCAGGCCTGTCATCATGACACTTGGCACGCTGTCCCTGGACCCCGTCAGCCACAGTGTGCGCCGCGGCGACACCCTCATCAGCCTCACGGCCAGGGAGTACGGGCTCCTGCATTATCTGATGCGCCGGCATGACCAGATCGTTTCAAAGGCGGAAATCCTGCAAAACGTCTGGGATCCGGCTTTCGAGGGCGCGAACAATGTGGTGGAGGTGTACATCGGCTACCTTCGGCGCAAGATTGATGTCCCGTTCGGGATCCACAGCCTGACCACGGTGCGTGGCATGGGCTATCTGCTCAGCGCCGACCCGACCCCTGAACCCCGTGCCGCCGGGAGTTCCGAGGAGTGACGTCGGCCGGCTCCACAGGTTCCGGAAGGGGAAATGTGATCTCAAAGCGGCAGTGACCCGCCGGTCCGTCCGTCGGACGGATGCTCCCATGGTGGGCGGCCACAATTCCAGCCGCGATGGCCAGGCCCAGTCCGCTGCCGCCGCCTTCCCGGGAACGGCTGCCATCGAGCCGGACAAACCGTTCGAAGATCCGTTCCCGGTCCGCCTCCGGGATGGGGTCGCCGTCGTTGTCGACAGTGAGGATGACCCGGTCCGCGGCGGTGTGCAGGTCCACGGCGATCCGGGACAGGGCGTGACGGTCCGCGTTGTCCAGGACGTTCCGCAGGACCTGCGCCAGCCGCCGGGCGTCGCCGCGGATCCGGGTCGGAACGAGCTTCACCGAGATCTGGTGCCGGCTGGTGGACCGCAGCCGGCGGATCTCCTGGTCCAGCACGTCGTCAAGATCGACGTCCTTCTGCTCCACGCGCAGGCCGCCGTCATTGGCCTTGGCCAGTGTCAGCAGGTCCTCCACGAGGAAGCTCATGCGGGCCGTCTCCTCGGAGAGGACATCCTTCATCTGAAGCCACATCGCCCCGGTCGGGTCCGCCGCCGCGATCTCGATCCCGGCCCTCAGCGTGGCCAGCGGGCTGCGCAGCTCGTGGCTGGCGTCCGAGACGAATCTGCGCTGTTCGGTGTCCGAGGCCTGCAGCCGGTCCAGCATGGTGTTCATGGTCAGCGCCAGGGCGTGGATTTCGTCGTTGGTGGGCGGGACGTCGACGCGCCCGTCCAGCCGCTCGGCCTTGATCCGGGCCACCTGGCCACGGATCCGCTCAACCTGGCGGAGGGAACGCCCCACCAGGAGCCATACGGCCACGGCCACGGTCCCGAGCAGCAGCGGCGTGGCTCCCAGCATGAACCACGCGACGGTGGAAATGGTGTCCGCCTGTATCTGTGAGGCCTGGGCCACCACCACGGTATAGCTCAACGTGCCGGTCCGTGCTCCCACGGTGACGATGTGGTAGTCGTCGGTGTCTCCGATGCTCGGAAGGCTCGAGACGTCCTGGGTCATGGTCTGGCCCGGGCTGGGCCGCTGGGCTGACAGCGGGGCGTTGGCGACCTCGGGGTCCGAGCTGGCCAGGACGTACCCTTCGGCATCCAGCACCTGGACGAACTGGCCCGCATGCGCGGTGTCAATGATGTAGGCGCGGGCATCCTCGATGTCCATGTCCTCCATCTCGGCGACCACGTCCAGGGCCTTCTGCTGGGCTGCGGCGTCGCTCGACCGCGCCAGGGACGCCTGCAGCAGGACCAGAAGGACGACGCCGCCGAGCAGCAGCGCCACGGCTACGACGCCGACGGCGACCGCCGTCGAGCGCTTCCGCACGCCCCATCGAATCTCGCCCGTGCCGGGGCCGGAGGGGGCCCGTTTGCCCAGTGCCATGCTCCAAGAATGCGTCAATGCGCGGTTCGGGACAACCACCGCGGCCGCATTGCCGGCGCCGCCCGCCCGGCCGGCACCCCCGGCGGTGGCCGGAGCGCTCCTGCCTGGGCGCACGTCCCCAGGGAGAGGCTGCTCTCAGTCTCTTCTCAGCGGGATGGGGGAGAGTGGAAATAGGCCGCATAAGACCGGCCGCCGGCCGCCACGGGGCCGTTCGTCCACAGATTCCGGCCGCACGCTCTCCTCAACCAGTGTGCGGCCGGACACGGCACCCGGGCGAAGCGGCGCAGCGGACGCCGACACAGCCGCTACCGATATTTCATGCCGATAAGCCGCGGGCCAGCGCCTCAAGGCCGGGGCGTCACCCGGAGCCAGACGAACTGCCGGGCGTCCAGGACCAGTCCCGCGTCGAGGCACACGTGGGCGCCGGTCAGGATGTCGACGGCGCCGGCCGCGAAGCCGGAGAGCGTCAACGCCGTTACCTCCTCGGGGCCGTCGCTGAAGTTGGCCAGGGCGAGGATCAGCGTTCTATTTCCGGGACGCTGATACCCCAGGACTCCCGGGTTGTTCGTGGCGAACCCGACCAGCCGGGTCCCGGCCAGTTCCGGCGTCGCGGACCGTACGGACACCATCCGGCGCAGCCCGGCAAAGACCGCCCCGGCGGGGGTTTCCGGCTCCGCGCGCCGCGCGTACCCTGCGGCCGGGTAGTGCGGCCGGTGCACCCAGCGGCTGTCCGTTCCGTGGCCTTCCTCGGCGGCGTACCCGTAGTCGTTGAACTGGCCGACCTCGTCACCGAGATACAGCAGCGGGATGCCCCCGGTGCTGAAGGCCACCGAGTGGGCCAGCAGGATCCGGTCCACCGCCGCAGCGGTTCCGCCCTCGAGCCCGCAGAGCGACGCCGTTGTGCCGGAAATCCGGCAGTCGCCGGTGCGGGGGTTGTCCTGAAAAGGCACGCCGCGGGCGAAGCTGCCAGGGAAACGGTTGACGAAGAAGGAATTGAGGAACCGCCGGTGCTCGAAGGCATTGATGCCAAGCTCGGCAGCGTCCTCATCCGCAAACGTCCAGCCGATGTCGTCATGGCTGCGGACATAGTTCACCCACGCCGTGCCGTCCGGAATATTGTGGCGCCGCTCCAGGGCCTGGGTGAGCAGGGACACGTCGCGGGTGGCCAGCGCCTCCCAGGTCAGCGCCATCTGCAGGGGGTTGTAGGAGAGCTGGCACTCGGCGGGGTCAATGTAGCCGGCCACCTCGTCGGGGTGGACGATCGCCTCGGACTTGAACAGCAGCGCCGGCGCCGCCAGCCGGCACACGGCGTTGAACGCCTGCAGCAGCGTGTGGGCTTCGGGAAGGTTCTCACAGGGTGTGCCGAGCTGCTTCCAAATGAAGGCGACGGCGTCCATCCGGAGAATGTCCACGCCTTGGTTGGCCAGGAACAGCATCTCGCCCGCCATGGCCCGGAACACGTCCGGGTTGGAGTAGTTCAGGTCCCACTGGAAGGTGTGGAACGTGGTCCAGACCCACCGTCCGTCCGGCAAATCCACAAATGAGCCGGGATGGTCGTCCGGGAAGATTTCGCGCACAGTTTGCTCGAACGCGTCCGGCATGGACCTGTCCGGGAAGATCCAGTAGTAGTCGCTGTAGGCCGGCTCGCCCGCGGCCGCCTTCCGGGCCCATTCGTGCTCGTCGGAGGTGTGGTTGAAGATGAAGTCGACCACGAGGCTGATACCGTTCTCCCGCAGCTCGGCGGCGAGGTCGCGCAGCTGCTCCATGGTGCCCAGCCCGGGATTGACGTCCCGGTAACTGGAAACGGCGTAGCCGCCGTCGGAGTGCGGTTCGGGGGCCAGGAACAGCGGCATCAGGTGCAGATAGGTCAGGCCCAGTTCCTTGAAATAGGGGATCCGGGCGCGGACGCCTTCGAGGTCCCTGGCGTATCTGTCGACGTAGCAAACGCCGCCGAGCATGGTGTTGGACTGGAACCAGCCGCTGTTGTGTTCCCGTTCGGCGTCGAGGCCCTTGAGCGCGGCAGGCCTCTCTGCCCACGAGCGGGCAGACTGCATCACAAGGTCGGTGAGCTGATCCAGCCAATCCGGCCGTGCGCCGTAGAGATCGTGGAACAGCCGGAACAAGGCCGGGAAATGACGGTCGAAGCGCTCTTCGAAGACGGCCCGGTCCGCGCCGTCCCACCCGATGCCCGTGCCCGCCGCTAAGGCCCGGAGCACATGCCGGCGGGCCTCGCTGTCGACGCCGTCTGCTAAGAGGGCGGGTTCAACCATGGAGCACCTCCTTTGACCAGTTTCAATCCCCGACGGCGCGACGACCGTTCACATCCTTGCAGACGGACGCGCGGGTGCCCAGCACGGCAGCCGTGTCCGGCGGGGGAAGGCAGCCGACAGCCGATGCCGCCCATGGTGCTGCCGGGAAGGTCTATAGGCTGGCGTGATGACCGCCCTGACTGATCTCCTGCCCACGCTGCTGGGCGTCGGGCTCCTGATGCTGGTCACCGTGGGGTTGCTTGCGGTTTTCCGGATCCCGCACCGAACGGCGCCGGCGCTGGCCATCCTGCGCGGGGCTGTGCAACTGGCTGTCATCAGCCTCATACTGGGCACTGTCATCACCAGTCCGGTCTGGGTCGGCGCCGCACTTCTCGTGATGTTTTCGGTGGCCGCAGTGACGGCCGCGCGTCGCCTGGGGTGGAGTTGGGGCCGCCTGGCGGTAGTGGGGGGCTCGATGGCGGCCGGCATCCTGGTGACCCTGGCGATCGTTTTCGGCACGGGCGCGATAGCCCTGACGCCCCGCTACGCGCTGGCAATTGGGGGGATCGTGATCGGCAATGCGATGACCATCGCCACCCTGGCCGGCCGGCACTTTGCCGAGTCGGTGAATGAACGTTGGGATGAGGTTGAAGCGTGGCTGGCTTTGGGGGCGACGCGGCGTCAGTCGACGTTGGAGCTGGCCCGGCGCGCCGTCTATTCAGCCCTCATTCCTTCGACCGACCAGACTAAGACGACGGGACTTGTCACCCTGCCCGGGGCGTTTGTGGGTGCGATCTTCGGCGGCCTTTCACCGTTGGAAGCGGGCCGCTTCCAGATCGTCGTCCTCGCCTCGATCATGGCGGCAGGTTCCATGACCGCCGTGGCCCTGATCGGGATCATCGCGCCGGTGAGGGTGCGTCCGGTGCCTCCACGCTAGCTTCCGCGCAGTGGCCCGTCCTGACTACGCCGGCACCCGGATGACGAGGGGGTCCATCGCCTGGCCGTCGGCGTACTGGCCGTCGAACAGTTCCGAACCGGCCTGGGAGATGGCGACCTCGACGCGCTCCCAGACGAGAAACCCTTCCATGTTGCGGGGCGCGGCAGTGCGCAGGGTGCCGACATCCGAGCGCTCGGTCCCGCCGCCGTCGCCCGTGCTGATGGACAGGACCCCGTGCCCGGCCGCGAACTCGACCCATGGATCCAGCAGCCGGACGAACATCATTCCGTGGTGCCCGGCGACGCGGACATCGCCGCGGAACCGCAGCACCCCGGTGCCACTGGCGGGATCGTACTCGGAACCGGCGGGAGCGAAACAGAACTCTCCGGACGCAGTGACCGTGGCGCCGTCGGCCGCGGAAACAGCACCGTCCGGGAGTCCCGAAATGTAATCCATAAAGCTGCGCTTGATGCCCCAGGTCAGACCCGGCAGGGGCAGCGGGGCGGGGGAGGCGGACGTTGGTGTCACGTAGGTTCTCCTGGGCTGTCGGGCGGATCTACGTCCGAGCCTAGCCGCGGATCCGCGCCGGGCTGAACTGTTGCACCGCCGCCGCTTCATCCTGCGTATTTCTCTGACGGCGTAGGCCCGCCAGGACTACTCCCGGGACGGCGGTGGTTGACTTGGATGAGTACCGTTTAGCAGGAGGTGCACCGTGGCCGCGTCCATCAGCAGGGTATCCGGATCCGATGTGTCCGAAGACCCGCTGGATTCCTATTCCGCAACGGTCATCCGCGTGGCCGAGGCTGTCACCCAGCACGTCGCCGCGCTCGAGATGACCGGCAACGGGCGCAACGGCAGGTTGAGGGTCGGTGCGGGGTCGGCCGTGCTGTTCACCACGGACGGATATCTGCTGACGAACGCCCACGTGGTGGGAGGCGCCCAGTCCGGCCACGCAGTCTTCGCCGACGGCACCAGCACGGCTGTTGACGTGGTGGGCGCCGACCCGCTCTCCGATCTTGCCGTGGTCCACGGCAGGGCACCCATCGCGGCACCGGCTGAACTCGGCGATGCCGAGTCCCTCCGGGTCGGCCAGCTGGTCATCGCCGTGGGCAATCCGCTCGGGCTCGCCGGCTCCGTCACCGCCGGGGTGGTCAGCGGGCTGGGCCGTTCGATCCCGGTCTGGTCCGGACGGAGCCGGCGCGTGATCGAGGACGTCATCCAGACCGACGCGGCCCTCAACCCCGGCAGCTCCGGCGGGGCGCTGGCAGACGCCCGCGGGCGGATCGTCGGCATCAATACGGCCGTGGCCGGTGTTGGGCTCGGCCTGGCCGTTCCCATCAACGCGACGTCCCGGCGGATCATCGCTTCGCTGCTCAAGGACGGCCGCGTCCGCCGGGCCTACCTGGGCCTGGTCAACACACCCATCCAGTTGCAGCCGAGCGCCGTCGTCCGGACGGGCCGCAGGGAGGGCCTGCTCGTGGTCGAAGTCCTTCCGGATTCCCCCGCCGAGCGGGCCGGGCTACGGGCCGGCGACATCCTCCTGAAGGTTGGACAAATGTATGTGTCCAACGCCGAGAGCCTGCAGAAACTGCTGTTCGCCGAAGCGATCGGGGAGCCGCTGGACCTTGCCGTGCTCCGGGACGGCGCGGACCTGCGACTGGTGGCTGTGCCCGCCGAGATGACCGATAACCAGTAGGGAAACCCGGTCCGGACCCGCGGTTCAACGTGCTGGAATTTGGCCGCCGGGGGCCAATTCCTTGCCCGCCTAAACTACTTGGGTCCGCATGGCGGCGGCCCGCGGAATTACTTGGTTGGCGCCGCAATCACCTGCCCTCCGCTCCGCCCGCTTACTCAGCGGTACTGACCCCTGTACGCGTCTTTCTTTGGGCGAAAGATCGGGTAGCGGCATGCCTTGTTGCGCCCCGCCGGGCGTGTCACGGTGTCATTGGAAAGCCGGAGGGAACAGAGCCTCAGTACGGCCTGGTTTCAATGTTGATCCGGCTCTCCATAGACGATTGAGTTCGTTTTACCTGGGGAAATCGGAGAACATCGTGGATAGCCCAAAGGAAACAGCACCTTCCATTTCGGTCCGCCTCTTCGGATCATTCGAAGTGCGCCGGGACGGCGTGGCGCTCACCGCCGCCGACATGGGCGGATGCAAGCCCCGGCACATACTGGAAATCCTTCTCCTGAACCTTGGCACGCCCGTGTCCAAGACCCGCCTGATCGATCTTCTCTGGGGAGCAGGAGCCAGTGACGGCTCCGTAGCGACCCTCGAGAGCTATATCAGCGGTATCCGCCGTGCCATCCAGCCGGGGCAGACTAAGACCGGCCCGCTCCGCACGGCCAACAGTGGCTACGTGCTGGACCCTACGCTCGTGGACCTCGATCTGTTCCGGTTCCGTGACCTGGTCCGCGACGCGGGTGAGCTGCCTCCGGCAGAGGCCTACCCCCTGATGCTCGAGGCCCTGGAGATTTCCGCCGAGCCGCTGCTCGGGTTCGAACTTGCCTCCGATTGGGCCGAAGAGGCGCGCGCACGTCATACAGCCGAAAAGGTGGCGCTGCAGATCCTCGCGGCAGAAACGGCGGCTCTGCTGGACAAACCAGACGATGCCGTCAACCTGGTCCAGGCTGCCATTCGCGCGGAGCCCCTGAACGAGCGGGCCTGGACGGTGCTGGTGACGGCCTATGAACAGGCAGGCCTGCCGGCGGAGGGCCTCTCGGCCTATGACCGCTGCCGGCGGCTCTTCGACCGCGACCTTGGCTGCAGCCCCGGTCCGGCCCTCCAGGAAGCTCATCTGCGGCTCCTCCGGCAGCGTGCGGAAAGCAACTCCGAACTCTCCGAGGTACTGGCGGCGCTGCTCTATCTGGGCGAGCGGTTGAACGGGCCCAAGAGCCGGCAGCTGCCGGCGGCCGAGTCCCGGCGCATGCATGAGAACGCCGGGCGGGTGCTTGATTCCTTCCTCCAGCGCGTCCGGGCCGCGGTCTGACCCCCGCGGGGCCGCCACCGGTGGACCGGCGGCGCCGAATTGATGACCGGGATGGCCGCCACCGGGACGCGGGCGTTAGCTTCGTCACGTGGCCGGGATTCTCGGGGAATTCCGCCGCGCCGGGCCCCATACTGGGAATATCCCCGGCGGGCAGTCCCACCGCCAGGTGTGAGGAGGGCCCATGGAAACCTTGAAGAAAGTCGTCACGAACGAGTACTTCCCCGCAGCCGCTGTGCTGTCCGGAGTCATCCTGTTCTGGGTCCTGGGCCTCTTCGGCGGACTGTCCCTCCTGAGCACCCGCCAAAGCCCGGTGACCACCCTGACGTGGATGATGTTCGTCTACGCCGCAGCGGTGCTCTCGCCCCTGGCCGGGCTTGTCGCCGCCATCGACCTCGTGCGCCGGTGGCTGCGGAACCGGCAGGCGGCCACGGCGGAATCCGCCTAGTCCGCCCCGCCTGGTCAGCCGGCAGGCGCCATGCCGTTGCCGGCGTCGTCTGTTAACCGAAGCGCGACTGTTACTCGAAGCGCGACGGATCACCCATGCCGCGCCGGACGATTTCAGCGACGCCGCTGGAGTAGTCGATCACCGTGGTTGGCTCGGCACCACAGTCGCCGGAATCGATCACGGCGTCCACCACGTGGTCCAGGCGTTCCTTGATCTCCCACCCCTGAGTGAGTGGCTCTTCCTCATCGGGAAGCAGCAAAGTGCTCGACAGCAGCGGCTCGCCGAGCTCAGCGAGCAGCGCCTGCACGACGTGGTTGTCCGGGATGCGCACGCCAACGGTCTTTTTCTTCGGGTGCAGCAGCCGTTTCGGGACCTCCCTGGTCGCCGGCAGGATGAAGGTATAGCTGCCCGGCGTGACGGCCTTGATGCTGCGGAACACATCGTTGTCGATCTGGACGAACTGGCCCAACTGGGCGAAGTCCTTGCAGACGAGGGTGAAATGATGTTTGCCGTCCAACTGCCGGATGGTCCGGATCCGGTCCAGGGCCTCCCGGTTACCCAGCTGAGCGCCCAGCGCATAGCAGGAATCCGTGGGGTAAGCGATCAGGCCGCCTGAGCGCACGATGTCCACCGCCTGGAGGATCGAACGGTGCTGGGGGTTCTCGGGGTGCACATCGAAGTATCTCGCCATGCCAAGAGCATACGCCCGGCGGCCGCCCGGACGGCCACTGCGGAGCCCGTCAGCCGACCCGAATGCCCCGCGGCGGAGCAGGGCCGGCCGCTGCTTGTGCACAGACAGTTCTGTCTGATACCTTCGTTCCCGGTATAGACAAACCTGTCTACACCCCACGCGTGCAGCTTTGCGGCAACGAACACCGAGAGCGAGAACCGAATGCTGTCAATGGCAGGAAAGACAGTTCTGATCACGGGAGGCACCGGCGGGATCGGCAAGGCCACGGCTCTGGGTCTGGCCGCCCTGGGTGCGCGGGTTGCCATCACCGGCCGCAATGCTGACAGGGCATCTCGGGCAGCTGAGGAGATCCGCGCTGTGGCGTCGGCCCCCGTCGAGGTGTTCACCGCCGATCTCTCCTCCCAGCGGGAAGTCCGCAGGCTGGCCGAGGAGGTGCTGAATACCTTGGACCGCCTCGATGTGCTGGTCAACAATGCGGGCGGATTCTGGAACACCCGCCGCGTCACCGTGGATGGACTTGAGTACACCTTCGCCCTTAACCACCTTGCTCCTTTCCTGCTCACCAACCTGCTCCTTGAACGGTTGAAGGAGAGCGGACCGGCGCGGATCGTAACGGTCTCGTCCGGCGCCCAGGCCATGGCCCGGATGGACTTCGCGGACCTGCTGGCCGAACGGTCCTACTCGGGGCAGCGGGCGTACAACCAGTCGAAATTGGCCAACGTCTTGTTCACTTACGGACTCGCCGCACGTCTCTCCGGCACCCGCGTCACCGCAAATGTGCTCCACCCCGGAGTCGTGGCGACGGCGTTCGGAGCCGAAGATCCGGGCCGGCTGCAAGAGTTCCTGACACCGCTGGTTCGGCGGTGGATGAAGACCCCGGAGCAGGGCGCCCGGACCTCCATATACCTTGCCTCGGCGCCGGAGCTCGAAAACGTCACCGGCCAGTACTTTGCCAACAGCACTCCGAAGAAATCATCAAAACGCAGCTACAGCCAGTCCGATATCGACTGCCTCTGGCAGGTCAGCTCGGCCCTGGTCGGCCTTGAATCCGACTCTGAAAGAAGCACGAACCTCCCATGACCCCACAGCGCACGCTCGTCCTTGTTGCCCACCCCGACCTGGAAAGCTCGCGGATCACCGCGCACCTCACCTCAGCCATCATGGACCTGGAGCACGTGACGGTGCATGACCTCTCCGCCGCCCACCCGGACCGGCGGTTCGACACCGCCCGGGAACAGGAGTTGCTGCGCGGGCACGACACCATCGTCTGGCAGTTCCCGTGGCACTGGTACTCCGTCCCGGGGGTCCTGAAGGAGTGGATGGACCAGGTGCTTACGTACGGCTTCGCGTACGGCGCCGGAGGCGACGCCCTCCACGGAAAGCGGCTCCAGCTGGTGCTGTCGACCGGCGGCCCTGAATCGTCCTACGCGCCGGCAGGACACAACCGCTTCACGATGGAGGAGCTCCTGCGCCCCCTCGACGCGACCGCGCACTTGTGCGGCCTGGAGATGGCCCAGCCACTCATCCTGCATTCGGCACCCCGGGTGGACGCCGACGAACTCGGCCGGCACGCCGCCCGGTATCGCGAACTGCTGGCTCCCGCGTCGGTCGCCGCGCGGTAGCCGGAATCCGGTGCGTCGGATCAGACGCAAAGGGGGAGCGGCGGTCAGGCGGCCTGGGCGGCGAACATGAAACCTGGGCGGCGAACATAAAAGTGGACCGCCGGCCCGGCTCCGCGAAAGTTTTGCCCGACCGAGTAGCCCGTTGCCGCCGGCAGCAGCACCGCCAGCGTCCAGCGCAGGGCCTCGTCCGCCGTCATGGCCACACAGTCACAACTGCTCGTCGTGGTGGATCCGTTCGCCCAGCTGCCGCAACGGCTCCCCGCTGCCGTTCCACTGCTGGGCGATGAACTCTGCCGCGATGGACACCGCCGTTTCCTCCGGGGTGCGGGCGCCCAGGTCCAGGCCGACAGGACTGTGAAGCCTGGACAACTCGGCCTCAGTCAGTCCCGTCTGCCGAAGCCGTGCCATCCTGTCCTCGTGCGTGCGCCGGGATCCCATGGCGCCGATAAAGGCCACGGGGCTGCCGCGCAGGGCCACCTCAAGGACGGGGATGTCGAACTTCGGGTCGTGGGTCAGGACGCAGAGCACAGCCCTGGAATCCAGCAGCCCTTGGGCAAACTGCTCGCTTAGGTACCGGTGTGGCCACGCGTTGACCACCTCGGCGGCGTCAGGGAATCGCGCGGGCGTCGCGAAGACGGACCGCGCATCGCAGACGGTCACCCGGTAGCCCAGGAACGCGCCCAGCCGCGCCAGCGCCGCGGCGAAGTCAATGGCGCCGAAGACGAGCATGCGCGGCGGCGGTGCATAGCTGGCAAAGAAGACGCGCATGCCGGTGTCCAGCCGCTCGCCGTCCACGCCGTAGTTCAGGATGCCCGTCCGGCCGGCGGCGAGAAGACCCTGGGTGTCGTCGCCGACGGCGCGGTTGGTCCGGTCCGAGCCCAGGTCACCCTCGCAACAGTCGGGCCTGACAACCAGGTGCCGCCCCACACGGCCGGCATCCGGGTGTTCGATGACCGTGGCGACGCCCACGCGGCGCCCGGCGGTGATGTCCTGGGCGACGGCGTCGAGTTCGGCAAAGTGTTGCCGGGAGACAGGTTCGACGAAGATGTCGATGATTCCACCGCAGGTCAGGCCCACGGCATAGGCGTCGTCGTCGCTGATCCCGTAGCGCACCAGGGCCGGCTCGCCGTCGTCCTTGACCTGGGTGGCGAGCTCGTAGACGGCCCCCTCGACGCAGCCGCCGGAGACGGAGCCCACGGCCTCGCCGCCGGCCGTCACCAGCATGGCGGCCCCGGGGAGCCGGGGCGCAGATCTGAATGTGCTCACAACGGTGGCCAGGCCTGCCGTGGCACCGCTTCGCCAGTCGGGCAACATGACCGCGAGGACATCACGCATCGGCGCTCCTCAGAGCCTGCCGCACAGCCGGAGCAGCCGGAACGCCGAACGCCGGCCGGCCCAGTACGCGATGCACGCCACGACGGCGATAACGCCGAGGACCTTCACCGGGCTGGACAATTGCTCCGCCGCGATTCCCTTGGCGAGGCTCAGCGCATCCAGGCTGCCGTCCGGCGCAGCCGCCGCCGAGACAGGCGCAGGGGCCGGTTCCGGCGCGGCCGCCGCCGAGACAGGCACAGGGACCGGTTCCGCGGCCGCCGCGGGGACCGGAGCCGGGGTGGGTTCGGGGACCGCCGCAGGGGTCGGTCCCGCAGGGGCTTCCTGCGCAGGGGGGGCTGCCTCAGTGAGCATGGCCTGCAGATTTTTCGCGAAGAGCGACATCATCTGCTCCGTGACGCTGCCGATCACCCCCTTGCCCATGGCCGCTGCCTTGCCGGACAGCGCCAGGTCTGCGCTGACGGAACCCCGTGTGGCCGCTCCGTCTTCGGCCAGCACCAGGGTGACGGTGGCCTCGGCGGTGCCTTGTCCGCGGGTCTCCTGGGCCTTGCCGCCAAGGACCGCACGATGTTCCGGGGCGTTTCGTTCAATGACGTTCAGCAGGCCCTTGTATTGCATCGTGACCGGGCCGAGCTTTACCGTCATGCCCACTTGGTAGGCGTCGTCCGAGAGCTTGTTCAGGATCCTGGCCCCCGGAAGGCAACCGGCCACCCGTTCAAAGTCCATCAGCGTGTCCCACACCTGGCTTATTGGTGCGACCACCGAGAACGTGCTGTCAATGTGCATGGGCTGGTTCCTTGCCTCTCGCTCGTTCGTGCGTGTCCTGTGAAGGCGGCCCCTCGCCGCGAATGGCGGCAGCCACCTGCGCCAAGGCCCGGTAGCTGTGGCCGCTGACGAAGGCGTCGCAGTAGGGCAGGGCCGCCGCCATGCCGCCCACGAGGGGCCGGTACTGCGGGGCTGCCTTGCGCGGATTCACCCAGATGATCCGGTGGGCGAGCCGGCGCAGGCGGGCCATCTGCGCCGCGACCTGTTCCGGATCCTCGTAGGCCCAGCCGTCGGAAAACACCACCACCACAGCGCCCCGCGCCAGTCCGCGGCGGCCGTGGTCGTCGACGAAGCGCCGGAGGCATTCGGCGATCCGGGTTCCGCCGGCCCAGTCCGGCGCGGAGACAGCGGCGCGGGCCAGGGCCTGGTCCGGATCACGCAGGGCCAGTTGCCGTGTCAGCCGGGTCAGCCTGGTGGAGAAGACAAAGGCTTCCGCCCCGGCCCGGGTCACGGCGCCCTGCAGGAAGGATACGAAGACCCGGGAGTAGGGTTCCATCGATCCCGAAACATCGCAGAGCAATACCAGTTTGCGGCGCTGCTCGCGCCGGCGGGCATAGAGCAGCAGCGGGGCGTCGGTCCCGGACCGGCGGGCAGCGCGCACTGTCGCCCGGACGTCCAGGCTCGCCGTGCTGTGGGCCGACGTGCGCGTGCGGCGGCTCAGGCGCAGCGGCGTCGCGAGCTGCAGCGCCGCCGCCAGCCGCCGTACCGCCGCTACTTCATCGGCGGAAAGCTCGGCGAAAGATGTCGCCTGCAGGTGTTCGTCTGCGGAAACCATGGCAAGGACGGCCTCCCGGTCAGTGCGGCCGTCCTCCGCGGAGCCGTCCCGGCCGGGGAAGGCCAGGCGCGGCCGCTGCGGCGTGCCGGGGGCCGGGCCCGGCGTCTGGCTCCCTGGCGCTGCGGGCCTGGTCCGGAGGGCCGGCGCGGGCGGCGCCGCTGCCGCCCCGGGCACGCTGCCCGGCTGGCCGGGGGCGGCGTTCCCGGGGAACACGGCCGCGAAGACGGCATCGAACACGGGCACTTCTTCGCGGGCGGACACGAGCACCACGCGGCAGGTCCAGTAGAGCTGCTCAAGCCGGGCCGGGGGGATCAGGTGGAGCGCCTCGGCGAGCCGCGCCGCCCGGTCCGGCGAGGTCGCCAGGCCGGCCCTCCGGATGGCCGTGACGAACGCGGCGGACAAGGCGGCGGCCTCGACCAGTGGCGGCTGCGGCGGCTGATCGGTGGCACTGTTGTTCTGGGCGGGGCCGTGGTCTTCAGCCATCGGTGCCGTCCACGAGCCAGGCCGCGCCGCGGGAGCCGACGAGTTCGAGGTCGTCGCGGTTCTTGACGATGGAGCCCCACGTCTGCTCGGTGGTGCCGGGGTCGATCCGTTCCACCCCCAGCACGGCCAGGGCCGAGACCCAGTCGATTGCCTCGGAGATCCCGGGCGGCTTGGCGAGGTCCAGGGTGCGCAGCCGGGTGATGACGGCAGCGGCCTGGAGGGCCAGTGGGCCGCTGCTGGCAGGAACCCGGCGGCGCACGATCTCGGCAATCCGGGCGGGTCCCGGGTAGTCGATCCAGTGGTACAGGCAGCGGCGGGTCAGGGCGTCGTGAAGGTCCCGGGTCCGGTTGGAGGTCAGGATCACGATGGGGGGATGGGTGGCGCGGATTGTGCCCAGCTCCGGGATGGTGACGGCGGATTCGGCCAGCAGTTCAAAGGTGAAGGCCTCGAATTCGGCGTCGGCGCGGTCGATCTCGTCCAAGAGCAGCACGGCAGGCCGCGGGCCGGGATGTTCCAGCGCCTGCAGGAGCGGGCGCCGCAGCAGGTACTGGGAGGCAAACAGGTCCGTTTCCGTGACCTCGGTGTCGCGGACTTCGGCCAGCCGGATGCCGAGCAGCTGGCGCTGGTGGTTCCACTCATAGAGGGCCTCACCGGCGTCGATTCCCTCGTAGCACTGCAGCCGGTACAGCGGGGTGTCGAGGAGCTCGGCCAGCGCCTTAGCGGCCTCCGTCTTCCCGACCCCCGCCTCGCCCTCGAGCAGGATGGGCTGCGGCAGGCGGACAGCCAGGAACAGGGCCGTCGCCAGTCCGACGTCGGCCAGGTAGTTGGCCCGGTCCAGCGCGGCCATCAGCGATCCGACATCCGGGACCCGGCGCCGCACGTCCTCCTCCGCGCCGGCCCGCGCCGCCGCCGTCATAGGGCCCCCAGCAGCCCGGCAAGGAGGCGCCGGTAGTCGTCTTCGGTGTCGACGTCCGGGGGGACGGGGCCGGCTGTGCGGACCTCGACGACGTCGTCCGCCCGCTGTGCCAGGAGCTTCCAGACGGCTTTGTCCCCGTGCAGGGCGGCCAGGTCCGGCAGCAGGCGCCGGGCAAACGCCATCGGGTGGCCCACGCCGTCGTCGTAGCGGCACACCGCGATGCCGGCAGTGTGCGCAGGAGTGGGCTGCAGGGCGCCAAGCACTGCCCGGACGCTCGCGGCCCGGACACCGGGCTGATCGCCGAGCAGCAGGACGACGGCGCTGGTGCCCGGATGGAGGGCGGCGAGCGCCGTGGCGATCGAGGACGCGCACCCTTCGCCGAAGTCCGGGTTGAGCACCACATCGCAGCCGCTGGTGTCCACAGTGCGCTCCACGTCGGCCGCTGCGCCGCCCAGGGCCAGCACCGTCTGGCCGAAGCCACAGTCCCGGGCAGTCGCCAGGACGGCATCGAGCAGCACTCCGGCGCCGTAGGGCAGCAGCTGCTTCGGCCGGCCCAGTCGCCGGGAACCGCCCGCGGCCAGGATGATGCCGGCGGTCCGGGGCCCGGGGCTTCCTGCCGCCGGCAACGGGTCAGGTCGTAACGGCATAGCGTTCCGGATCTTTGCGGAAGGCGGCCCGGCAGCCGGGCGAGCAGAAGTAGACGGCGGCCCCTTCGTGAACCAGGTGCAGGGACGATTCGAGGGCCGGGACAGACATGCCGCACACCGGGTCGACCGCGCTCGCCGGCCCCGGTGGTGCCGGCTCGGATGGAACTGGCTCCGATGGTACTGGCTCCGTGCCGAAGCTCGTGGCCGCCGCGGCAGCGGACGCCAGGGGCGGGGCGGCGCGCCGCGCCCTGGACCGTTCACCGACCAGCTGGGCGAGGATGGACAGGGCGATCTCCCCGGGGGTCCGGGCGCCGAGTTGCAGCCCGGCCGGTGTGAAAACCCGCCGCCGCAGGGCGTCGTCGACGTCGAGGGATTCCAGGACGGCGGCGCCGCGGGTTCTACTGGCCACGAGGGCAACGTAGGGGACACCGGCCCGCAGGGCGGCTTCCAGGGCACGCTCTTCCGCTTTGCCGTGCGAGGCGACAATCAATGCCGCGTCGTCCCCCCGGGGATCGGCGGATTCGCCGTCCGTCAGTTCGACTTCGAGGCCGACGCCGGAGCCAAGCGTTTCCAGGGCCTGCGCCACCGGCGTCGTGCCCACCACCACGACACGGGGCGCCGGAATCCGCGGCTGGAGGAAGATCTCGATCGCCCCGCCGCTCAGGCACGGGTTGGTGACCTCGACGGCGCCTTCCTCCGCGGTGCGGGACGGTTCTCCGGGCAGCACCCGCAGCAGGAGGGGTTCCTGGGTGGCCAGGACCTGCCGGCTGTACACGCGCACCGACTCCTCCACGCAGTTTCCGCCCACAAAGCCGTGGATCTCTCCGCCGGGCAGCACCAGGGCGGTGTCCCCGGCGTGGGCGCTCGTCGGATGCTGGGCGCGGACCACCGTGGCATGGACGAACGGCTCGCGGCGGCCGGCGAGTTCATCGGCCCTGGCGGCCAGGGATCCTGCGGTGGAGGCCATCAGATCGGCGGCCGGGCCCGGCCCTGCATGGCAGCCCAGACGCGGGCCGGGGTGCAGGGCATGTCCATATGTGTGACGCCGAACGGCGCCAGGGCATCGACAACAGCGTTGACGATCGCCGGCGGTGAGCCGACTGTGGCGGACTCGCCGATGCCCTTCGCCCCGATCGGGTGGTGCGGGGAGGGCGTGACAGTGAATCCGGTTTCCCAGTCCGGCACTTCCATGGCCGTGGGGATCAGGTAGTCCATGAAGGACCCGGCGAGGCAGTTGCCGTCCTCGTCGAACTCGATGATCTCCATCAGGGCCATGCCCACACCGTCCGTCAGCCCGCCATGCACCTGGCCTTCGATGATCATCGGGTTGATCCTGGTGCCGCAGTCATCCACCGCGATGAAGCGCCGCACTTTGACCTGCCCCGTGCCGGGATCGATGTCGACGACGCAGATGTAAGCGCCGAACGGGAAGGTCAGGTTCGGCGGGTCGTAGGTGACCTCGGCGTCGAGGTTTCCGTCCACGCCCTCAGGCAAGGCAACGGTGCCGTGGGCGCCCATGGCGATCTCGGCCATGGTCTTGCCGACGCTCGGATCGCCTTTGACGAACCAGCGGCCCTTTTCCCATTCGAGGTCCTCGGGGCGGGTCTCCAGCATCGCCCCGGCGATCAGTTTCGCCTTCTCGCGCACCTTCCGGGCTACAAGGGCCACGGCGCCGCCGCTGACCGGCGTCGAACGGCTGCCGTACGTGCCCAAGCCGAACGGCGTCTGGTCGGTGTCCCCGTGCACCACCTCGATGTCCTCCGGCGGGATGCCGAGTTCTTCCGCCACGATCTGGGCGAAGGTGGTCTCGTGGCCCTGGCCCTGGCTCTGCACCGAGATGCGCACCACGGCCTTGCCAGTGGGGTGGACGCGCAGTTCAGCGCCGTCGGCCATGCCGAGGCCCACAATGTCGAAGTGCTTCCTTGGCCCGGCTCCGACGACTTCCGTGAAGAAGGAAACCCCGATGCCCATGAGTTCCCCGCGTTCGCGTTTCTCGGCCTGCTCGCGGCGGAGGTCCTCGTATCCGGCGAGCTGCATCGAGAGGCGCATGGCGGCCTCGTAGTTGCCCGAGTCGTAGACCCAGCCGGTCTTGTTGGCATAGGGGAACTGCTCCGGCTTGATGAAGTTCTTCAGCCGCAGTTCCGCCGGGTCCATGTCCAGCTTGCGGGCAAGGATGTCGACCATCCGCTCCACGAGGTAGACGGCCTCGGTGACCCGGAACGAGCACGCGTACGCGACCCCGCCGGGCGCCTTGTTGGTGTAGACACCGGTGACGGAGCAGTGGGCGGCCGCGAGGTCGTAGCTGCCGGTGAAGATGGAGAAGAATCCGGCCGGGTTCTTGGTGGGCTGGGCCGTGGCGTTGAACGCGCCGTGGTCGGCCAGCACGTGGGTGCGCAGGGCGAGGATCTTGCCGTCCCTGGTCGCCGCGATTTCGCCCTGCATGATGTAGTCCCGGGCGAACGAGGTTGACATCAGGTTTTCGGAGCGGTCCTCCACCCATTTGACCGGGCGGCCGGAGACGATCGAACCGACGACGGCGAGGATGTAGCCGGGATAGATCCCGACCTTGTTGCCGAAACCGCCGCCGATATCGGGGGAGACGATCCGGATCTTGTGCTCGGGGATGCCGGCGACGATCGCGAACAGGGTCCGGTGCGCGTGCGGTGCCTGGGTGGTCTCGTAGAGCGTCAGCTTGCCGTTGACGGCGTCGAAATCGGCGACGGCGCCACACGTCTCCATCGGTGCGGGATGGACCCGCGGGTAGACGATCTCCTGGCTGACCACAACATCCGCGGAGGCGAACACCGCATCCGTTTCGGCCTTGTCGCCCATCTCCCAGTCGAAGATCCGGTTGTCCGTCCGGCCCTCGATCTCATCGCGGATCACCGGGGCGTCCGGGTCCAGCGCCTTGCGGGCGTCCACCAGCGGGGGAAGGACTTCATATTCGACGTCGATCAGCTCCAGGGCGTCCCGTGCGGCGTAACGGTCCTCGGCCACGACAAACGCGACCTCCTGCCCCTGGAACCGGACTTTGTCGGTGACCAGCACGGCCTGGACATCCGCGGAGAGCGTCGGCGCCCACGCGAGTTTGAGGCCCAGGAGGTCCTTGCCCGTGATGACTGCCACCACCTTCGGATGCGCCAGGGCGTTGGTGGTGTCGATCGAGACGAGCCGGGCGTGCGCCACGGGCGCCCGCAGGATGGCGCCATGCAGCATCCCCGGCAGCACGATGTCATCCACATAGTGGCCCTTGCCGCGTACGAAGCGCGGGTCTTCCTTCCGCTGGATGCGGCCGTAGCCGATCGGACGGTCCTCGTCGCCTGCGGCCGGGTTGGACGGCCGCTCATGGATGACGGTCATGCCTTCACCTCTGAGTCCTCTGTCTCCGTGGCGACATCCGGGACGCGGGCATCCGGGACGGCGGTGTCCGTGTCGGCCAGGCCGGAGCCGGCCGGATGGGCGGCGGCCCACTGAACTGAGCGGACAATCGTGGCGTAGCCCGTGCACCGGCAGATCTGCCCGGAAATAGCCTGCCGGATCTCGGCGTCGTCCGGGTGGGGATTCATATCCAGCAGCGCGCGGGCCGTGAGCATCATCCCCGGGGTGCAAAAGCCACACTGCAGCCCGTGCTCTTCCATGAAACCCTGCTGGACGGGGTCGAGGGTGCCGCCGCTGGCCAGCCCCTCGACGGTGCGGATGTCGTGCCCCGCGGCCATGGCGGCCAGGACGGTGCAGGACTTCACGGGCTGTCCGTCCATCAGGACCACGCACGTCCCGCAGTTGCTTGTGTCGCATCCCCAGTGCGTACCGGTGAGGCCCAGGACCTCGCGGATGTAGTGGACCAGGAGCACCCGGGGCTCAATCTCGCTCGTGACGTCGGTGCCGTTCACGGTCATGCTGATCTGCATCGGCTTCAGCCTTCCTGCATCTGGGCGGCGCGGGCACAGGCCCGCCGCAGTACCCGTTGGGTGAGCTCATCGGCGAGATGCCGCTTGTAGTCGACGGGGCCGCGCTGGTCAGCCACCGGATCGCAGGCGGCGGCCGCCAGCCTGCCGGCCTCGGCAAACAGCTCCTCGTCCGGGCGCCTGCCGCGAAGCGCCCCCGCGGCCTCGGCTACCGTATGGTCAAGGCCCAGCGCGGTGAGGCCGACGGCGGCGTCGTCAATCGTTCCGTCCGCAGCGAGGGAGACGGCGGCGCCTGCGGCACCGACGGCCCAGTCGCCCACCCGGCGTTCGACCTTCTCGTAGGCGCTGCCCGAACGGGGGACGATGGGGAACCTGAGTTCGCAGAGCAGCTCATCCTGTCCGACGGCGGTTTGGTAGGGTCCGCGGTGGAACTCGGGCATGGTGAGGGTGCGCTCGCCGCCCGGTCCGCGGATCACGGCCTCGGCACCCAGGACATCACAAACGGTGGAGAGGTCCTCGGCGGGGTCGGCCTGGCACAGCGAGCCGCCAATCGTGCCGCGGTTGCGCACCACGGGGTCGGCGATCCGCAATTCGGCGTCCCGCACAATGGGGAACAGCGCTGCGACCTCGTCCGATTCCAGCAAGGTGGTGTGGCGGGTCAGGGCGCCGATCCTCAGCTTGTTGCCGTCACGGAGGACAAAGTCCAGCTCGTAGAGGTCATTGATGTCAATCAGCCATTCGGGCCGGGACAGGCGAAGCTTCATCATCGGCAGAAGGCTGTGACCGCCGGCCACGACGCGCGAGTCCGGGCCGTACCGGGCGAGAAGTTCCAGGGCGTTGTCCACGGTAGTGGCGCGCACGTAGTCAAATGGAGCTGGAATCTGCATAATCCCTACCTCACTCCGAAGGGCCGGCGGCATGGCGTAGCGGTTGTCTAGCGCCGGATTGAGGTCAGTCTTGCCCCGGCCTAACCGGGATGTCAATATCGTCATAAGCGAAAGGTTATGAAGCCGTGGCGATGACATTGGCACAGTTGCGCACGTTCGCCCTGGTTGCCAAACTGGGCTCACTCCACGCAGCCGCTGCCCACCTCGGAGTCAGCGAACCGGCAGTGTCGACGGCGCTTGCCGCCCTCAGGCAGGACCTGGGTGACCCGCTCTTTGTGCGCGCCCACGGCGGAATTTCGTTGACCCCGGGGGGCAGGGCGCTCGCCGAATACGCCCAGGACATCGTGGGGCTGGCGGACAAGGCCCGGTGGGAGGTGGCGCATGCCCAGACCGAGACCGGGCGCCTGAAAATCGTGGCGACGGCGCCTTTTGCGGAGCACGCTGCCGGTCGCCTCCTGGATCTGTTCACCCGCCGCGTTCCCGGCGCCTCTGTCGATGTGGTCGTTGAGCAAGCGGAGGACATTGTGTCGCTGATGCTGGAACGCGTCTATGACATCGCCCTGGGCGCCCGGCCAGCCGCTCCCAACGGCGCCGTCGCCAACGGACTGGCTGTCAACGGGACGGGCGACGTCGGCATCGACTCCGTCCCGTTCCTGCGGTACCAGCGGGTCGTCGTGGCGGCCGCCGGGCATCCCCTTGCCTCGTACCACGGGCCAGTGGCGCTGTCCGAACTGCTGGCCCGGCCGTGGTTTGCCGGACCCGCCGGCATCCAGGCCGCCAGTGAAGAAGGACGCTGGCTGGCGTCCCAGGGCGTGGCGCCGGAGATTGTCCGGCTCAGCAGCGAAACGGAGGCCCTCGCTGCCGTCAGGGCCGGTGAGGGAACCATGATGGCGCTCGGCCACATCGTCCGGGCTGAAATCCGAAGCGGTGCCCTGGTCCGCGTTCCGGTGGCCGGGACGCCGGTCGCCGGGCTCTGGTGGGCCAGCATCCTTGACCGCCACCGGGCCACCTCCATGGCACGGACTTTGCAACGGTTTGCCGGCACCGCCGACGCCACCGCGGCCATGGTGGCTCCCGGCGGTTCGCGAGGGCTCGAACGGCGGGGGTCCAAGTTCCATGTGGCGCTCTGGAGCTGAGGGGCCGGCCGGGGCGCCGGACGCTGTGTCGCGTTGCGCAACGCCGGGCCGGGTGCTAACCCTTGAGGGTTAGACGATCCATTCACCCCGCGAGAAGGAGTAGCAATGACGTTGTCCCGAGACGAAGACAGCTCGCTGCGGCATTGGAGCAGTCGGCTCATCCAGGCCCTGCAGATTCTTGACCTGGAAGTCGACCACGAAAAGATCGTCCAGGTCGCCGACGAATCCGTTAAAGCCGTCGGGCCGCACGCGGATGCCATCAGCGCGTTCATCGTGGGCTACGCGGCGGGCACTGCATCCACCAACGGCCGCAAGGGCACCCAGGAGGCGGTGCACGCCGCGTCGAACAAAGTCATTGAGCTCTGTGAGCACGGCGAGTCCGGCGGCCCGGACGAAGAAGGCTGGACCAAGAGGGCCCAGTAGCGCCAAGACTTCTCGGGAAATGCCGCGTCCCCCATGGGGCGCGGCCTTTCCGCATTTTTCAGATCCGTTCCGTGGGACATGCTCATTGCTTGGGCGCAGGGGTGGGCATGGTGGTGTTATGTCCAGTGGCCGGGGCGGGGGCTGGGCATGTCCCGCGGGGGCGGTGGGGTGGCCGTGGGGCGCCCCGTGGACATGCTCATTGCTCGGGCGCAGGGGTGGGCATGGTGGTCTTAAGTCCAGTGGCCGGGGCGGGGGCTGGGCATGTCCCGCGGCCCCGGCCAGTGGAACCGGGTGCCTACTAGGGCGACGCCACCCGGGCAGGGGCTGTTGCCGCGCCGTCGGGTGTCTGGCCCAGGCTCGGCTCGAGCCGGACGATGACTGCCTTCGAGACTGGCGTGTTGCTGCCTTCGGCCGTGTGGTTCAGCGGCACCAGCACGTTGGCTTCGGGGTAATAGGCAGCAGCGCAACCGCGTGCCGTGGGGTACGACACCACACGGAACTTGCGCACCACGCGTTCCTCACCGTCGTCGTATACGCCGCGGACGTCCACATATTGCCCGTCCGCAAGGCCGAGTTCGGCGATGTCGTCAGGGTTCACGAACACCACATGGCGGCCCTTCTTGATGCCACGGTAGCGGTCGTTGTGCGAGTAGATGGTGGTGTTGAACTGGTCGTGGGAGCGCATGCTCTGCAGGATCAGGGTTCCCTCCGGCCGTTCGACAAGTTCAAGATCATTGGCTGTCAGCACGGCCTTGCCGGTGGGCGTGGGGAAAGTGCGGGAGTCGCGGGGACCGTGGGCGAGGACAAACCCGCCTTCCTGCCGGATCCGCTGGTTGTAGTCCTCGCAGCCGCCCACCACCCGCGAAATATGGTCCCGGATGAGGTCGTAGTTCTTCTCATAGCCGTCCCAGTCGGCCCTGATCTTGTCGCCCACCAGGAGTTTGCCCAGCCGGCTCACGATGGCCGGCTCCGAGAGCAGATGGTGGGACACCGGCTCGACGCTGCCCCAGGACGGGTGCACGGCGCAGACGGTGTCCTCCACCGACACGAACTGGGGACCGGATTCCTGGATATCGATCTCGGTCCGGCCCATCGTGGGGAGGATCAGGGCCTCGCGGCCCGTCACAGTGTGCGAGCGGTTCAGCTTGGTCGAGATCTGCACCGTCATCTCCGTGTTTTGCATCGCAGCCTCGGCGGCGTTCGTGTCCGAGATGGCACCCACCAGGTTGCCGCCCAGGGCGACGAATACCTTGATTTCGCCTGCGCGCATCTTGTTGATGGTCTCGACGGCGTCCGCGCCGTGTTCGCGGGGCGGCTCGAAGTCGAACTCCTCGCCGAGGGCCTCCATGAAGGACTGCGGCATCTGCTCCCAGATGCCCATGGTCCGGTCGCCCTGCACATTGCTGTGCCCGCGGATGGGGGAGGCGCCGGCGCCTGGCTTGCCGATATTGCCGCGCAGCAGCAAGAGGTTGATGATCTCCTTGATGGTGGCAACCCCCTTCTTCTGCTGGGTGATGCCCATGGCCCAGGTGATGATGACTTTCTCGGCCTTGAGGTAGCGGGCGGCCAGCTCATCGATGTCCTCGCTGCGCAGGCCCGTGGCCTCAAGCACTGTGCCTTCATCCAGCCCGGCGAGGTGTTCCTTGAGCTCCTCGAGCCCCTCGCAGTGTTCGGCCAGGAAGGCGTGGTCCAGGACCGTCCCGGGGTTCTTGGCCTCGGCGTCGAGCACGCGCTTGGACACGGCCTGCAGCAGCGCCATGTCCCCGCCGATCCGGATCTGGAGGAA
The DNA here is from genome assembly GCF_056395875.1 of Arthrobacter sp. 05T45. NCBI lineage: Bacteria > Bacillati > Actinomycetota > Actinomycetes > Micrococcales > Micrococcaceae > Arthrobacter > Arthrobacter sp. 05T45. The sequence continues at coordinate 288,012 of NZ_JBFTKI010000002.1, read as the reverse complement.
CTGGTCCGCGATCTGGACGCCGTGACCGACGACCCCGTTGACCTGCTGCGGGTTCTTGTACCGGCGCAGGCCCGCTTCGGGGAGGGGGTTGACGGCCACGATCTCACCGCCGTTGCGCTTGCACGCCTCGAGTTCGGTCATCATCCGGGGGTGGTTGGTGCCGGGGTTCTGGCCCATGATAATGATCAGGTCGGCTTTGGCGTAGTCGTCGAAGCTGACCGTCGCCTTGCCGATGCCGATGGTCTGGCCCATGGCCCAGCCGGAGGATTCGTGGCACATATTGGAGCAGTCCGGCAGGTTGTTGGTGCCGTAGCCGCGGACCATGAGCTGGTAGAGGAAGGCAGCCTCGTTCGAGGTCCGGCCGCTCGTATAGAACGCCGCCTGGTCGGGGGAGTCCAGACCCTTGAGCTTGTCGGCCACGAGCCGGAGCGCCTCGTCCCAGCTGACCGCCTTGTAGTGGTCCTCGCCGGCGGCCTTGTACACCGGTTCGGTCAGGCGGCCCTGCATGCCAAGCCAGTACTCGGTCTGGCTGCGCAGGTCGCTGACGGCATTCTCGGCCCAGAAAGTTTCGGGAACCACCACCGGGGTCGCTTCCCAGGTGACCGCCTTGGCCCCGTTCTCGCAGAACTCGAATGCCTTGCGGTGGTGGGGATCCGGCCACGCGCAGCTCGGACAGTCGAAGCCGTCCTTCTGGTTCATCGCCATGACGGTCTTGCGGGTCCGGTTCAGCCCCATCTGTTCGATGGCTGGCTTCATGGAGTGGTACACGCCCGGGACGCCGGCGGCCCAGCTTTTCGGCCCGTCTCCGACGACGAGATCCTTTTCGGACGGTTCCTCGATGTGAGGAGTCTTGCGAGTCACGTGAACTTCCCTTCTGCAACCACCACCCGGATGGGGCGGCGTGCTGATCTGCCACTCTGCACCTTACCGTCAGGCCTATCAGCTTGATCGGAGCGCCGCAAGCAATTGACCGGCCGGTGCCCGTAGGCAAGTCCTCCTTACCAAGTAGCGCTCACGCTCATTTACAGGTACCAGCTACTCGTGTTGCCGAGAAAGAAGCCGTGTGTTGTTGGGGTGGAAGGTCTCAGTGGGGGAAAACCAACGGATTCCAGGGTCACGGCCCTGCGGCATGCGGGTTATTCATTTGCGTTCGGCCGCCTCCTGGCGGAGCCGAAGAGATCTGTCCTGCGATGAATTTGCTCAATAAGAAGCCGAACAATTTTGTGAACATGGGGGCAGTGCGATGGAAAAGATTTGGGCCGACCGACTACTTGGCAGAGAGTCGATGCACGTTTACGGGTCTGCTGCGAAAGCTTTGATCCAAGGCAGAACCATCCTCGTGACGGGCGCCGGGGGTTCCATCGGCTCAGAGATCGTGCGCCAGATGCATACGCTGGAAGCTGGCAAGGTCTTCTGCATCGACGACGACGAGTTCGCCCTTTATAACCTGCAAATGGATCTGGAAGGCCTGGCGCTGCTGGACGACGACGTGTACCGGCTGGCCGACATCCGGGACGAACAGCTCATGCGGCGCATCATGCAGGAGGTCCACCCGGATGTCGTCTTTCATGCCGCAGCCCACAAGCACCTGCCGCTTCTCGAGCGGGCACCTGAGGCAGCAGTCAAGACCAACGTCTTTGGAACCCAGTCCGTAGTCCGAGCAGCAATTGCTGCAGGTGTCAGCAGGGTTGTCAACATCAGCACAGACAAGGCGGCCAATCCGACATCGGCATTGGGATGGTCCAAGAGGCTCGCCGAGCACGTGGCCGGCAAGTATGCCGGCACCTCAGAGACCAAACTGGCAAGTGTCCGGTTTGGAAATGTTCTTGGCAGCCGAGGCTCCTTCCTGCCCACGCTGATGACTCAGATTGAGAGGGGACAGCCGATCCGGATCACCGATCCCGGTGTCGCACGCTACTTCATGACCATCCCCGAAGCAGCCGGCCTGGTGATCGAAGCCGCTTGCCTCGGTTCCGGCGGGGAAACGTACGTGCTGGACATGGGCGCCCCTGTGCGGATCGAGTCGCTGCTGCGCCGGTACGTCGAAATGGTTGACTGCCCGATGCCTGCAGTTGAGTACACCGGCCTGCGTCCCGGCGAAAAGATGTCCGAGGAACTTTTCGACATGCGCGAAACCCACTACGCCACGCCTCATCCGCGCATCCTGAAGGTCGATGTTGGAACCTATCCGATTGACCCTGCACTGGAACTTCTTCGCGAGCTCGTCGATCACGGCGCGCATCCTGCACTCGTTCGCGAGGCCCTCGAATTCAATACGGCCGGAAAGGTAAACGATGGACTGGACAGCCTCTCTTCTGGCGCTCTTGGCACTGCCACTTCTCGCAGTCTTAGTTGACGCTGTCGGGGCGGCCCGCAGCAGCCGCTTCGGAACGGCGGTCCGGGAAGCCGGCAGTGAGTCGCTTCAGGGTTTGTCATTCGACGTGCTGGTTCCCATCTATGGCGATATCCGCTATTTGACAAACGTCGACTTTCTCCACAGCTACGGCTCCCAGGTCATCCTCTGTACGACCTCCGGTGAGTCCGACGGCTTCAGGCAGTCGCTCGACCAAATTGCGACGACTCATGGTTTCCGGGTATTCCTCAGCGATTACGTTGCGCCTTCTGCCGGAACTGGTCGCCGAACTGGCGGTACAGTCCGTGACCGAGTCATTCGGGACGCACTGGAATCTGCCGTTGACGCTGAATTCGTCGTATGTCTGGATGCGGACACGACGTCGGTCCGCCCGCTGTCAGAGCTGGTGGGAGAGCTTCGGAGGCGGGGTGACGATGTCGCCTCCATTGAACTGGTGCCGCAGGCGGAGGGTCCCGCCTTGGTCCAGTTGCAGCGGCATGAGTACCGCCTGGCCATGCGCCTCAGGTTCGTCATGCCGTGGCTTCTGAGCGGGGCATGCCACGCAGGAACAACATCCGCAATGCGTGCCATCATGGCGCAGCATTCACTCTTCTTCCAGGGGAATGATGTTGAGACAGGACTGCTCGGTGAGCGCCTTGGATACCGTATGACACACATTCCGTTCGCCGTGAACACGGAGGTACCAGCGACGCTGCGGGCCTGGTGGCGGCAGCGCCTGGCCTGGGCGGGCGGGGAATTCCGCTTGTATATTGTGAATATCCGCTTCTGCTTTTGGCATCCGTTCTTCTGGACATACGGCAGCGTCGTACTGTTTGCTTTTCTCCTTCTTCGGTGGGAAGCGCTCGTGCATCCCGGGCTGTCACTGCTGGCCGCGGCCGTTCTTTACTTCGGCATGATTTATGGCATCCACTGGAAAAATCGGAATCGCTGGCTTTTGCTGATGCCTTTCTACACACTCATCACAAGCTTGATCATTCTGCCCCTCGGCATGGTTTGGTATTTTGCCATGGCAATTCCTGAGAAGAACTTCGGACTCATCAGGTTTCGCCGCGGCTCTGGCGGTTCCCGAGCGACGAGCCCACGGCGAAGGAACGCAGTGGGTGTAGCCGGCACATAGCCAGGGTGCCCTTGTCCCTCAAGCTCGCTGCTCGCGGCTCGGCCAGCCAGCGGCATTCGAGCGCCCACCGTCGCCCGCTGGTCCAGAAGGGTCAAACGGTCGCAAAGCCCCCGGGTCTGCCCAGGCAACCCGGGGGCCTATGCCGCCACTATCGAGTGCACCGTCCAGCTCCTGTGCGGGCCACCATTACCAGCACCACCTTGGCGCAAGCTGGGGATCTGCTGTGCGCCGGCCTCAGGTAGCGGAGGCCAAAAAAACGGGTCCTCGGGGGGTATCCGTTACTCGGCCGTTATTCGTCGACAGTACGCCCGTGCAGTCGTTCCCGCGTAGGCTGCGGCAGCGCCGTCGAGCACAGGGCGAGTAGCCCAAAGCGTCTGCGCACGTAGCCCCAGAGCATGGTCCGGGTGGCCAGAGGCCCCGGAAAGCACCGGACTGCGGTCCGGATCCGAAGTTACCGACCGGTCCCAGTTTTCCCCAAGGAATCACCCAGCACTGTTGCACCATCACTCACTCTAAGAGGCAGGTGTGCAATGAATTTGTTCGCATGCAGGAAGGTTGAAGGCCAAAGACGTGCCTTTAGCCGGCCGACCCGCGCAGTAGCGGCAGGGACAGCGATGACCTTGCTCAGTTTTGTTGGACTCACCACAACGGCGCTTGGCGCCAGCGCCGCGCCGGCACCCGTCGGCGCAGGCTTCACCGTCACCGCGGCCGACCTGGCCTATATCCTCAAGCAAATCAAGATCGCCGAGGCGCACGTCGCGAATACGACGTCGGCGACCGGCCCTTGCGGGGCGCTGGTCGGGCCAGGCCCCAACCAGATCCCGGACGCCCTCACCTCCTACGGCCTCCGTACGGTTGACGGCTCCTGCAACAACCTGATCAAGGGCCGCGAAACGTATGGGGCCGCCGATCAGCTATTCCCGCGTCACGCGACGCCGTCGTTTAACACCGCCGACGCCGTCCCCGCAGGGTTCGGCCCTGCCGGCACGTCCTCCTACGCACAGAAGTCGGGCAATGTGTTCGACGCCCAGCCCCGCCAGATCAGCAATCTGATCGTGGACCAGACCTCCACCAATCCAGCCGCCGTGGCTGCTGCCGGGTTCCCGGTCCGGACCCAGGGCAACCCCGGTCTGTTCCCCTGCACCACTGATCCTGACCCCTTGGCGACTCCGCCGGTCGAGGCTGTGCCGGCCGGCTGCGTCCCCACGGGTGACACGCTGTTCATCCCCAACGTCACCACCGACGTCGGCCTCTCCCCGCCGTACAACTCCCTGTTCACCCTGTTCGGTCAGTTCTTCGACCACGGCGTGGACCAGACGGTCAAGGGCGGCGGAACGGTGTTCGTGCCGCTCAAGGCCGACGACCCGCTGATTACCGTAGGCCCTGATGGCAAGGCCGGTACCGGTGACGAAGTGGCCCCCAACAGCCCGAACGCGTTCATGGTCCTCACCCGGGCCCAGAACCAGCCCGGCAACGACGGCATCCTCGGCACCGCGGATGACGTCCAGGAAGCCGCCAACACGGACTCGCCCTACGTGGACCAGTCCCAGACCTACACGTCCCACCCCTCGCACCAGGTGTTCCTGCGGGAGTACATCAACAACGCCGCCGGCAGGCCGGTTTCAACCGGCAAGCTCCTGGGCGGTCCTGCCGGCCCCACCGCCGGCGGCATGGCCACGTGGGCGGACGTCAAGTCGCAAGCAGCGATCTTCCTTGGCCTCAAGCTCGAGGACAAGGACGTCACCAACATCCCGATGATCGCAGCTGACCCGTACGGCAAGTTCATCCCCGGCCCCGCCCGGGGCCTGCCGCAGTACGTCACGCTGACCGGACTCGTTGAGGGCAACACGGCAAATCCTGTCCCGGTGCCGGCAAACGTGCGGTACTTCGACACCCCGTTCCTGACCGACATCGCGCACAACGCCGACCCGTCGCCGCAGGACGCGGACCACAACCCTGCCACGCCGCCCGTCGCGCCCACCCCGGACAGCGACAACACGGCCTCGGCAGATTTTGCGAACCAGCCCGCCGGGACTTACGACGACGAAATGCTCAACGCGCACTTCTGTGCCGGTGACGGCCGCGTCAACGAAAACATCGGACTGACCACCATCCACCAGGTGTTCCACTCCGAGCATGACCGGCTCGTCGCGGACATCGAGAACACCCTGACCAACGACACTTCGGCCAAGGGCGTCGCCGCACTGGCGGAGTGGAAGCTGGCTGCCGGTGCCAACGGCTGGAACGGCGAACGCCTGTTCCAGGCGGCACGGTTCGTCACGGAAATGGAATACCAGCACCTGGTGTTCGAGGAGTTCGGCCGCAAGGTCCAACCCGCGATCCAGCCCTTCCACGTCTACCACACGGACCTCAACGCGGCCGTGAGGGCGGAGTTCGCCCACGCGGTCTACCGCTTCGGCCACTCTATGCTGACGGAGACGATCTCGCGCACCAACGCGGACGGCACCGACAACTCCATTTCCCTGCTCCATGGCTTCCTGAACCCGCCCGAGTACACCAACGGCGGATCGGCGGGGTCCCTGACCTCGGAAGAGGCCGCAGGCAGCATCGTCATGGGCATGAGCGACCAGGTCGGCAACGAACTCGACGAGTTCGTGACGGGCACGCTGCGCAACAACCTGCTGGGTCTTCCCCTGGACCTGGCGACGATCAACATGACCCGTGCACGTTCCGAAGGCGTCCCGCCGCTCAATGAGCTGCGGCGCCAGATCAACGACGCCACGGGCGACGCTCAATTGGCTCCGTATACGAGCTGGGCCGACTTCGGGCAGAACCTCAAGCACCCGGAATCGCTGGTCAACTTTGTTGCCGCCTACGGCACCTACCCGACCATCACCAGCGAAACCACGCTGGCGGGCAAGCGGGCAGCGGCCAAGGCAATCGTCGATCCGGGCACCCTGGCGACTCCTCCCACGGCTGACATGAGCGACTTCATGAACAGTGCCGGACCGTGGGCCACTCAGGAGACCGGCCTGAACCGGGTCGACCTCTGGGTTGGCGGCCTGGCGGAGAAGACCAACCTCTTCGGCGGACTCTTGGGCAGCACGTTCAACTACGTGTTCGAGAACCAGATGACCGACCTGCAGAACGGTGACCGCCTGTACTACCTGGCGCGCACGCCGGGCATGAACCTGCGGTCGCAGCTGGAGAGCAACTCCTTCGCGGAGATGATCATGCGCAACACCAATGCGCACTCGCTCAAGGCGGATGCTTTCGGAACCGCCGACTGCAAGTTCCAGCTGGGCAACCTGGCCGGTACACCGGCCGGCTACACGGCCTCGGGGGCCACGGTCGCCGACGACCCGACCAGCGAGTGCAAGGAGAACCTGCTGCTCCTGCGCAAGCCGGACGGCACCATCCAGTACATGGAGAAGAACACGGTCGATCCGAGCGGCATCAACGGCCAATCGGTGTACAACGGCACCGCCAACGCTGACCGGGTCACCGGCGGCAACGACAACGACACGTTCCTCGGCAACGAAGGCGACGACGTCATTGAAGGCAACGGCGGCGACGACATCGCACTCGGCGGCGACGGCAACGACAGGATCACCGATCTGTCCGGGGCCGACGTCCTCAAGGGCGGTCCGGGTAACGACTACCTCAACTCCGGTATCGGAGACGACATCAACATGGGCGGCGACGGCCAGGACTTCACCAACGGCGGCGCCAACGACAACGAAACGTTTGCCGGCGAAGGAAACGACTTCGTGCAGTCCGGTGACGGTGCCGATGCGACGTTCGGTGACGGCGGCGATGACTGGATCCAAGGCGGTTCCGGCCAGGACCTGCTGATCGGCGATCACGGTGCTCCGTTCTTCGACGACCCGGCCCAGACGAAGCCCGGAAACGACATCTTCGTTGGACAGGTTGGCGAGAACGACTACGACGCCGAGGGTGGCGACGACATCATGACGTCCAACGCGGCCATCGACCGCTACGCCGGTGCTGCCGGCTTCGACTGGGCCACGCACCAGTACGACACCGTAGCAGCCGACGACGACATGAAGATCAACAACAACCTCGTTGGTGTTCCGCTGCCCGTCGTGGTCAACCGCGACCGGTGGCAGGAAGTGGAAGCCAACTCCGGTTCCAAGTTCGACGACGTCATCCGTGGCGACGACGCAGTGCCCAGCACCGTAGGTGGTGCAGGCTTCAGTGGCTGCGACGTCCTCGACCAGACGGGCATCAACCGGATCGCCGGCCTGCAGGCTATCCTGCCGGCACCGACCACCCCGCTTGCGCCGGTCGAGGCACTCTCACCGATGGGCGTCTGCCCGCTGACCGGTCCGGTCTGGGGCGACGGTAACATCCTTGTCGGCGGCCTCGGCAGCGACAAGCTCGAGGGCAGGGGCGGCAACGACGTCATCGACGGCGACCGGTACCTGAAGATCCGCATCAGCGTGCGGGACAACGCGGGCGCAGAGATCGGCACCACCGACCTCATGGAGCGCCCGTACCAGGCAGGTAACCCGCAGACCCTGGCGGCCGCAGTAGCGGCCGGCGTCGTCAACCCGGGGAACCTGGTGGCTGTCCGCGAACTCGTCACCCCCACCGCCCTCGAAACCGCGGGCAACCGGGACGTCGCGATCTTCTCCGGACCGCGGGCCAACTACACCATCACCACGACAGGCGGCACCGGCACCATCGGTTCGGCTGGCTCAACCACCACGGTGGTGGACAACGTTGGAGTCGATGGCACGGATACGATCCGCAACATCGAGTTCCTGCAGTTCTCCGACACCGTACTGCCAGGCGCTCCGGTCATCGGCACGGCAACCGCCGGCCCCGGGCAGGCAACGGTTCGCTGGACGGCCCCGACGGTCGGGCCTGCCGACGCCTTTTCCGTGAAGGTGCTCGACGTGACGACTAACCCGGCCGGCGTCCAGGTCGGTGCCCTGCGCACCGCTCCGGCAGGCGCCACCAGCCTGGTGGTAACCGGCCTGACCAACGGATCCCAGTACCGGTTCCAGGTGCTGGCCAGCAACGCCCTCGGTGACAGCCCGTTCTCGGCACTCTCCAACACGGTGAGCCCGACGACGGCAACCGTACCGGGAGCGCCCACCATCGGGACGACCACGGCAGGGAATGCCTCGGTGACCGTGAGGTGGACCGCTCCGACGAACACCGGCGGATCGCCCATCACCGGCTACTCGGTGCGGGCCTTCGCCGGAACTGCCCTGATCAAGACGCAGGCAGTCACCGGAAACGTCGGAAGCGTCCTCGTGACGGGCCTGACCAACGGGACGGCGTACACGTTCGACGTCGCCGCAGTCAACGCAGTGGGTACGGGCGGATTCTCAGCCCGCACCGCAGCGGTGACACCACGTACCGAATTCGTGGCTCCCACCCTGACCGCGCGGTCCCCTGCACCGGGGGCATTGTCGGTCAGCCAGGGCGCCAACGTGACGGCAACGTTTAGCGAAGCGGTGACGGGGGTGACGGGAACGAACTTCCAACTGCGGCAGGGCACCACGGCGATCGCCGCCGTCGTCTCCTACAATTCGCTGACCCGCGTCGCGACGCTCAACCCGGTCGCAACGCTTCCGGCAGACCGCCTCTACACCGTGACCGTCTCCGGCGTCCGTGACCTTGCGGGCAACACGATGGCGACGAGCACGTGGACGTTCACGTCGGGACCTCTTCCGGTCATCACCTCCACGACCCCCGCTTCGGGAGCCATAGGGGTGCTGCGGAACAGCAACACGACGGTGACGTTCAGTGAGCCCATCACCGGATTCGCCGCTGCCGGCAGCGTCCGGATCGTGCGGGCCTCCACCGGGGCCGACATCGCGGTCGCGGTGACGTACAACGCCACAACCAGGGTGCTGACAATCAACCCCAGTGCGACGCTTCTCGCCAGCACGCAGTACAGGGTCATCATCACCGGTGGCACCACCCGGATCCGCGATCTGGCAGGCAACCCGTTGCCCAGCCGTTCGTGGACATTCACCACGGGAACAGCACTGTAACAGCAGTCTGAGAACGCCGGCTGGCGGGGCCGCTACGGTCCGCCAGCCGGCTTCCTCACTTGTTGGAAAGCCACTTTCCGACACGGTATACAGCACTATTGCCCACTTGGAGGGGCCATGACTACACGACGAGAAATTTTCAAACTGGGCGCTGTCGGCGCCCTCGGCCTTGCCGGTTTCAAAGGCGGCGACGACGACATCCCGACGACGGGCACCACCGCGCCGGCCGCGACGCCGGTCACCGCCAGTCTTCTTGCACCGCAGAACATGCCTGTTCCCTATGCGGGAGTGTTTCGCCGCCCGCCCGAGCTGGTCCCCTTTCAGACGGGTTTCGACGGCGGCGACCCGGCCCGTCCTTTCGCCCGGTACGCCCTTACCCAGAAGCTCGGCCAGGCCCACTTCCTGCCCGGACTGAACACCACCGTCGCGGGCTACAACGGCATCTTCCCCGGCCCCACCATCCGGGCCACCCAGGGCACCCGGATCGAGGTGCGGATCCGCAACGCGCTGCCCGCCGCCGGGCTGGTTCAGCCGGCCCGCTTTGATACCGTCACCCACCTGCACGGCTCAGCGTCGCTGCCGCAGTACGACGGCTACGCCAACGACATCACCGTCCCGGGCAACGTCAAGAACTACCGGTACCCCAACTGGCAGACGGCCCGGACGCTTTGGTACCACGACCACAAGCATCACATCACCGCCCAGAACGTCTATTCAGGACTCGCGGCCTTCTACCCCCTGTCCGACAAGTATGAGCGTGCCCAACTGCCGCAAGGGGAATTCGACGTGCCCCTGATGATCTCGGATGCCATGTTCAACGCCGACGGCTCGCTCGCCTACAACGACAACGACGTCAAAGGCCTGTGGGGGGACATCATCATGGTCAACGGCGTGCCGTGGCCGACCATGAAGGTCAAGCCCCGGATCTACCGCTTCCGGGTGCTCGACGCCTCTATTTCGCGGTCCTACCGGCCCACGCTCTCCACCGGAGACCCCGTCTACGTGGTCGCAACAGACGCCGGCATGACGCCCAAAGTGGAGGCCGTGAAATCGTGGCGGCAGGGCACCGCGGAACGCTATGAGGTGCTTATCGATTTCCGGAAATACCGGACCGGCCAGTTGATCGAGCTGCGGAACCTCAGCAACAAGAACAACATCGACTTCGCGAACACCAACAAAATCATGCGCTTCCAGGTAGTGGCCGACTCCGGGCCCGGGGCCGGCTCCATTTCCAGCATCCCGGCCACCCTGGACGACGGCGGCTCCGTCAACGCCTCCAGGGGCGGCATCCCCACCATGAGCCTCACCCCGGCGATGGCGAAGGCGAAGCGCGAACTGAAATTCTTCCGGGACCATGGACAGTGGACCGTGAACGGCGTCACGTGGGCCGACGTGGAGAAGTCCGGGTTCACCAAGCTGTTCGGCAACCCCCAGCCCTTCGACGTCGAGCAATGGACCATCATCAACGCGTCCGGGGGATGGTTCCATCCGGTGCACATCCACCTCATTGACGCCAAGATCATCGCGAGGAACACTAACGGCGGCCAGCCGTTTGCCTGGGAAAAGGGCCCCAAAGATGTCTTCTACGCCGGTGAGAACGAGTCCGTCACCGCCCTCATGCAGTTCGACACAGGTACCGGCGGGGGCGGGCGCTACATGATCCACTGCCACAACCTGGTCCACGAGGACCACGACATGATGGTGCAGTTCTCCGTGGGCGACCTCCGCACCAACGACCCCATCACTTCCGACCCGCCGACCCTAGACACCACTGCTCTGGACGCGTTCCCGCCGGTGTACCGGCCCGGACTGCCGGCGGGGACCTGAGATGGGCCGCGTTGGGGCGCTGGGCGCGGCGGCCCTGCTTGTACTGACGCTGAGCGCCTGCACAGGCGGAGCGCCGTCACCGGCCCAGCTCTCTCCGACGGCAGCGCCGGCCGCCGGCGCCGTGCAGAGCGCGGCGCCCGTGTCCCTGGAGACTGGGACCGACGTCGGCAACGGCCGCCCGGCAGTGAGCCACGACGGGCTGATGGTTCGACGCCGCGCGGTCATTGCCATCCACCCCGCCGAGGGCGGAAAGCCGGGCCCGCCGCGCGCACGGCTCGAGCAGACCGCGGCTGCCGGCGGCATCGTCCTTTCCGACATCCCCCCGGACGTGCTCGAACCAGCGATCCTGGAGCACCTCGCGCCGGAACTGATCCTGGCGCTTCCGCCCGGAAGCACCAGCGACGACGCCGAGAGACTGGCGGAGCGCGCCTTCGGCCCGGAGGGCAGCTACCCCGGAGTGGAGCATGTCCACGTCGCCTCAGTCCTGGTCCACGACCTCCAGTTCAGCGTCGCTGCCGCCGATCCGGCAGTCCTGGCCGCTTCCATCGCCAGGGAAGGCATTCTCTCGGACGCGCTCGGGAACTACGGCACGTCGGTGGATGGCGGAGCCCTGACGGTCACGTACACGGGACCACTGCTCAGCGACTCGCTGGTGGAATCCGTGCGGAACGGCATGGCCCGCGGCGCCGGGGTCCAGCCAGCGGACGTGACGCTGGCTCCCCGTTCAACCACGGGGGAGGGAGTGGACATGTCCCGCGAACCGGAACCGGCGGAGCCTGAACCGTCCGCGGGGGACAGCGGGACGCACTCGCATGAGGAAGGCGGCGATGATTCGGGCAGCGGCACAACCGCGACGACCCCGGGCCCCGACGATTCAGGACACTGAGGAGTCCGGACACTGAGCGCACCAGTGGCCGGCCGGAGGTAAGCTACCGGCCGGCCACGAGCGTGTCCCGGATCTCGCGGCGCAGGACCTTGCCGATCAGCGAACGCGGCAGCTCATCCACCACGGCAACGCGGCGCGGCACCTTGTAGGCGGCCAGGTTCTCCCGGCCAAACGCCAGCAGCGCCTCCGGGTCCAGGCCGGAGCCCGCGGACGGGACGACGGCGGCAACCACGTCTTCGCCGCCGCCCGGGCGGGGCAGTCCCACCACGCACACGTCCCGGACACCGGGGTACCCGGAGAGGACATCTTCAACTTCCGTGGGGGAGACGTTGAAGCCCCCCGTGATGATCAGTTCCTTGATCCGGTCCCGGACGGTCACGAAATCATCCTTATCTACCGAGACGATGTCACCGGTCCGGAACCAGCCGCCCTCCAGCAGCGCCTCCTCGGTCTCCTTCGGCCGGTTCCAGTAGCCGGCAAAGACCTGCGGGCCGCGGACCAGGAGCTCGCCCTCCTCTCCCGGGGCGCGGTCCAGGAGGACGTTCCGCGGGTCCACCACACGAATGTCCGTCAGGGGAAACGGGACCCCCACGGTTCCCGGTTTCCGGCTGGGACCGAAGGGGTTGCCCAGGGCGATGGGCGAGGTTTCCGTCAGCCCGTAGCCCTCGATCAGGTAGCCCCCGGTCGCCTTCTCCCACGTGTCCACCGTCGCCGTCGGCAGGTTCATCGCCCCCGAGATGGAAAAGCGGATGCTGTCCAGCGCGATACCGCGCTCGGCGGCTGCGGCGGCGATGCGGTCGTAGATCGGCGGCACCGCCGGCAGGAATGTGGCAGGCGACTTCCTGTGGGCCTTCAGCACGAGGTCGACGTCGAACTTAGGGAAGAGCACCAGCCTCGCGCCGATGCTCAGGGCAAACGTCATGCACAGCGTCAGGCCGTAGGCGTGGAACATCGGCAGCACCGCGTACACGGTTTCCCGGCCGTCCTTGAGCCCCGGCACCCAGGCGCGGCCCTGCGCGGCATTGGCCTGCAGGTTGGCATGGGTCAGCATGGCGCCTTTGGGCCGGCCCGTGGTGCCGCTCGTGTATTGGATGACAGCCAGGTCAGTGGCGGCCGGGCGCGGATGCTTTTTCTTCAGGTCGCCGGCGCCAAGGAGGTCTTTCCACGCCAGCACAGTCCGGCGCGCCGGCTGCGCCACGGGCCGGCGCGTGTGCTTGCCGGCGGTCAAGGCGGCGCGGGCGGCGCGGGCCGCCGGCACGGGGAGCCGCAGCGCGACCCGTTGCAGCAGCGGCATCGCCGGAATCAGCTCAACGGAGACGATGCTCTGCAGCCCGACGTCGGCCGGCAGTTGGCGGACCTTGTCCACGGCCTTGTCCCAGACAACGGCGACGGTGGCGCCATGGTCCTCGAACTGGTGGCGCAGCTCACGGTCCGTATATAAGGGGTTGTGTTCGACGACCACGGCGCCCAGGCGCAGTGCCGCGTGGAACGCGATGATGTGTTGCGGGCAGTTCGGCAGGACCAGCGCCACCCGGTCACCGGCCCGGACGCCGAGCTTCCTCAGGCCCGCGGCCGCCCTGTTGATGGCGGTGCCGAGGTCCCGGTAGCTGGTACGCGCTCCGAAGAATTCCAGTGCGGTCTTCTTCCCGTAGCGCCGGACCGACGAGTCCATCAGGTCAACGAGGGACCCTTCCGGGAGCTTGAGGCTGGCGGGAACCCCGGGGCTGTAGTGGCGGGTCCAGGGGCGGTCGGGACGCCTGGGCCCTGCGGATTTGGTGCTCATGGTGTGTCCTTGCGACTGGGCTGCGCTGTGCTGGGCGGTGCCGGGCTGCCGGCCTCGGGCCCGGCCGGGCCCATCAAGAAATCCTACCGGGGGCGGCCCGCCTGGACGCGTGCCGCGGAGGCCCCGGCGGCGGCCGACGCCGGCCCGGAGGTGACTTTTGGCCCTTGGCACCCGGCAGGCCCGGGCGGAAGCTGGGGCGTACACCGCGAGCCGCGGGTCCGCGCACTTCTCTGGGGTCGTTCAGGACACAGGTTCGCGCTGGTCACAGGTTTGCGCAGGTCACAGGTTCGCGCGCAATTAACGCACAATTTACGCAAGAAGAAGGTCCACGGGGGCGCCATGAAGCAGCAGCAGCCGAGCCTGAACTTCCTTGGTGCCACCGACACCGTGACCGGTTCACGCTACCTGATCGACGCCGGCGGCGGGCGCGTGCTGGTGGACTGCGGACTCTTCCAGGGCTATAAGCGCAGCCGCGAGCGCAACCGGGCGCCCTTTCCAGTGCCGCCGCGGTCCATCGACGCCGTGGTGCTGACCCACGCGCACCTGGACCACACCGGATATGTCCCTGCTCTGGTCAGGGGCGGGTTCGGCGGCCCCGTGTACGCCACGGCCGGCACCACAGACCTATGCAAACTCATCCTGCCGGACAGCGGCCACCTGCAGGAGGAGGAGGCCCGGTATGCCTCGCAGCGGGGGTCATCCGCGCATGATCCCGCCCTGCCCCTCTACACGGCTGCGGACGCCGTCGCGTCCCTCAACAGATTCAAAATCGTCGGGTTTGATGTTCCCCTTGACCTTGGCGGTGGCATGGAGTTGACGTTCGTGCCGGCCGGACACATCCTGGGGGCCGCCCAGGTGCACGTCCGGGTTGGCTCCCAGTCGGTGCACTTCACCGGGGACCTGGGCCGGGCCGATGACCCGTTCATGTATCCGCCCCGCCCGCTCGGCGAAACCGGCATCCTGGTGACCGAATCAACCTACGGCAACCGGAAACACTCCACTGAGGATCCGGAGAAGCTGCTGGGAGAGATCATCAATCGCGTCGCGAAACGCGGAGGGGTCATCATGTTTGCCGCGTTCGCCGTCGGCCGGGCCGAAACGCTGATGCTGTACCTGTCCCGGCTCCTGCGCAAGGGCGCGATTCCTCGCATCCCGGTCTACCTCAACAGCCCCATGGCCATCGACGCCTCCGAAATGTACCAGCGCCACCCCGAAGAACACCGGCTCAAGCGGGAGGAATACGTGGACATGTACAAACTGGCCAAACTCACCCGCACCGTGGACGAATCCAAGTTGCTGAACCTGCGCGGCGGCCCCATGATCATCATCTCGGCCAGCGGCATGCTGACGGGCGGACGGATCCTGCACCACGTCGCGGCGTACGGCCCCGACCCGAAAAGCGCCATCATCCTCAGCGGCTACCAGGCCAGCGGCACGCGGGGGGCCACCCTTGCTGCCGGTGAACGCGAGTTGCGCATCTACGGGGAAGACGTCAAGGTGCGGGCCGAGGTTATCCAGATGGAAAGCCTGTCCGCGCACGCCGACGGCGACGCCATCATCGCGTGGATGAGGGCGGCAGAAGTAGCGCCCCGGATGACCTACATCACGCACGGTGACCCGGACGCGTCCGACGCCCTGCGTATCAGGATCAAACGCGAACTCGGCTGGCGGGCCAGGGTGCCCGAATACCTGGAGACGATCGACATCGAGGATCCGAGATGAACCCCGAGGCCGTCACCCGGACCACCGTGTTGAAGGAGGTCCACGATCTCGCCCGGCCGCTGAAAACCGATCGGGACCTCAACGGCCTCGTGCGGCGCGCGGCCGACTGCCGTTTTGTCGCCATCGGCGAGGCCTCCCACGGCACCCACGAGTTCTACACCTGGCGCGACACCCTCAGCAGGCGGCTCATCGCGGAGGAAGGCTACAACTGGATTGGGGTGGAAGGGGACTGGCCCGACTGCCGGCGGATCAACCGATGGGTCCGCGGCCAGGAGGGGAAGGACCAGGGCGTCCACGCGCTGCTGGCCGGCTTCGAACGCTGGCCAACCTGGATGTGGGCCAACGAGGAAGTCGCGGCGTTCCTGGACTGGCTGCGCAGCTGGAACCTGGCCAGGCCGCTGGACAAACGTGTCGGCTTCTACGGGCTGGATGTCTACTCGCTCTGGGATTCGCTGCGCGAAATCATCGGCTGGCTACAGGCGAACGTTCCCGACGCCGTCCCCGCGGCGGAGCGCGCCTGGCAGTGCTTCCTGCCCCACCACGAGGACCCGCACCAGTATGCCTGGAGCACGCGGCTGGTGCCGCAGTCCTGCGAGCCCGACGTCGTGGCCCTCCTGACCGAGGTCAGGAACCGGGCCTTCAGCCCCGGCCGGCAGGAGGAGGACGCCTTCGACGCCGTCCAGAACGCTGAAGTCGCGGCCAACGCCGAGCACTACTACCGCATCATGGTCCGCGGCGACAGGCAGTCCTGGAACGTCCGCGACCACCATATGGCCGACACCATCGACCGGGTCAGCAGGCACCTCGGGCCGGCGTCGAAGGGACTGATCTGGGAACACAACACACATATCGGCGATGCCCGGGCCACCGACATGGCGCAGGACGGCCTGGTCAACGTCGGGCAGCTGCTGCGCGAACGCCACGCGGGCGAAGGCGTGCTGCTGGTCGGCTTCGCATCCCACCGCGGCTCCGTGCTCGCCTCCGACGGGTGGGGCCGCCCCGAACGCATCCTGACGGTGCCGGAAGCGCGCCCGGGCAGCCACGAAGACTTCCTGCATCAGGCCCTGGGGGTGCCCTCAGTGCTGGTGTTCGGCGACGACAGGACCGGGCCGTGGCTTTCGACATGGCTCGGACACCGGGCGATCGGCGTCGTCTACCACCCGGAACGGGACGCCGGAAACTACGTTCCGACCCGGATGGGGGAGCGCTACGACGCCCTCATCTGGCTGGAACACACCGCAGCGCTGCGTCCGGTGCACCATGAACGCCCGCCCCGCGAACCGGAGTTCGAGACCGAGCCCACCGGATTCTAGGCCGGTGTGCATTCCAGGAAAGCAGGAATCAGCATGAGCAAAGCAATCATCGTCGGCATCAACGGGTCCGCGGGCAGCAGCGCCGCCCTGGCCTGGGCCCTTGACCGGGCCGCCCGGGACAAGCTCCCGGTCACGGTCGTCCACGCGGTGGACGACCGCTGGATGTCACCGGATTTTCAGTACCACGAGATCATCCGGGAATCGGGGATGGACCTGCTTCGGGACGCTGAGACGGCCGCCCGTGAGCAGGCCCCGGACGTCACTGTCGACATCCAGCTCCGTCATGGCAGCGGCGGCTCGGTGCTCCGGGAAGTCTCCAAGGAGGCAGCCATGATCGTGGTTGGCGGCCATGACAAACATTGGATGGGCGGCGGTCCCATGACGGACCGGGCCCTGCAGGTTGTCTCGGCCTCGGAATGCCCGGTAGCCGTCGTGCCGGCGAAACCGGCCACCGGGGCAAAGGGCGTCGTGGTCGGCGTGGACGGCTCCGAGGAGTCGCTGCAGGCCGTCGCCTTCGCGGCCGCCGAAGCTGACCGGGGTGGAGACGAGCTCACCGTGGTCCTCGCGTTCAAGAGCCCTGCCCGGTGGGTCGAGAAGCAGCTGCCGACCAGTGGTCTCGCCGAGAGCATCGTCGAAGAGGACCGGATTGTTCTCGCCGAGTCGGTCGCCGGGCTCGGCGACAAATACCCCGACCTGGTGGTCCATCAGCGCCTTGAGACGAACACCGAACCGGCGAAGGCCCTCGTGGATATCGCCGCCGACGCCAGGGAGTTGGTGATTGGAAGTCGCGGACGTGGCGGGTTCTCCCGAACCGTGCTCGGCTCCACCGCGCACGCTGTACTCCTGAACGTGCCGTGCCCCACCATCGTGACGAAGGTGCATAAGGTCAAGCACGGCGACTGACCGCCCGGCAAGCAACCCGGGCCGGCAAGGTCCCGGAACGGGGCGGAGAGCCCCCTTTTGGAGGGGGCTTTCCGGCGCCGCCAACGGATGGGAGGATGATGCCGTGGACCCCTTCTTCAATTTCATCACCCACTTTTGGTGGCTCGTCTTTCCCCTGAGCGGCCTGGCCGGGGGGTGGGCGCGGTCCTGGTCCAAAGCCGCCGAACGCCGGCACCGCCGCCGCGTGGAGCTTTATACGCTCAAGAACCAGGCTGCGCAGGCAGAGCAGGCCAGCCAGGCCGACGTGCTGGCCCTCATGAAGGCGCACGACACCGTCAACCAACGCTGGCTGGATTACGAACTCGACGTGGGGAAGCTGATCGACTACCCGGTCATGACGGATGTCCGGGAGCCCCTCACCGTGGCCTTCCTCCGGGCCAAACGCGAGGCCGACGGGCTGCGCCCCGCCGCCCCGGCGGAAGTCAGGACCGCCGCGCGGCTTGCGGAGTACCGTGCGGCCGTGACCAGCTTTGAGCTCGCATTCGACGTCGCCGAACGGGAAGCCAAACGGATCAGGGACAGCAAGTTCACCGGTCCCGAACGCCAGCGGCTCGAGACAGCCCGGAAACTTCTGCGGATAGCGTCGGACGCGGCCGCAACTCCCGCCGAGCGGCAGACGGCCTACCGCCGCGCCCGCCGGGAACTCGACGGGCTCATCGTGCTGCCCGAGGCGACGCTAGCGGCGCTGGAGGACAGGATCGCTTCGATGCTCGGCGCGGGCCCGGCGCCGGACGTCCGCCGGGCCGTCTGAGCTGGGCCGCAGCCGGCGGAGCCGGGCGGTGCCCGCTGTGACCGGCACCGCACCGCCACCGTGAAGGCCCGTGCCGCACAGGAGGACTGAATTTAGGGACTTCTGGCATGTTTTGCCCAGCCGTCCTTCCCACGTACCATCGATAAGGTTTCAAATCGCGTTAGCGCCACCGAATTCATCTGATCAGGCATCGAATGGACGTCGTGGCCATGCAGCAACGGGGATGTGGAACTGCCGACCGTGAACACTTCAGATTGGGCAACAGGTGGAAATCACCGTAATGGTGGCGCTAGTGATATCGCTGGCGCTGTTCTTCGACTTCACCAACGGATTTCATGACACCGCGAACGCCATGGCTACCCCCATCGCGACCGGCGCCATCAAACCGAAAACAGCAGTTGCCCTCGCGGCGGTGCTGAACCTCGTGGGAGCGTTCCTCTCCACGGAAGTCGCCAAGACCGTCTCGGGCGGCATCATCAAGGAAGGCTCGGACGGGGTCCAGATCACCCCGGACATCATCTTCGCCGGGCTGATGGGCGCCATCCTCTGGAACATGATCACCTGGCTCAAGGGCCTGCCGTCCAGTTCCTCCCACGCCCTCTTCGGCGGCCTGATCGGGGCCGCGATTGCCGGTATCGGCATCCACGCGATCAACTTCGAGTCAATTCTCCAAAAGATCATTCTTCCCGCGGTGTTCGCCCCGATCATCGCGGGCGGCGTAGCCTACTTGTGCACGCGGCTGGCGTACGGCCTGACCGCCCGCCATGACCCCGAAACCGGGGACAAGCTCACGCAGAAGCGCGGCGGATTCCGGACCGGTCAAGTCTTCACGTCCAGCCTCGTGGCGCTGGCCCACGGCACCAACGACGCCCAGAAGACGATGGGCATCATCACCCTGGTCCTGATCTCCGCCGGCCTGCAGCCTGCCGGCTCCGGTCCGGAGTGGTGGGTTATCACCGCCTGTGCCTTCGCCATCGCGATCGGCACGTATTCCGGCGGGTGGCGGATCATCCGCACCATGGGCTCGGGACTCACCGAAGTGAAGCCCGCCCAGGGCTTTGCCGCCGAGACCAGCACCGCCACAGCCATTCTGGCGTCCTCGCACCTGGGCTTCGCCCTGTCCACCACGCAGGTGGCCTCCGGCTCGGTCGTGGGCTCCGGCATGGGACGCCGCGGCACTACGGTGCGGTGGGGAACCGCCGGCCGGATTGCCATTGGCTGGCTGTTCACGCTGCCGGCCGCCGGAATCATGGGCGCGCTGACGGCTCTGCTCGTGCAGACCGGGGTCGTAGGCGTGATCATCGCGGCAACTGCCGGCACCGCCGCAGTGGCCTACATGTTTGTGCGCTCACGGAAGTCGCCTGTGGGCAGCAACAACGCCGTCGAGATCGAGGAAGTCGGCCAAGCCGTGCAGTTCCGGAAGAAAAAGTCCGCCACCAAGTCGATCAAGAACGGCGGTGCCCAGCGATGAAATGGCTGGAACTGTTCAGCGTGGCGAGTGCCACGCTTGTGTCCGCTGTAACCGTGGTAGTTCTCTACTCCCTCGGCGTCCGGCTCACGGCCATCGCGGGGGACACCCGGACCTCCCCGGCGGCCTGGACCCGACCGCTCGCTTACACGTGCTTCGCTTTGTGCGGCGCCGCCATTCTCTTCGGGCTCTACCTGATCATTCCTTACTTCCACAAATAGGACGTCCCCGCGGCCGTGCAGCCGTTGCGTCACGGGGATGGGACACCGGCCACCGCAGTGGCTAGGCTGGGGCCATGGTGAGCTTCCAATACTTCGTGGCGTCCTCACTCGACGGGTTCATCGCCACTGCCGACGACAATCTCGCCTGGCTGCTGCAGTTCGACGGCTTTGAGGGCGGACAGGACAGCTATGACGGGTTCATGGCCGACGTCGGCTGCATCGTCATGGGCGGCGAGACGTACGCGTGGCTTCGGGAGCACGAACCGGACACCTGGCCGTATCCGGGCACACCTTCCTGGGTCTTCACCCGTCACGAGCACGCCGCCCCGAAGGGCGCGGATGTGACGTTCGTGCGCGGGGCGGTAGGCGAGTTCGTGGACGACCTCAAAGAAGCGGCCGGCGGCCGAAACGTCTGGGTTGTGGGTGGAGGCGTGCTCGCAGCGCAGTTCGCTGACGCCGGGCTGCTGGACGAACTGATTGTCTCGGTCATTCCCGTGGTGCTGGGCGGCGGCAAACAGTTGCTGCCTATGGCGGGCCCGACGCCGCCGCTCGAGTTGACATCTTCCCGCACCTTGGGCCGGGGCATCGTGGAGCTGCGCTACCGCTTCGCGGCCCGGCCCTAGCCGGATCCGGCGCCGCCGGGCCGGTCGCCCTCCGCGTTATCGCGGACCTAGCGCGCGATATCGCGGATCAGGTTCGTGATCCGGGCGGTGGAGAGCCGCCGGCCGCGTTCGTCGGTCATCACGATTTCGTGGGTGGCGAGCGTCCGGCCGAGGTGAATGGCCGTGCAGGTGCCGGTGACGATGCCCTCGGAGATCGCCCGGTGGTGCGTCGCCCCGACCTCGATCCCGAGCGCCTGCCGGTCAGGTCCGGCGTGCATGCCCGCCGCGAAAGAACCCAGGGTTTCGGCCAGGACCACGTGGGCCCCGCCGTGCAGGATGCCTGCCACCTGGGTGTTCCCCGCCACCGGCATGGTGGCCACAGTGCGCTCCGGGCTCATCTCGAGGAAGCGGATCCCCATCTTCACCACAAGGGCTCCGACGCCGTACTGGCCCAGCCAATCGTGCATCTCCTCGGGAACACCGGCCGCAGCGAGCTCGGCCGCGTACGGGCCGGGCGTGAAATTGTCCATCATGGGAACTAGGCTGGCACCTGTGAGTGAAACTACCAAACCGGCCCTTGCCCTCGAGAATGCAGCCTCCCAAAATGCTGCCCCCCTTTCCGCGGACACTGCCGCAGACCAACTCCTGGCAGCTGAGCCGGATTCAGGGGTTGCGGCCAAGCGTGCCGGAAAATCCAGCCGGGCCGCGGCGTCGGTTTCCGCCACTGAGGCCCCCGTGATTCCCATCACGGACCAGCCGCGGCTACTCGTCCTCGATGGGCACTCCATGGCGTTCCGGGCGTTCTTTGCCCTGCCCGCGGACAAGTTCTCCACCGCCACGGGCCAGCACACGAACGCCGTCCACGGCTTCACGTCCATGCTGATCAACCTGATCAAGGAGCAAAAGCCCACCCACGTGGCGGTCGCCTTCGACGTCTCCGATGACACGACGCACCGCAAGGCCGAGTACAGCGAGTACAAGGGCGGACGCAACGAGACCCCGCGGGAAATGAGCGGCCAGATCGACCTCATCGACAAGGTCATGGGCGCCTGGGGCATCAAGACCATCAAAATGCCCGGTTGGGAAGCTGACGACATCCTGGCCACCCTCGCCGCAATGGGGGAAAAGGCCGGTTACGAAGTGCTGCTGGTCTCAGGCGACCGCGACGCCTTCCAGCTCATCACCGACAACGTTTTCGTCCTGTACCCCAAGAAGGGTGTCAGCGATATTCCCCGCATGGACGCGGACGCCATCCAGGAGAAGTACTTCGTCAGCCCGGCCCAGTACTCGGACCTCGCCGCCCTGGTGGGGGAATCCGCGGACAACCTCCCCGGTGTTCCCGGCGTCGGCCCCAAGACGGCAGCGAAATGGATCAACCTTTACGGCGGACTGGAGGGGGTCCTGGAGAACCTCGACGCGATCGGCGGGAAGGTGGGGGACTCCCTGCGCGAATACGTTGACGACGTCAAGCGCAACCGGCGCCTCAACAGGCTGCACACCGACCTGGATCTGCCAGTGACGCTGGACGAGCTCGCGGACCCGCGGCCGGACCAGGCCGCCCTCGAGGAGCTGTTCGACGCCCTGGAATTCAAGACCATCCGGACCCGGCTCTTTGCCCTCTACGGCAGTGAAGTCACCGAAGCCGAGCGGGAAAGCCTCGACATCCCGGACTTCGTGATCCCGGCGGACGCAGCCGAACTCGGCGCGTTCCTCGAGGCCGGTGCCGGCAAGCGCTCCGCTGTGGCGGTCGACGTTGTGCCCGGCCGGATCGGCGAGGACGCCGCAGCGGTGGCGATCGTCCGCGACGACGCCGCCGTCTATATCGACCTGGCCAGCCAGGACGCCGCCGCCGAAAACGTTCTGGCCGCATGGCTGCGCGACGCCCACGCACCGAAGGTCATGCACGGGTTCAAGGCTGCCCTGAAGGCCCTGACCGCGCGCGGCCTGGAACTGGAAGGCGTGGTGGATGACACCTCGATCTCCGGCTACCTCATCCAGCCGGACCGCCGCAGCTATGAACTCGCCGAGCTGGCACAGCATCACCTCAACATCGCGGTTTCCACGGAGGCCGCCAAGGAAGGCCAGCTTGAGCTGGCGTTCGACGGCGACGACGCCGCCGCTGCGGGCGCGCTGGTCCACGTCGCCGCCGTCGTGCAGGCCCTGAGCCGCTTCTTCGAATCAGAACTGACGGAACGCAAAGCGCAGGACCTGCTCACCACGCTGGAACTGCCCGTCAGCCGCGTCCTCGCCGATATGGAACTCGCGGGAATCGCCATCGACATGCCCCGCATGGACGAGCAGCTGTCGGATCTCGCCAAGGTGATCGACAACGCCCAGGAGCTGGCGTTCGCCGCGATCGGCCACGAGGTCAACCTCGGTTCGCCGAAGCAGCTCCAGACCGTGCTGTTCGACGAACTGCAGTTGCCGAAGACCAAGAAAATCAAGTCCGGCTACACCACCGACGCCGCGTCACTCAAAAACCTGCTGGAAAAGACCGGGCACGAATTCCTGGTCCAGCTCATGGCGCACCGGGAGTCGTCGAAGCTGCGCCAGATGCTGGAGTCGCTGAAGAAGTCTGTCACGGAAGACGGCCGGATCCACACCACGTACGCGCAGAACGTCGCAGCCACGGGCCGGATCTCCTCCAACAACCCCAACCTGCAGAACATCCCCATCCGCAGCGAGGAAGGCCGGCGCGTCCGCGGCATCTTTGTGGTCAGCGAGGGCTACGAGTGCCTGCTCTCCGCGGACTACTCGCAGATCGAAATGCGCATCATGGCGCACCTCTCGGGCGACGCCGGCCTGATCCAGGCCTACAAGGACGGCGAAGACCTCCACCGGTTCGTGGGCTCTAACATTTTCCATGTGCCCACCGACCAGGTGACCAGCGCCATGCGGTCCAAGGTCAAGGCGATGTCCTATGGCCTCGCGTACGGGCTGACCTCGTTCGGTCTGTCCAAGCAGCTGGAGATCTCCGTCGACGAGGCGCGGACCCTCATGAAGGACTACTTCGACCGGTTCGGCGCCGTCCGCGACTACCTTCGCGGCGTGGTGGACCAGGCCCGGATCGACGGCTACACCGCCACCATCGAGGGGCGCCGGCGCTACCTCCCGGACCTGACCAGCACCGACCGCCAGCTGCGTGAGAATGCGGAGCGCATCGCGCTGAACTCGCCCATCCAGGGATCGGCGGCTGACATCATCAAGCGCGCCATGCTGGGTGTGCACGCGGAACTGGCGGCACGGGGCCTGAAATCGCGCATGCTCCTGCAGGTCCATGATGAACTTGTCCTCGAAGTCGCCGCGGGTGAGCGCGAGGCCGTGGAGAAGCTGGTGACCGAGCAAATGGGCTCGGCCGCGGACCTCAGCGTTCCGCTGGACGTCCAGATCGGCATTGGCTCCAGCTGGTACGAGGCGGGGCACTAAAGCTGGACAGGTATCGGCAAGGTTTCGGTCCGGCAAGGTTTCGGTCCGGCAGTATTCGTTCCGGCTATGCCGGGACCCGAGATTCTCAGGGGGAGAAGTACGTGGCAGATAAGTACGAGCTCAGGCGGTTCCGCGCGGTCGCGAAGGACGAGGCGGATTACGCGCAAGGCACGGCGTGGCTGCGCGGGGTCGGGATCGGCTTCTACGACGAGCCGCGCAAAGACGACTTCGCGGACAAGATCATGGCCATGTATCTCGTGGACAACCGTGAAATGACCGGCGTTTACCAGGCCGACGGCGTTGCGGCCCACTCGCTGGCTGCCGACGTCCCGGTGGCGACCTTCGCCACCCTGCGCAAGGACCTGAACATCGGCTACGGCCGTCAGCTCGAAGCCCAGCTGGTCACGGCCGTCACGGTGCGCGGGACCCACCGCCGGCAGGGACTGCTGCGGCGGATGATGACCGAGGACCTTGCCGCGGCGAAGGCGGACGGCGTCGCGCTGGCGGCACTGACCGCCTCGGAGGCCTCGATCTACGGGCGGTTCGGTTACGGTGTGGCCACCTTCGAGCGCAGCATCAAGGTCGACACCGGGCCGCGCTTCCGGCTGCGCCATGCGCCCGCCGGCACCGTGGAGATTGCGGACCGCAAGGTCCTGCTGGAACTGGCCCCCGAGGTTTTTGGTCGGGTCCACGCGTCCATGCCCGGATCGATCTCGCGGCAGGAAGCGTACCGGCTGCGGTCTTCGGGCATACTCGGCCGGGACGGCAGCGAGGACGAGGCAATCCGCTGCGCCCTGCACTACGACGCCGCCGGAACCGTGGACGGCTACGTGTCCTATAAATTCGCCGGGTGGGGCGCCAAGCCGTACACCATGGAGATCGTGGACCTCGTGGCCGCGAATGACGCCGCGTACCTGGAACTCTGGCAGTTCCTGGGCAGCATCGACCTCGTGGACCGGATCAGCTGGCAGGATGCACCGGTGGACGACCCCCTGACCTGGGCGCTTGAGGACCCGCGATGCGTCGAGGCATCGGACCACCGCGACATGCTGTGGCTGCGCGTCCTGGACCCGGCCCGGGTGCTGGGGGCCCGGCGCTACTCGGCCGACGGGACGGTCGTTCTCGCGGTCAGGGACAGTCTCGGCTTCGCGGCCGGCACCTTCGCGCTCACGGTCAGCGGGGGAGAGGCCACGGTGCGGCCGGCTCCGGAGGCTGAGCCGGACCTGTCCCTTGATGTTGCGGACCTCGGCTCCATCTATCTGGGCGCCGTTTGTCCCGTGACGCTGAAAGCTGCCGGCCGGATCACCGAGCACACCGCCGGGGCGGCGCTGACGGCGCGCCTCATGTTCGCCGTCGAACGTTCACCGCACTGCCTCACGCACTTCTAGGCCTCCGGTCCGATTTCGGCGCCTAAGGCGACACGGACGGCCCCGTGCGCTTTGACCGGCGTTCGCGTAAACGACTAGACTAAACAGGCGCGTACTACGTGCGCGCATCTACAATCCACAAAATCAGGATGACCCGGCGGAACGCTTGCTGTGACGCCGTGCTCTTGGCCTGCATTCCATAATGCCGGCGAAGCGGTTTGCCTGACCGACTCACTATCCACAACGGAGCCCCTACTACATGACCATCACCTCCACCGAGAAGCCCGGTACCCCCGTAGTCGCCATTAACGACATCGGTACCGCTGAGGACTTCCTCGCAGCTGTCGACGCCACCATCAAGTACTTCAACGACGGAGACCTCGTCGAAGGTACCGTCGTCAAGGTCGACCGCGACGAAGTCCTGCTCGACATCGGTTACAAGACCGAAGGTGTCATTCCCTCCCGCGAGCTTTCCATCAAGCACGACGTTGACCCCGGAGACGTCGTCTCCGTTGGCGATCAGGTCGAAGCCCTGGTGCTCACCAAGGAAGACAAAGAAGGCCGCCTGATCCTCTCCAAGAAGCGTGCTCAGTACGAGCGTGCCTGGGGCGACATCGAGAAGGTCAAGGAAGAAGACGGTGTTGTCACCGGTACCGTCATCGAGGTTGTCAAGGGTGGTCTTATCCTCGACATCGGTCTGCGCGGCTTCCTGCCCGCATCCCTCGTCGAGATGCGCCGTGTGCGCGACCTCGCTCCGTACATCGGTCAGCAGATCGAAGCCAAGATCATCGAGCTGGACAAGAACCGCAACAACGTTGTGCTGTCCCGCCGTGCATGGCTCGAGCAGACCCAGTCCGAGGTCCGCTCCACGTTCCTCAACAAGCTGGAAAAGGGCCAGGTCCGTCCCGGCGTCGTTTCCTCCATCGTCAACTTCGGTGCCTTCGTGGACCTGGGCGGCGTAGACGGCCTGGTTCACGTTTCCGAGCTGTCCTGGAAGCACATCGACCACCCGTCCGAGGTTGTCGAAGTTGGCCAGGAAGTCACCGTCGAGGTTCTCGAGGTCGACCTGGACCGCGAGCGCGTCTCCCTGTCGCTCAAGGCTACGCAGGAAGATCCGTGGCAGACCTTCGCCCGCACCCACGCCCTCGGCCAGGTTGTTCCGGGTAAGGTCACCAAGCTCGTTCCGTTCGGCGCGTTCGTTCGCGTTGAAGACGGCATCGAAGGCCTGGTCCACATTTCCGAGCTCGCCGTGCGCCACGTTGAGCTGGCCGAGCAGGTTGTCTCCGTTGGTGACGAGTTGTTCGTCAAGGTCATCGACATCGACCTCGAGCGCCGCCGCATCTCGCTCTCCCTCAAGCAGGCCAACGAGGGCGTCGACGCCGACAGCACCGAATTCGATCCGGCTCTCTACGGCATGGCCGCAGAGTACGACGAAGAGGGCAACTACAAGTACCCGGAGGGCTTCGACCCGGAGTCCAACGAGTGGCTTGAAGGCTACGAGAACCAGCGCGCAGCCTGGGAGCAGCAGTACGCTGACGCCCAGACCCGCTGGGAAGCACACAAGAAGCAGGTTGCCCAGCACGCTGCCGACGACGCTGCAGCTGCAACGTCCGGTGAGAGCGATTCCGGCACCACCAGCTACTCCTCCGAGCCGGCTGCAGCCGAGACCGGTGCAGGCACGCTTGCTTCGGACGAGGCTCTTGCCGCTCTGCGCGAGAAGCTGACCGGCAACTAATTGCCCGTGATCCTCAAGGAGTCAGCTCCCTGAGGCCAGGCAGTTTGTAGCTTGAAGGTGGCCGTCCCCTCGGGGGCGGCCACCTTTTTGTGTGCCCCGAGGGGACATGCCCATTTTTGAAGCCCTCCCTCCGGGGACATGCCCATTTTTCGAGCCGGGCCGTAGACATTTGTGGATTGTGTCCAGTCCTGGCCCCGTGCGCGGGACATGTCCAGTGCGGGGAGGACGGCGCCATGCCCTGGCGCCGGACATGCCCCGCGGCGCCCGGACCACCGGACATGCCCATTTTTGAAGCCCTCCCTCCGGGGACATGCCCATTTTTCGAGCCGGGCCGTGGACATTTGAGGATTGTGCCCAGTCCTGGCCCTGGGCGCGGGACATGTCCGGTGCGGGGAGGACGGCGCCATGCCCTGGTGCCGGATATGCCCCGCGGGCGCCCGGACCACCGGACATGCCCATTTTTGAAGCCCTCCCTCCGGGGACATGCCCATTTTTCGAGCCGGGCCGTGGACATTTGAGGATTGTGCCCAGTCCTGGCCCTGGGTGCGGGACATGTCCAGTGCGGGGAGGCCGGCGCCATGCGTTGGTGCCGGACATGCGCATTCCTGACACTAGGCACCGGGCTGCCGTTGCACGCGTTTCCTGCTCGTCAGGACAAGCAAGGGGCCGCGCCATGGAATGTAGGCTCCTTGACGGCAGCCAGGCGCTGACGACGGGGGCATGTCCAATGACGGAAGGGAGCCCGGGCCCGGCCCAGGGTGCCATGCCTTCAGCGCAGCGGGATCTTCGCTATGACCGGCACCGTGTGCGTCTGCGAGGCGGCACCGGTCACCAGTTCGGCGCCCGCGTACTTCAGCAACGCGAGGGCTCCCACATTGCCGGCCGTCGTCTCGGCTACCAGGACGGCTGCCCCGGTCGACGCGGCGCGAGCCCTTACGAGGCGCAGCGCCTCGCGGCCCACACCCTGGCCGCGGAAGCTCCGGGCGAGCCAGATTCCGGTCTCCAGCGCCCAGCCGCCACCCCCTGCAACGGCCCCGGCGCCACCACCTGGCCCAGCCCCGGCGGCACCAACAGCCCCGGCGCCACCACCGGCCCAGCCCTCATCCGCTGCTGCCGGCTCCGTGTCCATACGCCTGAGCCGCACGGACCCTGCCATCTGCCCGTCGCAGCTGATGGCCCACGTCTTCTGCCCCGCGGGACCGTCCAGGCCGGCTGCGGCGGCGCGGTGAAATTCGCGGAACCAGCTGATCCGGTCGGTGTTCCAGCCGGCGGTCGTGCCCAGCGGCGGGGTGACCTCGTCGGCGTCGGCGTCCCGGAGCGCAAGTTCCAGGAGTTGTTCGAGAACGTCCTCGCTGACGTCAAGCAGCGCGACCGGGGGCACGGGCTCAGCTGATGGGCACATCGATCCACTCCGTTTCTCCGGGCAGCAGCGACGCACTGCCGGCCGACATGGCGGCCACGCGGTCCGCTGCCCGGGCCAGTTCTTCCGGATCATCCGGCAGCGCCAGCCTCAGGACAGTAGTCTGCGCCTCGTAACGGGTTTCGGCCATGACATACCCCGCGGCGCGCAGATCGTTCTCGAGCCGGCCGGCGACGGCGTGCTGTACGGGTACCGAGCAAATGCGCAGCCGGCGGCGCCGCACGAGGGGAGCCAGCTCCAGCGCTCCGGACACCGATTCGGAATAGGCCCGCACCAGGCCGCCGGCACCAAGGAGAATGCCGCCGAAATAGCGCACGACGACGACGGCGACGTCGCTGAGATCGGCGACGCCGGGTGCGGTCTCCCGCTTCAGCAGCGCCTCGAGCATGGGGATGCCCGCGGTGCCGGACGGCTCGCCGTCGTCGTTGGAACGCTGGATGTCCCGGTCGGGGCCGAGCACGAAGGCGAAGCAGTGATGCCGGGCGTCATGGAATTCGCGGCGCAACCCGCCCAGGACGGCCCGGGCGGCGTCCTCGTCCGCCGAGCGGGCCAGCACGGTGATGAAACGGGACCGCTTGACCTCGATTTCGTGCCGAAACCCGGGCCCCGCGGCGAGGGTGGTGTAGACGGCCGTCCTGCTCTCGGGGGATTCCGCCGCATCTGCCACCGGTTCAGTTTAGTCTGGTGAGGTGTTGAAGATCGGGTTGACCGGCGGAATCGCCTCGGGGAAGTCCATGGTTGCCGCGCGCCTGCGCGACCTTGGAGCAGTGCTTGTCGACGCCGACGCGCTGGCCCGGGAGGTCGTGGAACCGGGTACGCCCGGGCTGGCCAGTGTGGTGGAAGCCTTCGGTGCCGCCGTCCTGAGCCCGGAAGGCCGGCTGGACCGGGCCCGGCTCGGTGCCCTGGTCTTCGGTGATCCGGAGCGCCTGGCCGCGCTGAACGGCATCGTCCACCCCCTGGTGCGGGAGCGCGCCGCGGCGATGGTCGCCGCCGCCCCGGCCGGCGCCGTCGTGGTCCAGGACATCCCGCTCCTGGTCGAAACCGGGCAAGGGAAGAACTTCCATCTGGTGGTCGTGGTGGATGCCCCCGACGACGTCCGGGTCCGCCGCATGGCCGAACACCGCAACATGACCGCCGACGAGGCGCGCGCCCGGATGGCAGCCCAGGCGGGCCGCGAGGACCGGCTGGCCGCCGCGGACGTCGTGCTGGACAACTCCGGCACCCCGGAGGACCTCCGGCACGCGGTCGACGCGCTGTGGGAGGAGCGGCTGATGCCGTTCGCACTGAACCTCAAGGAACAAAGGATCGCCCCGCGGACGGCGGGGCCGGTCCTCGCCCCGGCCGATCCGGCCTGGGCAGCGCAGGCCGCCCGGCTGATCGCCCGGCTGCGGGCAGCGGTCCCGCAGGATGTCCTGGCCGTCGACCACCTCGGGTCCACGGCCGTCCATGGCCTCGACGCCAAAGATGTGATCGACCTCCAGCTCAGCGTCCGGGACCTCGACACCGCGGACCGGATCGCGCCGCTGCTGGCCGACGCAGGATTCCCGCGCTGGCCCGGCATCATCGCCGACAACCCGAAACCCTCGCACCCGGACCCTGCCGACTGGGGCAAGCGGCTGCACGGCAACGCCGACCCCGGCCGGCCGGTGAATCTCCACCTCCGCGCGGCCGGCTCGCCGGGCTGGCGGTACGCGCTGTGCTTCCGCGACTGGCTGCGCGCCGATCCCGAGGCCCGGGCGGACTATGTGGCCGAAAAGCAACGGGTCGCCGGGCTGCACGGCGTCGACAAGTCCACCGCCGGCTACGCGGCCGACAAGGAGGGCTGGTTCACCGGGTATGCCTGGCCCCGGATGGAAGCGTGGGTGCAGCGCACGGGATGGCAACCGCCGTCGTACGCGGACGACGCCGGAGCAGACGACGCCGGTGCCGGCACCGGCGGCGGCGCCACCGCAACGGCACCTGCCGCCGGCCCCGGTACTGCCCAAAGCTGAATCAGGGCATCCTGTCACAGCCCGGCGGTAGATTAGGTACATGAGTCTTGCCCAGGAAATCAACCGCGTCGTGGCGCCCTTCGAGGTCATCAGTGAGTTCCAGCCGGCGGGTGACCAGCCGGCCGCCATCGCAGAGCTGACTGAGCGCATCCAGAACGGCGAAAAAGACGTCGTGCTGCTTGGCGCCACCGGTACCGGTAAGAGCGCGACCACGGCCTGGCTGATCGAGCAGGTCCAGCGGCCCACCCTGGTGATGGTGCAGAACAAAACCCTCGCCGCGCAGCTGGCCAACGAATTCCGCGAACTGCTGCCGAACAACGCCGTGGAATACTTCGTGTCCTACTACGACTACTACCAGCCGGAGGCCTACGTCGCCCAGACGGACACCTTCATCGAGAAGGACTCCTCCGTCAACGAGGAAGTCGAACGGCTCCGCCACTCCGCGACCAACGCGCTGCTGACCCGCCGCGACGTGATCGTGGTTGCCACCGTCTCCTGCATCTACGGCCTCGGCACCCCGGAAGAATACATCGCCGGGATGGTGACCCTCCGCAAGGGGGCGGAGATGAACCGTGACGACCTGCTCCGGAAGTTCGTCTCCATGCAGTACACCCGCAACGACATGGACTTCCACCGCGGCACGTTCCGGGTCCGCGGGGACACCGTGGAAATCATCCCGATGTACGAGGAACTGGCGATCCGGATCGAGTTTTTCGGTGACGAGATCGAAAATATCCAGACCCTGCACCCGCTGACCGGCGAAGTGCTCCGGGACGAGAACGAAATGTACGTCTTCCCCGCCTCGCACTACGTCGCCGGTCCGGAACGGATGGGCCGGGCGATCAAGCGGATCGAAGACGAACTGGCCGAGCGCCTCGCCGTGCTGGAAAGCCAGAACAAGCTGGTCGAGGCCCAACGGCTCCGGATGCGCACCACTTATGACCTGGAAATGATGCAGCAGATGGGGTTCTGCAACGGCATCGAGAACTATTCCTCGCACATCGACGGCCGGGCCCGCGGAACCGCGCCGCACTGCCTGATCGACTACTTCCCGGACGACTTCCTCCTGGTGATCGATGAGTCCCACGTCACCGTGCCGCAGATCGGCGCCATGTACGAGGGCGACATGTCCCGCAAACGGAACCTCGTGGACCACGGCTTCCGGCTGCCCTCGGCGATGGACAACCGCCCGCTCAAATGGGACGAGTTCCAGGACCGCGTGGGCCAGACCGTCTACCTGTCCGCGACGCCGGGCAAGTACGAGCTCGGCAAGTCCGACGGCTTCGTCCAGCAGATCATCCGCCCCACCGGCCTGATCGACCCCGAGGTCGTCGTCAAGCCCACGAAGGGGCAGATCGATGACCTGCTGGGCGAAATCCGGACCCGGACCGCGAAGAACGAGCGGGTCCTGGTCACCACCCTGACCAAGCGGATGGCCGAGGACCTGACGGACTACCTGCTGGGCCATGGCGTGAAGGTGGAATACCTGCACTCCGACGTCGATACCCTCCGCCGCGTGGAACTCCTGCGCGAACTGCGGATGGGTGTCTTCGACGTCCTCGTCGGCATCAACCTGCTCCGTGAAGGCCTGGACCTCCCGGAGGTGTCGCTGGTCAGCATCCTGGACGCGGACAAGGAAGGCTTCCTGCGCTCCTCGACGTCCCTGATCCAGACCATCGGGCGTGCCGCCCGAAACGTCTCCGGCCAGGTGCACATGTACGCGGACCGCATCACCGATTCGATGGCCCATGCCATCGACGAGACCAACCGCCGCCGCGCCATCCAGGTGGCCTACAACACGGAGAACGGGATCGATCCCCAGCCGCTCCGGAAGAAGATCGCGGACATCACCGACCAGCTGGCCAAGGAAGACGCGGACACCCGCGAGCTGCTGGCCGCGGCCGGGAAGAACCGCGGCAAGGGCAAGGGCACCTCGCTCATCCGTGCGGACGGGCTCGCCGCCGCGCCGGCCGAGGACCTCGTCGGGCTGATCGAACAGCTGACCGAACAGATGCACGCCGCAGCCGGGGAGCTGCAGTTCGAACTGGCCGCCCGGCTGCGCGACGAGGTGGGGGATTTGAAGAAGGAACTGCGGCAAATGCAATCCGCGGGGCACGCCTAGGGTAAACTCGGTCAAACGTAGGGGAGTATCCCAAACGCTACGATCGTCAACACGCACGGCTACGATGCCGCGCCGGGCGTAGCGGGCAGCCAGGCAGCGTCATGCGCCGGCGGTCGGAGAGACTTACACCGCTGAGCTGTACCCTACGAAAGGTATTTCCCCCGTGCCCGAGCTTCCCCTGTGGTTCGAGATCGGCTCGTTT
This sequence comes from Arthrobacter sp. 05T45, assembly GCF_056395875.1. NCBI lineage: Bacteria > Bacillati > Actinomycetota > Actinomycetes > Micrococcales > Micrococcaceae > Arthrobacter > Arthrobacter sp. 05T45. The sequence goes on along the minus strand of NZ_JBFTKI010000002.1, from coordinate 254,750 downwards.
GTCGTCCTCGGCGTCATTCTGGCCATCGACCTGCTGATGGTCCTCAAACGCCCGCATGAGCCCTCCATGAAAGAAGCCGGACTGTGGGTCGCGTTCTACGTGGCCCTGGCCCTGGTCTTCGCCGGCGCCATGTTCGCCTTCACCGGCCCGGAATTCGGCGGCCAGTTCATCGCCGGCTGGGTGACCGAATACAGCCTGAGCATCGACAACCTGTTCGTCTTCATCATCATCATGGCGCGCTTCTCGGTACCGAGAAAGTATCAGCAGGAAGTGCTCATGGTGGGCATCATCATCGCCCTGATCCTCCGCGGCATCTTCATCATGCTCGGCGCGATCGTGATCGAGCAGTTCAGCTGGGTCTTCTACATCTTCGGCGCCTTCCTGCTCTGGACCGCCTGGAAGCAGGCCCAGGACGAGGGCGAGGACGAGGAAGACAAGGAAAACCCGCTGATCGCCCGGATCCGCCGGGTCCTGCCGATGTCCGAGAAGTTCGACGGCGGCAAGCTCCGCACCGTCGTTGACGGCAAGAAGGTGTTCACCCCGATGCTGATCGTCTTCGTGACCATCGGCATGACGGACCTGCTCTTCGCTGTCGACTCCATTCCGGCCATTTTCGGCCTCACCCAGAGCGCCTTCATCGTCTTCACCGCCAACATCTTTGCCCTCATGGGGCTGCGCCAGCTGTACTTCCTGCTCGGCGGCCTCATGAACCGGCTCATCTACCTCAAGCACGCCCTGTCCGTGATCCTGGCGTTCATCGGTGTGAAGCTGGTCCTGCACGCCATGCACGTCAACGAGCTGCCCTTTATCAACGGCGGCCAGCACATCGAATGGGCCCCCGAGATCCCCACCTACGTCTCGCTCGGTGTGATCATCGGCACCATCGTCGTCGCGGTGGTCGCCAGCCTCATGAGCTCCAAGGCGTCCAAGTCGAAGCTGGATGCCCGGCTGGAAGAGGACTCCCGCAAGAGCCTGAGCGACGTCGACTAGTACCAAACCGCCGGGGTGAGAGTGCAGGACACACCCCGCGGCGCATAGCAGTACGGCGCTGGACCCTCACGGGTCCGGCGCCGTACCTGTTTAAGCAGTACCTGCCAAGCCGGGCGCCATCGGCCCGGGCCCTTTGCCTGGCCGCGGCCGGTCACCGTCGGGCGGAACGGGCCATCCCCAGCAGGCGCCCGAAGATCGCCTCGCCGTCGTCCGCGATGCCGTCGTGGTGGAAGTCGCCGGTTTCCCAGACCTGTAGGCCCCGGACCGCGGCCGCCGTCTCCAGAGACAGCTCCCGGTCCACGTAGATGTCGTCGGTGTAGACGGCCGCGGCGACGGGCACGGTGTTCAACGCCAGTCGCTCCGGGTCGTAGAGGGGTGCCCAGCCGTCCATTTCGGCCAGGAGCCGGGCCACGTCCTGCAGCGGGTGCAGGGCCGGGTCCTGCTCGAAATACCAGGGGTACACCATTTCCCCGGTCAGAAGCGGTTCGCCGGCGTCGGGGCGGAACTCGGGGAATTCCTCCAGCACGCGCCAGGCGGCCCAGTTGGTGGCACCGTCCTGGGCGTAAATGGATTCGTGCATCAACGCGTACAACGGGTTCGCGGCCCGGGACACGAGGCCCCGGACCTGCTCCAGGAAGGTGTCCGAGAGACGGTCGCCGTCCGGTGTGGCCACGAAGGCGTCCTCGAGCAGGTGGTGCAGTGCGTCCACCCGGGTGTTCCCGCCCAGGAACGAGCCCACCATCTGGAACCGTTCCACCGTGAGCCGGCCGCCGTCGGGCAGCACCTCCTCCGTTTCCCGCAGGTGCCGGGCGATCCGGGTGACGGCGGCCCGGTCCTCGGGATACCAGTCAAAGTATTCGGCGTTCCGGGCCGCGACCCGCTGGAACGTGGCCCGGTACACACGGTCGGCGGAGCCACCCAGCGGGGCCAACCCGCCCGTCACGAGGACCTCGCGCAGCCCCCCGGGGGCGAAGGAAAGGTAGCTGAGCGCGCAGAAACCGCCGTAGCTCTGGCCGTAGATGGTCCAGGGGGCGGCGTCCAGGGCTGCCCTGATCGCCTCGGCGTCGGCAACGATCGAGTCGGCGCGGAAGTGCGTCAGGTAGTCAGCCTGCTCCGCGTCGGTGCCGCGCAGCGGCAGCGTGTTGCGGTCGACGGGCGAGGACAGGCCGGTGCCGCGCTGGTCCAGCATGAGGATCCGGAAGTCCTTCGCGGCGGCCTTGCTCCAGCCGCCCAGCGACGGGAACCGGTTTCCACGCCCGCCGGGACCGCCCTGCAGGAAAAGCAACCAGGGCAGCCCGGCGGCCTCTGCCTCGCTGTGTTCGGTGGACACGTACTCGCGGGCGAACACGGAGATGGTTTCGCCGCGGCGCCCCGCCTCGCTGAAGTGGTCCAGGGGGACCTGGAAGTAATGTTCCGCGGTCCGCATTCCCCGGTAGGTGTGGCGTGCCCGGACGCTGTGCGGAACTTTTCGCCCGGCGCTGGTTGCAGTCTCCAGCAGGGAGGCTCCCATGAGCCCCGTCATTGGGAGATCAGCCACGGGTGGCCGCCTCGCGGGAACCGGAGCTGGAGCCGGCAGGGGAGCCGGCGCCGGCAACTGCCGGGCGGCTGCCGAAGGCCGTCAGCGCCGCTCCGGTGAGGCGGAAGGTGGACCATTCCTCCATCGGCAGGGCGCCGAGGTTCTTGTAGAAGTTGATGGAGGGCTCGTTCCAGTCCAGGACACTCCATTCGACGCGCGCGTAGCCCCGGTCGACGGCGGTCGCTGCCAGGTGCTGCAGCAGCGCCTTGCCGTGGCCCTCGCCGCGGGCCTCCGGCCGGACGTAGAGGTCCTCGAGGTAGATCCCGTGGACGCCCTCCCACGTGGAGTAGTTCAGGAACCAGAGGGCGAAGCCGCGGACCTCGCCCGCGGAGTTCTCCGCCATGGTGGCGAAGACCTTGGGATGCTCGCCGAAAAGGACCTCGGTGAGCATCTCGGGGGTGTTCCGGACGGCGTCCGGTTCCTTCTCGTAGAGGGCGAGGTCGTGGATCATCTGCAGGATGGCAGGGACGTCATGCGCCGTGGCAGGCCGGATTACACTCATTGTCCGAGTTTACCCGCGGCGCGAAGGCCCCGGCTGGTGCGACGGCGCCGGCCCAGGCCCTGCGTCCCGCCCCTGTGCCGTCCCGCCCCTGTGCCGACCAGCCCCCGTGCCGTCCCGCCTAGAGCCGGTTGACGTCCGTGACGCGGACGACGGCGGTCCCGGACTCGTCCGAGGCCGCCAGGTCCACGTCGGCGGAGATGCCCCAGTCGTGGTTGCGGGCGGGGTCATCGAAGATCTGCCGCACCTTCCACACCCCGGGTTCCTCGGTGATGATCAGCAGCCCGGGACCGCGGGCGTCCGGTCCGGTGCCGATGTCGTTGTGCTCATCAAAGTAGTCATCGAGGGCATCTTCCCAGCGCTCGGCGTCCCAGCCGGAGCCGGCGTCGAGCTCGCCCAGGGCGGTGGCGGCCTCATCGGCGAACAGCTCCACGCGGCGGAACATCTCGTTGCGCACCATCACCCGGAAGGCCCGGATGTTGGAGGTCAGCGACGGCGGCGGGGGCGGCGGAGCGTCGTGCGGTGTGGGCGCCGCGCCGGATGTGAGCTCTTCCCATTCGTCCAGCAGGCTGGAGTCCACCTGCCGGACCAGTTCGCCCAGCCAGGCGATGAGGTCCTCGAGGTCCTCACGGAGGGCATCCTGCGGGACCGTCTGCCGGAGCGCCTTGAAACCGTCGGCGAGGTAGCGCAGCACGATCCCCTCCGAGCGGGCGAGGCCGTAGAACTGGACGAACTCGCCGAAGTTCATGGCACGCTCGTACATGTCCCGGACCACGGACTTGGGCGCGAGCTCGAAGTCGCCGACCCAGGGCGCGGCCTTGCGGTAGACGTCGAACGCCTCGCCGAGGATCCCGGCGAGCGGCTGCGGGTAGGTGACCTCCTCGAGCATCGCCATCCGCTGGTCGTACTCGATGCCGTCGGCCTTCATCGCCGCGATCGCCTCGCCGCGCGCCTTCTTCTGCTGTGCCGAGAGGATCTGCCGCGGCTTCTCCAGGGTCGCCTCGATCACCGACACCACGTCCAGGGCGTACGACGGCGACTCCGGGTCCAGCAGCTCCAGCGCCGCCAGCGCGAACGGGGACAGCGGCTGGTTGAGGGCAAAGTTTGCCTGCAGATGGACCGTGAGCCGGACCGTGCGGCCGTCAGCACCCTGCTCCCCGGCCGGGATCCGCTCCACGACGCCGGCCGCGAGCAGCTCGCGGTAGATTCCCAGGGCCTTCTTCATGAGCCGCAGCTGGGCCGGACGGGTCTCGTGGTTTTCGGTGAGGAGGCGGCGGGCGGCCTGGAACGGGTCGCCGGGGCGTTCCATCAGGTTCATCAGCATCGCATGCGTCACGGTGAAACTCGACGTCAGCGGATCCGGAACGGACTCGACCAGCCGCTTGTACGTCGGTTCGCCCCAGGACACGAAGCCTTCCGGGGGCTTCTTCTTGACCACCTGTCGCAGCTTCTTCTGGTCGTCGCCGAACTTGGCCGTGGCCTTGGCCATCGCCTTCACGTTTTCCGTCACGTGCTCCGGGGCCTGGACCACCACGGTTCCTGCGGTGTCATAGCCGGCGCGGCCGGCGCGCCCGGCGATCTGGTGGAACTCACGGGAGTTCAGCAGACGGGTGCGGACGCCGTCGTATTTGCTCAGTGCCGTCAGCAGCACGGTGCGGATGGGCACGTTGATGCCCACCCCGAGCGTATCCGTGCCACAGATGACCTTCAGCAGACCGGCCTGGGCAAGCTGTTCGACCAGCCGGCGGTACTTCGGCAGCATGCCGGCGTGGTGAACGCCGATCCCGTGCCGGACCAGGCGGTTAAGGGTCTTGCCGAAGCCTGCGGCGAAGCGGAACCCCGCAATGAGCTCGGCGATCTTGTCTTTTTCCTCGCGGGTGCAGACGTTGATGCTCATCAGGTTTTGGGCCCGGTCGATCGCCTCGACCTGGCTGAAGTGGACCACGTAGACCGGGACCTGCTTGGTGGCGAGCAGCTCCTCCAGCGTCTCGTGGACCGGAGTCTGCTCGTAGTAGTAGTGCAGCGGGATGGGGCGTTCCGCGGAACTGACGGTCGTCGTCGTGCGGCCGGTCAGGTCGCTGAGGCCGTCCTCGAACCGGCTGACATCGCCGAGCGTCGCCGACATCAGCAGGAACTGCGCCTGGGGCAGTTCAAGCAGCGGCACCTGCCACGCCCAGCCGCGCTGCGGGTCCGAGTAGAAGTGGAACTCGTCCATGATCACGGCGCCGAGCTGCGCCGCAGAACCTTCACGCAGGGCGATGTTGGCCAGGATCTCGGCCGTGCAGCAGATGATTGGGGCGTCCTGGTTCACGCCGGAGTCGCCGGTGATCATGCCGACGTTGTCGGCGCCGAAGATCTCACAGAGGGCGAAGAACTTTTCCGAGACGAGGGCCTTGATCGGGGCGGTGTAGTAGCTCCGCTGCCCGCGGGCCATGGCCTGGAAGTGCGCGGCAATGGCCACGAGGGATTTCCCGGACCCGGTCGGGGTGGCCAGGATGACGTTTGAGCCGGTGGCCAGCTCCATGATGGCCTCGTCCTGGGCGGTGTACAGGGCCAGGCCGCGGGTCTCGGTCCACTCGACAAACCGGGTGTAGAGCTCGTCCGGGTCCAGGCCCGTCCTGCCGGGGATACGGGCGGCCGGGGCGGGGAGCTGATCAACGAGTTTCATTGCTGTCCAGCTTAGTGCCCGCGTGGTAGCCGCGGCACCGCACGCAGTGCGGGCGCGCGCCGTGAGCCGCCCGCAGCGCAGGCGTGCTTCCTTGGCTGGCCCACGGGCCGGGACTAGGCTTCGGTTAGGACAACGTGCCGGGAACTGGAGGCAGCCATGAAGTGGGATCCGGAGAAATATGTGCAGTTCGGGGACTACCGGGACAGACCATTTTTTGATCTGACCGGTCGGATTCACGCCGAAGCCCCGCGGCACGTGGTGGACCTCGGCTGCGGTCCCGGCAACCTGACCGCGACGCTCGCGGACCGCTGGCCGGGCGCGCAGGTGGTGGGTCTGGATTCGTCGCCGGAAATGCTGGCCACTTCCAAGGACCACGCAGCCGCGGCGGCCAATCTTTCCTACGAGCTGGCCGACATTGAGCACTGGCTGCCGTCCGGGGACACGGACGTGGTGGTCACCAACGCGGCCCTGCAGTGGGTGCCCGGCCACCGAAAGCTCCTGCCCCTATGGCTCGATGCCCTCAAACCGGGCGCCTGGTTCGCGCTGCAAGTGCCGGGGAACTTCAATGCACCGTCGCACACCCTGATGCGGGAGCTGGCCGATTCTCCGGCCTGGGCGGGGCGGCTCGCCGGGGTGCTCCGCCACGACGACGTGGTGGGGGAGGCAGCGGAATATCTGGAGATCATGCTCGACGCCGGTTGTGCCGCCGACGCCTGGGAGACCACGTACCTTCAGCTGCTCCCAGGCGCCAACCCCGTTTTGGAGTGGGTCCGCGGAACCGGACTCAGGCCGGTCCTCGCGGCCCTCCCCGACGACGAGGCCAGGGAGTTCGAGGCCGAGTATTCGGCACGGCTGGACGACGCATATCCGGCAGGCCGGCACGGGACGGTCTTCCCGTTCCGCCGCACGTTCGCGGTGGCGCAGAAGACCGGGTAGGCGGCGTGTCAGCCGCATGACACGAAGCACTCCGGAATGGGGCTTACAATGACGTGGCGGTGTGGGGCGGCCGTTAGGCTGATCACCATTCCGGGCCCTGGGCTAGTAATGGAGGTTCAGTGCTTATAGGCCTGATGTCGCGGCTGTTGTCCGCGCATAAAGGGACCGTGCTGGCCATCGTTGTGCTGCAGCTCGTGCAAGCCACCGCCAACCTGCTCCTGCCCACCCTGAATGCCGCGATCATCGACGACGGCATCATCGGCGGGGACACCGGGGAGATCCTCCACCTCGGGGCCTGGATGGCCGGAATCGCTGCCGTCCAGGTGATCACGGCCGTCGCGGCCGGATATCTGGGCGCCGTGGTCGCCATGGAGATTGGCGGCCAGCTGCGCGGGGAGCTCTTCGCGAAGGTGCAGTCCTTCTCCTCCCAGGAGGTGGGCCTTTTCGGTGCGCCCAGCCTCGTGACCCGTGCCACCAACGACGTCGCCCAGATCCAAAACCTCGCCGTCCTGGTGTTCATCATGCTGATTGCCGCACCGGCGATCTTCATCGGCGGCATCGTGCTGGCCGTGCACCAGGACGTGGTGCTGTCCTGGATTGTGGTTGTGGTGATCCCGGTCCTGACGGTGATCATGACGGTGATCGTCCGCCGCCTGATTCCCCTGTACCGCCAGGGCCAGGGCCTTCTGGACCGGATCGGCCGGGTGCTGCGGGAGCAGATCATCGGCGCGAATGTCATCCGCGGCTTTGTCCGGCAGGACCACGAGGTCCGCCGGTTCGATGAAGCCAACAAGGACCTCACCCGGAACAATCTGCAATCCGCCCTCCTGGTGGCGGCGATGATGCCGATGATCATGTTCGTGGTCAACATCTCCTCCGTGTTCGTGGTGTGGTTCGGCGGCCATCGCATCGACGCCGGCGAAATGCGGCTGGGGGCGCTGACGGCGTTCATCGCCTACATCCTGCAGATCCTGATTGCCATCATGATGGCGATGTACGTCTTCATGACCGCCCCCCGGGCGGCGGCCTGCGCGGAACGGATCCGCGAGGTGCTGGACACGGAACCGGCCATCGCGGATCCGGCCGTTCCCGCCGGGGCCACCGCTGCCACCATTCCGGCCGGCGGGGCCAGTGCGGCGGGCACCGCCGGTGCGCCCGCCGTCGCCGGCGCCCCGGGCCGCTCCGGCGCTGTCGAGTTCCGGAACGTGTCCTTCGCTTACCCCGGCGCCGAAGCACCCGTGCTGGACGGCGTCTCCTTCACCGCCAGGGCCGGTACCACGACGGCGATCATCGGCGCGACCGGCAGCGGCAAGACGACACTCCTGAACCTGCTGCCGCGTTTCCTCGACGCGACGGCCGGAGAGATCAGCATCGGCGGGGAGAACGTGCGGGCGATGCCCCTGGACGACCTGCGCGGCCTGATCGCAATAGTCCCGCAGCAGTCCTACCTGTTCGCGGACACGGTCGCGGGGAACCTCCGGTTCGGGGCGCCCGCCGCGAGCGAGCCCGAAATATGGCAGGCGCTTGAAGCTGCCCAGGCCGCCGACTTTGTCCGCGCCCTGCCGCTCGGGCTCGACACGCCCGTAAGCCAGGGCGGCACCAACTTCTCCGGCGGCGAACGGCAGCGCCTGTGCATCGCGCGGGCCCTGCTCAAGCGGGCCCCCGCCTACCTCTTCGACGACAGTTTCTCGGCTCTGGACTACGGCACCGACATCAGGCTCCGGGCGGCGATCGAGCCGCTGCTGCGCTCGGCGACCGTGCTGATCGTGGCCGAGCGGGTGTCAACAATCGTGGACGCCGGGCTGATCCTCGTCCTGGAGGGCGGCCGGGTGGTCGCGCAGGGCACGCACAGCGAACTCATGGAGTCCTCGCCCAGCTACCAGGAAATTGCCGCGTCCCAGCTGGTGCTGGAGGAAGCCCCGTGAGCCGCGCGCGGGCACACCGCGCCGGGACCGTTGCGGGACCCGGCGTGCCGGAGCGCATCAAATGGCACACCGCCGCCCGGCTGCTTGGCCTGCTGTTGCCGCTGAAGTGGCGGATGGCCGGCGTCATCGCCGCGACCTGCGCGTTCGTGACACTCAACGTGGCGGCGCCCAAGGTGCTGGGCGACGCCACCGACGTCGTCGTCGACGGCTTCCTGGGCGGCTCCCTCGACGAGCAACAGCTGGCCGAGCGGCTACTGGCCGTTTCGGCCATGTACGTCGGGGCGTCGCTGTTCAGCTGGATCCAGGGCAGCCTGACCGCCACCGCGGTGCAGCGCCTCAGCTACGGCCTCCGCGGCTCCGTGGAACAAAAACTCCATGTGCTGCCGTCCAGCCATTTCGAGGAGCAGCGCCGCGGCGACGTGCTCAGCCGGGCCACGAACGACGTCGACAATATCTCCCAGGCGCTCAACCAGCTCCTCAACCAGCTGATCATGGCCGTCCTGATGCTCTCGGCCGCTCTCGCCATGATGCTGTGGCTCTCGCCGCTGCTGGCGCTGATCGCGATCCTCTCGGTGCCCGTGTCCACGATGATCACCGTGCTCGTGGCCCGGCACTCCCAGGCGCACTTCAAGGAGCAGTGGAGCAGCACGGGGGCGCTGACTGCCCAACTCGAAGAGTTCTTCACCGGGCATGAAGTGGTCAAGGCCTTCGGCCGGCAGGAAGAGTCGGCGGCGAGCTTCCGGGAGCGCAACGAGAAGCTCACCCGATCGAGCACCCGCGCCCAGTATTTGTCCGGCATCGTGCAGCCGCTGCTGGTGTTTGTCGCCAACCTCAACTACATCGCAATTGCTGTTGTGGGGGCGCTGCAGGTCACCGCGGGGCTCTTGACGATCGGCGGCATCCAGGCCTTTGTCCAGTTCTCCCGTCTCTTTAGCCAGCCGGTGAGCCAGATCGGCGGCATGCTGACTCTCGTGCAGTCCTGCCTGGCCTCGGCGGAGCGGGTGTTTGAGCTGCTGGACGCCCCGGAGATCCCTGCGGACAGCGCCGTGCCGGCCGTTTCGGCGAACGGCGCCGGCAAGCTGCAAGGCTTCACGGCCGCGCGAAAGCTCCATGTCCCGCGCAAATCCTCCAACGGACGCAAAGCCCCTGCCCCGGGCACGCCCGGCGACCTGCTGGATCCCAGCGCAGTGGCGGGCCGGGTCACGTTCGAGCACGTCAGCTTCAGCTACAGCCCCGGCACCCCCGTGGTGAAGGACCTCTCCTTCACGGTGGACCCGGGACAGACCGTGGCGATCGTGGGACACACCGGTGCCGGCAAGACCACCGTGGTCAACCTCCTGATGCGCTTCTACGAACTCGACTCCGGCCGGATCCTGGTGGACTCGACGGACATCGCCACCATCCCGCGGGACGAGCTGCGGCGCGCCTTCGGAATCGTCCTGCAGGATGCCTGGCTGTTTACCGGCAGCATCCGGGAGAACATCGAATACGGCCGGCCCGGCGCCGCCGAAGCCGATATCGTTGCGGCGGCCCACGCCAGCCACGTGGACCAGTTTGTCCGGTCCCTGCCGGCCGGCTACGCCACGATGCTCGGCAACGACGGCGACTCCCTGAGCCGGGGCCAGCGCCAGCTCGTCTCGATCGCACGGGCGCAGCTCGCCGGGCGCAGCATCATGGTGCTGGATGAGGCGACGAGCTCCGTCGACAGCCGCACTGAGGTGCAGATCCGCCATGCTATGGAGCAGCTGCGGGCCGGTCACACGAGCTTCGTGATCGCGCACCGTTTGTCCACGGTCCGGGACGCTGATCTAATTCTCGTCATGGACCACGGACGAATCGTTGAACACGGCACCCACCAGCAGCTGGTGGCCCGGCAGGGGCTCTACAAGGATTTGTACGAGGCCCAGTTCGCCGGCCGCGAACAGGTCCCGGCCGTCCAGGAGGCCGAACAGTGAGCCCCGCGGACGCCGTGGGGGAGCGTTTTCCCGGATCCTGGCGGACCAATCCGGCCAGCTCCGTCCCGCTCTTCGAACAGCTGCGGCTCTACGTGATCGAACGCGCCGACAACGGCACACTCGCGCCGGGCACCAGGCTTCCGGCCGTGCGGAGCCTCGCCGGCGAACTGGGCGTGGCCCCGCACACCGTGGCGCGGGCCTACAAGGAACTCGAGGCCGCCGGCGTCGTAGTGACGAAGGGCCGAAACGGGACCGTTGTGTGTGCCCGCGATGCCGCCTGGAGTTCGCTGTCCGCCGCCGCCGCCGAGTTCGCCGCGGCCGCCAAAGCCCAGGGCGCCAGTTTCGCCGAGGCCGTGCAGCTGCTGGCCGCCGCCTACGACCGCCAATAGCACATCCGGCGCCGCCCGTGGCGCGCGGAATAGTTTTTCGAAGAAGTTTTCGATTAGCATTAGATTCGTGCCTAAAGCTGTAGCTGAAGATCCAGCCGTTGAAGTCCATTCCGCCGTCGAGCCGCTGGCAGTCCGGGATGCGGCCCCGTCCCGCCCCGTCCTGAAGCGTCCGGACATGACGCGCCTCGTCGTCAAGGGCGCCCGCGAGCACAACCTGCGCAACGTGGACCTGGACCTGCCGCGCGATGCCATGATCGTGTTCACCGGCCTGTCCGGCTCCGGGAAGTCCTCCCTCGCGTTCGACACCATCTTCGCCGAGGGCCAGCGCCGCTACGTCGAATCCCTCTCCGCCTACGCCCGGCAGTTCCTGGGCCAGGTGGACAAGCCCGACGTCGACTTCATCGAGGGCCTCTCGCCGGCGGTGTCCATCGACCAGAAGTCCACGTCCAAGAACCCTCGCTCGACCGTGGGCACCATCACCGAGATTTACGACTACATGCGCCTGCTCTGGGCCCGTGTGGGCCGGCCGCACTGCCCCGTCTGCGGGGAGCCCGTGACCAAGCAGACCCCGCAGCAGATCGTCGACCAGCTGCTCGAGCTCCCGGACGGCACCCGCTTCCAGGTGCTGGCACCCGTGGTCCGCGGCCGCAAGGGCGAATTCGTGGACCTCTTCAAGGAACTCACCGCCAAGGGCTACTCGCGGGCCCGGGTGGACGGCGAGCTCGTCCACCTGAGTGATCCGCCGAAGCTGGGCAAGCAGTTCAAGCACACCATCGAAGTGGTGGTGGACCGCCTCGTGGTCAAGGAAGGTATCAGCCAGCGCCTGACCGACTCGGTCGAAACCGCCCTCGGACTGGCGGAGGGCCGCATATTGGCCGAATTCGTCGACCTCGAAGCAGACGATCCCGAGCGGATCAGGGCGTTCTCAGAACACCTCGCCTGCCCCAACGAGCACCCCCTGGCGATCGACGAGATCGAGCCCCGCTCCTTCTCATTCAACAACCCTTTCGGCGCCTGCAGCGCGTGCAGCGGCATCGGCACCAAGCTGGAGGTCGACGAGGAACTCCTCATCCCCAACCCCGAGCTCTCGCTCTCCGAGGGGGCCATTGCGCCGTGGTCCCTGGGCACCGCCACCACGGAGTACTGGAACCGGCTGCTGGCCGGTCTCGCCGAGGAACTCGGCTTCTCCATGACGACGGCGTGGGAGAAGCTCGACACCGACGTCCGGCAGACCGTCCTGCACGGCAAGGACCACAAGGTGGTGGTGCAATACCGCAACCGCTTCGGCCGGGAACGCAAGTACAGCACCGGTTTTGAGGGCGTCGTGCAGTACGTCCACCGCAAGCATGGCGAGACCGATTCCGACTATGCGCGCGACCGCTACGAGGAATACATGCGCCAGGTCCCGTGCCCGGCCTGCAACGGTGCCCGGCTGAACCCTGCGTCGCTCTCGGTGCTGATCAACGGCAAGTCAATCGCCGAGGTCGCCGCGCTGCCCATGCGGGAATGCGCCGACTTCCTCGAAAACCTCGTCCTCACCGGCCGCGAGGCCCAGATCGCCCACCAGGTCCTCAAGGAGATCCAGGCCCGCCTGACCTTCCTCCTCGACGTCGGACTCGAGTACCTGAACCTGGAGCGGCCCTCCGGCACCCTGTCCGGCGGCGAAGCCCAGCGCATCCGTTTGGCCACCCAGATCGGCTCCGGCCTCGTGGGCGTGCTGTACGTCCTCGACGAGCCCTCGATTGGCCTGCACCAGCGGGACAACCGCCGCCTGATCGAGACACTCACCCGGCTCCGGGACCTCGGCAACACCCTGATCGTCGTGGAGCATGACGAGGACACCATCCACGAGGCCGACTGGGTGGTGGACATCGGACCGGGCGCCGGCGAGCACGGCGGCATGGTGGTCCATTCCGGGTCCTACCAAGAGCTGCTGGAAAACACGGATTCGCTCACCGGCGACTACCTCTCCGGCCGGCGGAAAATCGAGATCCCGAAGAAGCGGCGCAAATACGACAAGAAGCGCGAGCTCAAGGTGGTCGGGGCGAAGGAGAACAACCTCCTGAACATCGACGCCAGTTTCCCGCTGGGCCTCTTCACCGCCGTCACCGGCGTCAGCGGCTCGGGCAAGTCCACCCTGGTCAACGAGATCCTCTACAAGGTGCTCGCCAACAAGCTCAACGGCGCCAAGCAGGTGGCCGGCAGGCACAAGTCCGTCCAGGGCCTCGAACACCTGGACAAGGTGGTGCACGTCGACCAGAGCCCGATCGGCCGCACCCCGCGCTCGAACCCGGCCACTTACACCGGCGTGTTCGACAACATCCGCAAGCTCTTCGCCGAGACCACCGAGGCCAAGGTCCGCGGCTACCTCCCGGGCCGGTTCTCCTTCAACGTCAAGGGCGGCCGCTGCGAGGCCTGCTCCGGCGACGGCACCCTGAAGATCGAGATGAACTTCCTGCCGGACGTCTACGTCCCCTGCGAGGTCTGCCACGGCGCCCGGTACAACCGCGAAACCCTGGAGGTCCACTACAAGGGCAAGACCATCGCGGACGTGCTGAACATGCCCATCGAGGAAGGGGCCGAGTTCTTCGCGGCCTTCTCGCCGATCGCACGGCACCTCAACACGCTCGTCGACGTCGGCCTTGGCTACGTCCGGCTGGGCCAGCCCGCCACCACGCTCTCCGGCGGCGAGGCCCAGCGCGTGAAGCTCGCAGCCGAGCTTCAGAAACGCTCCAACGGCCGCAGCGTCTACGTCCTGGACGAGCCCACCACGGGCCTGCACTTCGAGGACATCCGCAAGCTCCTCATGGTGCTCCAGGGCCTCGTGGAGAAGGGCAACACGGTGATCACGATCGAACACAACCTCGACGTCATCAAGAGCGCCGACTGGATCGTGGACCTTGGCCCCGACGGCGGGTCCGGTGGCGGCCGTGTGGTCGCCTCCGGCACCCCCGAGCAGGTGGCCAAGTCGAGCGAGAGCCACACGGCCGCGTTCCTCGCCGAGCTCCTCGCCTGAACACCGGCCGCCAGGGACCGTGCGGCGGGCCAGGTAAGCCTCCGCCGCACGCGTCCCCGCCCGCAGGGACGTCTCCACCGGATGTATCCGCTGATGTATCGCGTGATGTAGTCCCTGATGTATTCCTGAAGGAGCATGCGAATTTCTGGCAACCGCACACTCATGAGAAACTAAGCCGGTGACGCATACAACAGTGCCCGTAATCTTTGACCTTGACGGCACTCTTGTCGATCCCGCCGGGGGTATAACCGACGGTATCGCCGCGGCCCTCACCGAGCTTGGCCTGCCGGTTCCGGACAAGTCCCGGATGGACGCCATGATTGGGCCCAAGCTCAGCCATTCCCTGACGGAAATCGCCGGCGTTCCGGCCGCACAGCTGAAAGACGCCATCCGCATCTACCGCGCGCACTACGCATCCACGGGAATCGCGCAGAGCAGGCTGTACCCGGGAATCCGCGGCCTCCTCGAGGACTTCGTCGCCGCGGGCCGGCCCATCGCCGTCGCGACCCAGAAGCCGGAAGGGCTTGCCCGCACTGTCCTGGCGCACCACGGCATCGCCGGACTCTTCCACAGCATCCGGGGCTCCGCCGCCGACGAGGCCGCCAGCCCCGGAACGGGCTCCGCCCCCGACGGCTCCGTTCCCGACGGCTCCGTTCCCGAAGGTAAGGCCGGCATCGTCGCCGCCGCGCTCTCGGACCTCGCTGCCGCGGACCCTGCGGCCGCCGGCCGGGCCGTGATGGTGGGGGACCGGGCACAGGACGTCGCCGGGGCCGCTGCGAACGGACTGGACTGCATCGGCGTAGGCTGGGGGTTTGCGCCTGACGGCGAACTGCACGCGGCCGGTGCCGTCGAGATCGTGCACAACACCACGGCGCTTCACGCGACGATCAACCGGCTCTCCGAACGCCCGGGAACCACAGCCCTGAACGAGGTGCACACCGATGGCAATGTTTGACGCAATCCGCTGGACCACGCGGGGGCTTGTAACCACCACGTGCCGTCCCACGGTCATCGGCCTGGAAAACGTGCCCAAGGATGGGCCGTTCATTGTCGCCCCGAACCACCTCTCGTTCCTGGACAGCGTGATCGTCCAGGCCCTCATGCCGCGGCCCGTGGCCTTCTTCGCGAAGGCTGAATACTTCACCACCGGCGGCATCAAAGGCAAGGCCATGAAGTCCTTCTTCGAGGCCGTCGGCTCCATTCCGGTGGAACGCGGCGAGCAGGCGGCGAGCGTCCAGGCGCTGAAAACGCTGCTGGACATCCTCGACTCCGGCAAGGGCGT
The DNA here is from genome assembly GCF_056395875.1 of Arthrobacter sp. 05T45. Classification (NCBI taxonomy): domain Bacteria; kingdom Bacillati; phylum Actinomycetota; class Actinomycetes; order Micrococcales; family Micrococcaceae; genus Arthrobacter; species Arthrobacter sp. 05T45. The sequence continues at coordinate 239,514 of NZ_JBFTKI010000002.1, read as the reverse complement.
GGGCATCTATCCCGAAGGCACCCGCTCCCGCGACGGCATCCTGTACCGCGGCCGCACCGGCGTCGGCTGGCTGGCCCTCACCACCGGCGCGCCCGTAATCCCGGTGGGCCTGATCGGCACCGAACACTTGCAGCCCGCGGACAGCAAGTCCGTCAAACCGCAGCACTTCACCATGAAGGTCGGCGAGCCGCTGTACTTCGAGAAAACCGGACCGGACCATTCCCTGCCGGCCCGCCGCCAGGTCACGGACCGCATCATGGACGCAATCGCAGACCTGAGCCGCCAGGAACGCTCCACCAGCTACAACCAGAGCAAGTCGGCCGAATAGCGCGCGGCTCCCGGCCCCCCGGGATCCGCCGGGCATGCGGCGGTGCACGTGCAACGGCACCGCCGGCGGCTCAGTAGACTTGATGTGTGGCAGATCCAGCGAGTTACCGACCCCAGACGGGTGAAATTCCGACCAATCCGGGCGTGTACCGCTTCCGCGATCCGCACGGCCGGGTCATCTACGTCGGCAAGGCCAAGAACCTCCGTGCCCGGCTGAACACCTACTTCGCCAACCCCGCCGGGCTCATGCCCAAAACCTATGCCATGGTCCACACGGCCAGCAGCGTCGAATGGACCGTGGTGGGCAGCGAACTCGAGTCGCTGCAGCTGGAATACACCTGGATCAAAGAATTCACGCCCCGCTTCAACGTGATGTTCAGGGACGACAAAAGCTACCCGTACCTCGCCGTGACGATGGGGGAGAAGTACCCGCGCGTCCAGGTGCTGCGCGGCGACCGGCGCAAGGGGACCCGGTACTTCGGCCCCTACACCGCCGGCGCGATCCGGGACACCATGGACACCCTGCTGCGGGTGTTCCCGGTCCGCAGCTGCAGCGCCGGGGTGCTGAAGCGCGCCGAAGCCAGCGGCCGGCCCTGCCTGCTCGGCTACATCGACAAATGTTCCGCGCCGTGCGTCGGCCGGATCTCCGCCGCGGACCACCGCGCCCTGGCCGAGGACTTCTGCACGTTCATGGGCGGCGAAGCCAAGCCCTTCGTCAACCGGCTGGAACGGGAGATGGCCGCGGCAGTTGCTGAGCTCGACTACGAACGCGCGGCCCGGCTCCGGGACGACATCGTGGCGCTTAAGAAGGTCTTCGAACGTAACGCCGTCGTCCTGGCCGAGGGCACGGACGCCGACGTCTTCGCCCTGCACGAAGACGAGCTCGAGGCCGCCGTGCAGGTCTTCCACGTCCGGGGCGGACGGATCCGCGGCCAGCGCGGCTGGGTGGTGGAAAAGGTCGAGGACTCCACCACCCCGGAACTGGTCGAACACCTGCTCCAGCAGGTCTACGGCGAGGAAGCCGGGCTCCAGGGCAGGTTGCCCCGGGAAGTGCTGGTGCCTGCCGAACCCAGCAACGCCCCGGAGCTCGCGCAATGGCTCAGCGGCCTGCGCGGGGCCCGGGTGGACATCCGCGTTCCCCAGCGCGGAGACAAGGCCGCCCTCCTGTCCACGGTCCGTGAAAACGCGGAGCACGCCCTCAAACTTCACAAATCCCGGCGCGCCGGCGACCTCACCATGCGCTCCCAGGCCCTGCAGGAAATCCAGGAAGCGCTCGAGCTTCCCGTGGCGCTGCTGCGGATCGAGTGCTTCGACATCTCACACGTCCAGGGCACCAACGTGGTCGGCTCCATGGTGGTGGTCGAGGACGGCCTGCCGAAAAAGTCCGACTACCGGAAGTTCGCCGTGACCGGCGCCGCGGCCACTGACGACACGGCGGCCATGCATGATGTGCTGACCCGCCGGTTCCGGCACTATCTTCAAGAAAAAGACGAGCAGGCGGCGGCCGCGGCCAAACCGGCGCACCAGGCCGCCCTGGACGCGGCAACCGCCGCGGCGGTCGCGGACTCCACGACGCCAACACCGCGGAGCAAATTCGCCTACCCGCCCAACCTCGTCGTCGTCGACGGCGGCAAACCGCAGGTCAATGCCGCCGCAAGGGCGCTGGAAGAGCTCGGCATCGAGGACGTGTATGTGGTCGGCCTCGCCAAACGGCTCGAAGAGGTGTGGCTGCCGGACAGCGATTTCCCGGTGATCCTGCCGCGCGCCTCGGCCGGCCTGTATCTGCTGCAGCGGATCCGCGATGAGGCCCACCGCTTCGCCATCACCTTCCACCGGCAAAAGCGCGGCAAGGCCATGACGGCCTCCGCCCTGGACAGCGTGCCCGGTCTGGGCGAGTCCAAGCGCAAGGCCCTCCTGGCGGAGTTCGGCTCCGTCAAGGGGATCAAAGCCGCGACGCAGGAGGAACTCACCGGCGCCAAGGGGATTGGCCCCTCCCTGGCCGCCGCGATCGTCCGGCACTTCGCTGGCGGCGGAGTCGAGGAAGCCGCCACGGTTCCTGGCGTCAACATGACCACCGGCGAAATCCTCGACGCTTAGCTAGTGCCGCCAAACTTAGCTAGGGTAAAGACTTGGGTACGGCACGGCAGCGGCATCACCGCGGCCCGCGCGCAAACCTGACAACAGCAAATCGCACAGGCAGAGATGGGGCTTCACTGATGGCAGAGTCGACGGCAGGATCCGAGACGGATGCGGACGGCATGACACCCGTCAAACCCGTCGAGGCTGAACTGCTCGTGGTGACCGGAATGTCGGGAGCCGGCCGCAGCACCGCCTCGGACGCCCTTGAGGACCATGGCTGGTACGTCGTGGAAAACCTGCCGCCGCAGATGCTCGGCACGCTCGCCGAACTGGTGTCCCGGACGCCGCACTCCATGTCCAAGCTCGCCGTCGTGATGGACGTCCGGAGCAAGGAACTGTTCGTCGACATGCGCGCGGCGCTCCGCGCCCTGGAAGCCACCGGCGTGAGCTTCCGCGTCCTGTTCCTCGACGCCAACGACGACGTCCTGGTGCGCCGCTTCGAGCAGGGCCGCAGGCCCCACCCGCTCCAGGGCGGTGGCCGGATCCTCGACGGCATTGCCGCCGAACGCGAGCTGGTCCGTGAATTGAAGGACACCGCCGACATCGTCCTGGACACGTCCTCCCTCAACGTCCATGGCCTCGCCACCGCCATCACCGAACTCTTCAGCGAGACCGGGCCGGTGGCGCTGCGGCTGAACGTCATGAGCTTTGGCTTTAAGTACGGGCTGCCGGTGGACGCCAACTTCGTGGCCGATGCCCGCTTCATCCCCAACCCGCACTGGGTGCCGCAGTTGCGCCCGCACACCGGACTGGACAAGGACGTCAGCGACTACGTGCTGGAGGCCCAGGGCGTCAGCGACTTCGTGGAACGCTACGTCCTGGCCCTTGAACCTGTCCTGGACGGGTACCGCCGGGAGAACAAGCACTACGCCACCATCGCCGTGGGCTGCACCGGCGGCAAGCACCGCTCCGTGGCGGTCGCCGTCGAGCTCTCACGGAGGCTGGCGCAGTATCCCCGCGTCACGGTGACCACGACGCACCGGGACCTGGGCCGCGAGTAATGGCGCTGCTGACCGGCCCGCTGCCCCTTGTCCCGCCCGCCAGCGCGGCCTTCGCCAGCCAGCAGGACAAAGGCCCCTCCGTCGTCGCGCTCGGCGGCGGCCACGGCCTCTCCGCCTCGCTGTCGGCCCTGCGCCTGCTGACCTCCGAACTCACCGCGGTCGTCACGGTCGCGGACGACGGCGGATCCTCCGGCCGGCTCCGCGAAGAGTACGGCGTCCTGCCGCCCGGTGATCTCCGGATGGCCCTGTCCGCGCTGTGCGACGACACCGACTGGGGCCGCACGTGGCGCGATGTCATGCAGCACCGCTTCGCCCCCGGCAAAGGCCGCGGCGGCTCCCTCGATGAGCACGCGATGGGCAACCTCCTGATCGTCACGCTCTGGGAGCTCCTGGGCGACACCGTCGCAGGCCTGAAGTGGGCCGGCGCCCTGCTCGGCGCGCGCGGCGAAGTCCTGCCGATGTCCAGCGTCCCGCTGACCATCGAGGGCCAGGTCCGGGTCACCGCCCCGGACGGCGCGACGGCATTGCAGACCCTCACCGGCCAGGCCAAGTGCGCGGTGGCAGGGTCCCTGGAGCACGTCCGGCTCTTGCCTGAGAACGCTCCGGCCTGCACCGAGGCGCTGACGGCGATCGAGCTGGCCGACTGGGTGATCCTCGGGCCGGGCTCCTGGTACACGTCCGTGCTGCCGCACCTGTTGCTGCCCGAGATGCGCGAGGCCCTCGCCAACACCGCTGCCCGCCGGTGCCTGACCATGAACCTGGCCACAGATACCAAGGAGACGGCCGGCATGTCCGCCGCCGACCACCTCCGGGTGCTGCGCGAATACGCGCCGGAGTTCACGATCGACGTCATCCTGGCCGACCCGGCGTCGGTGCAGAACCTGCCCGACTTCGAGGCGGCGGCAGGAATGCTCGGTGCCGAGGTGGTCTTGGGTAAAGTGGGGGCGTCTGGTCGCCGTCCGGTCCACGATCCGTTGCGGCTGGCGACGGCGTATCACGATATTTTCGGGAATAGTTAGGAAAGGTGCCATGGCACTGACAGCATCAGTCAAGGAAGAACTTTCCCGTCTGGATATCAAGAAGTCCTCCGTCCGCAAGGCCGAGGTATCGGCGATGCTCCGCTTCGCCGGTGGGCTGCACATCATCTCGGGCCGGATTGTGATCGAGGCCGAAGTCGACCTCGCATCGACCGCCCGGCGGCTGCGCGCCGCCATCGCCGAGGTGTACGGCCACCAGAGCGAGATCATCGTCGTCTCCGGCGGCGGCCTGCGCCGCGGCAGCCGATACGTGGTGCGGGTGGTGCGCGACGGTGAGGCCCTCGCCCGCCAGACCGGACTCCTGGACGCGCGGGGGCGCCCCGTGCGCGGCCTTCCGTCGGTAGTGGTGAACGGCTCCGCCGCGGACGCCGAAGCTGTCTGGCGCGGCGCGTTCCTGGTCCACGGCTCGCTCACCGAGCCCGGCCGCTCCTCGGCCATGGAAGTCACCTGCCCCGGCCCCGAATCGGCCCTGGCCCTCGTCGGCGCGGCCCGCCGCCTGGGCATCCAGGCCAAGGCCCGCGAGGTCAGGGGAGTGGACCGCGTGGTGATCCGCGACGGCGACACGATCGCCGCGCTGCTGACGCGCATGGGCGCCCACGACGCGCTGATGGTCTGGGAGGAACGCCGCATGCGCAAGGAAGTCCGCGCCACGGCCAACCGGCTCGCCAACTTCGATGACGCGAACCTGCGCCGTTCCGCGCAGGCCGCCGTGGCCGCCGGTGCCCGGGTGGACCGAGCCCTGGAAATCCTGGGCGACGACGTCCCGGACCACCTGAAGTATGCCGGTGAGCTCCGGGTCGCGCACAAACAGGCCAGCCTGGACGAGCTGGGCCGGCTCGCCGACCCCGTCATGACCAAAGACGCCATCGCCGGCCGGATCCGCCGGCTGCTGGCCATGGCGGACAAACGGGCCCAGGACCTCGGCATCCCGGGCACGGAAGCCAATGTGACGCCCGAAATGCTCGACGACTAGCCCGCCCCTAGAATCAGCAGCAGGAATATCCCGGGGAATGAAATATCCGGGAGCCGCGGCTGGTTGTCGCCGTTGGATCCCACCGCAATTTTCCGGATGCCCCGCATCCGGATGCACAATCAAAAGAGTTACCGAACCGGACAACCCGTCCACGACATTGGAGGAATTTGTGACCGAGTACGTACTGCCCGAGCTCGACTATGACTACGCAGCGCTGGAACCGCACATCTCCGCGAAGATCATGGAGCTGCACCACAGCAAGCACCACGCCGCCTACGTGGCCGGCGCCAACAATGCCTTGGCCCAGCTGGCCGAGGCGCGCGAAAAGGGCGACTTCGCCAACATCAACCGCCTCTCCAAGGACCTCGCGTTCCACACCGGCGGCCACATCAACCACTCCGTCTTCTGGAAGAACCTCTCACCGGACGGTGGCGACAAGCCCGAGGGCGAGCTTGCGGCGGCCATTGACGACGCCTTCGGCTCGTTCGACGCGTTCCGTGCGCAGTTCAGCGCCGCGGCACTGGGCCTGCAGGGCTCCGGCTGGGGCTTCCTGGCCTACGAGCCCATCGGCGGCAACCTGGTCATCGAGCAGCTCTACGATCAGCAGGGCAACGTCGCACTCGGCACCACCCCGCTGCTGATGCTGGACATGTGGGAGCACGCCTTCTACCTGGACTACGTCAACGTCAAGGCTGACTACGTCAAGGCCTTCTGGAACATCGTGAACTGGGCCGACGTCGCCAAGCGCTTCGACGCCGCCCGCAAGAACGCGACGGGTCTCATCACCCTCTAGGCAGGTCCCTTTACCCTGCACAGGGTGACGGAATCGACTTCCGTTTGTAACAAACCTCACATTACGGGCCCTTCGGCCCGAAATGTGGACGGACTGCCCCTGCACTTGCGGGGGCAGTCCCGGTTAAACGTAAGATGGATCACGGAAGGCGGTTAGCCTTCAGCAATGTGGCTGGTCGCCCTCCGATCTGGTAATTATCTCTGCCCAATGGCGTGCGGGATCTGTTAGTTGGCTTGAACGCCTTCTCAACTAGTCGTGCTCGCAAGAGCACCAAGGAGACTGAAAACGTGACGACCCGTATTGGCATCAACGGCTTTGGCCGTATCGGCCGCAACTACTTCCGCGCCGCCCTCGCACAGGGCGCAGACCTCGAGATCGTTGCGGTCAACGACCTCACCAGCCCGGAAGCCCTCGCTCACCTCTTCAAGTACGACTCGGTGGGCGGCCGCCTGGCCGAAACCATCGAGGTCAAGGACGGCAACATCGTCGTCGACGGCAACATCATCAAGGTCCTCGCCGAACGCGATCCCGCGAAGCTGCCCTGGGGCGAGCTCGGCGTCGACATCGTCATCGAGTCCACAGGCTTCTTCACGAAGGCCGCCGATGCGCAGAAGCACATCGACGCCGGCGCCAAGAAGGTCCTGATCTCCGCCCCCGCGTCGGATGAGGACATCACGATCGTGATGGGCGTCAATGACGGCCTGTACGACAACGCCACGCACCACATCATCTCCAACGCCTCCTGCACCACCAACTGCCTCGGCCCGCTGGCCAAGGTCATCAATGACGCCTTCGGCATCGAGCGTGGCCTGATGACCACCATCCACGCCTACACCGCCGACCAGAACCTGCAGGACGGCCCGCACAAGGACCTCCGCCGCGCCCGCGCCGCCGCCATCAACATGGTGCCCACCTCCACCGGTGCGGCCAAGGCAATCGGCCTGGTCCTGCCGGAGCTCAAGGGCAAGCTCGACGGCTACGCCATCCGCGTGCCCGTTCCCACCGGCTCCGCCACGGACCTGACCGTCACGGTTTCCCGCGAGACCACGGTCGCCGAGGTCAACGCCGCCCTCAAGGCAGCATCGGAGACCGAGGAGCTCAGGGGCCTGCTGACCTACACCGACGAGCCGATCGTCTCCTCCGACATTGTCGGCGACCCGGCATCGTCCATCTTCGATTCCGGCCTGACCAAGGTGATCGGCGACCAGGTCAAGGTTGTGTCCTGGTATGACAACGAGTGGGGTTACTCCAACCGCCTCGTGGACCTCACGGAGCTTGTAGCGTCCAAGCTGGGCTAGGGTAAGACTCATGACATTTCACACCCTCAACGAACTGATCGCTGATGGTGTCCGCGGGCGGTACGTTCTGGTCAGAAGTGACCTGAACGTGCCGCTCGACGGCTCTACAGTGACTGACGACGGCCGCATCAAGGCCTCCCTGCCAGTGCTGGCGAAGCTCACGGACGCCGGTGCCCGCGTGCTGGTCACAGCACACCTCGGCCGCCCCAAGGGCGCGCCGGAGGAGAAGTACTCCCTCAAGCCCGCAGCCGCACGGCTGGCCGAGCTTGCCGGGTTCAAGGTCTCCCTTGCCGCCGACACGGTTGGCGAGTCGGCCAAGGAGCTTTCCGCGGCGCTGCAGGACGGCGAAGTGCTGGTCCTGGAAAACGTGCGCTTCGACGCGCGGGAGACCTCCAAGGACGATGCCGAGCGCGGCGCCTTCGCGGACGAGCTGGTCGCCCTCACCGGTGACAACGGCGCCTTTGTCAATGATGCCTTCGGTGCGGTGCACCGCAAGCACGCCAGCGTGTACGACGTCGCCACGCGGCTGCCGTCCTACCAGGGCGACCTTGTCCGCACCGAGGTCGAGGTGCTGCGCAAGCTCACCACCGACACCCAGCGGCCATACGTCGTTGTCCTCGGCGGCTCCAAAGTCTCCGACAAGCTCGCTGTGATCGACAACCTCCTGGGCAAGGCGGACACGATCCTGGTGGGTGGCGGCATGCTGTTCACCTTCCTCGCCGCCGCGGGTCACAAGGTCGCGGGCAGCCTGCTCGAAGAGGACCAGATCCCCGTCGTCCAGGACTACCTGAAGCGCGCCGCCGACGCCGGTACCGAGTTCGTCGTGCCCACCGATCTTGTGGTGGCGGGCAAGTTCGCCGCCGACGCCGAGCACGAGACCGTTGCCGCCGACGCCATCGAGTCGGGCAGCTTCGGAGCCCAGGGCATCGGGCTGGACATCGGGCCGGTCTCGGCAGCGGCGTTCGCGGAACGGATCAAGGACGCCCGGACGGTGTTCTGGAACGGGCCCATGGGCGTGTTCGAATTCGCGGCCTTCGCCGGCGGTACCCGGGCCATCGCCCAGGCCCTGACCGAGACGGAGGCATTCACCGTGGTTGGCGGCGGCGACTCGGCGGCAGCGGTCCGGACACTCGGCTTCGCCGATGAGGCGTTCGGCCACATTTCCACCGGCGGCGGCGCAAGCCTGGAGTACCTTGAAGGCAAGGAACTCCCCGGCCTGAGCGTCCTCGACCGTTAGAAGCACTGACCGCTAAAAGCACCGGCATTTGAGCCGGCAGGGTGCCCTCCGCAGGGAACCGGGCGCCCTGCCGGCTGCTCCCACACACCAAGAACTCCTGGAGATCACGTGACCACGTCAACCAACGGTAAATTCGACCGCAAGCCCTTCATCGCCGGCAACTGGAAGATGAACATGGACCACGTCCAGGGCATCACCCTCCTGCAGAAGCTCGCGTGGACCCTGTCCGACGCCAAGCACGACTACAGCCGGGTGGAGGTCGCCGTCTTCCCGCCGTTCACGGATCTCCGCGGCGTCCAGACCCTGGTTCAGGGCGACGAGCTCGCCGTCGTCTATGGCGGCCAGGACCTTTCCCAGTTCGACTCCGGCGCCTACACGGGCGACATTTCCGGCCAGTTCCTCGCCAAGCTTGCCTGCAGCTACGTCCTGGTCGGCCACAGCGAACGCCGCACCATCCACAACGAGTCCGACGCCGTGCTCAACGCCAAGACCAAAGCCGCCTTCCGGCATGGCATTACTCCGGTCCTCTGCGTCGGTGAAGGCCTGGAGATCCGGCAGGCCGGCACCCACGTGGACCACACCCTCGCCCAGCTGCGCGCCGGCGTCGAGGGCCTCACCCCGGAGCAGGCCGCCGAGCTTGTAGTCGCCTACGAGCCCGTGTGGGCCATCGGCACCGGCGAGGTCGCAGGCCCGGAGGACGCGCAGGAAATGTGCGCCGCCATCCGTGCCGAACTGTCCACCCTCTTCGGAGCAGACGTCGCCGCCAAGACCCGCCTGCTGTACGGCGGCTCCGTCAAGGCCAACAACGCGGCCTCGATCCTGAAGGAGCGCGACGTCGACGGCTTGCTGGTCGGCGGTGCCAGCCTGGACGCTGCCGAGTTTGCTAATATTGTCAGGTTCGAGAGTCACCTGTTGACGGATTAGTCCGGACACAGCCTGACCCCCGCAATCCAATCCTTCTGAAAGGCCGTCGTGGACGTTCTTCATGTCATTCTGCAGGTCCTCCTGGGCATCACCAGCCTCCTGCTGACGTTGCTCATCCTGCTCCATAAAGGACGCGGAGGCGGCCTGTCCGACATGTTCGGCGGCGGCATGAGCTCGGGCCTGAGCTCCTCCGGCGTCGCGGAACGGAACCTCAACCGGTTCACGGTCATCCTGGGAATCACCTGGGGCGTGGTGATCATCGCCCTCGGCCTGCTCATGCGGTTCAGCACAGGCGCCGATTCCTAGGACGCCCGTCCGACAACTTCATATGGGGTCCTTATGGCCCTCCCGGCATCGGGAACTCACGAACTACACTGTGGCTGTCGTCTTGCACTTCCACCAGCCAAGTAGCCAGGAGTTCCCGATGCTGCATTCTGCTTCCGGATTCAAAGGAATCCGTGTGGGCGCCACCGAGGGGGCAACTCCCCGCCACGAACCACTGAACGGGGCCGGCGTACGCCAGCCCCGTATTCGTGTATCGTTCCGGTGCGCCAAGGGCCATGAAACCTCGCTCGTGTTCGCACAGCTTCCGGAGGAACAGATCCCCGGAGTTTGGGACTGCCGGCGCTGCGGCGGCACCGCAACCCGCGACGAATCAAAGTTTGCCCTGGAGGAAACGCCAACAGAAGGCTTCAAGACGCATCTGGAATACGTTAAAGAGCGGCGCTCCAGCCAGGACGCCGAAGACGTGCTGGCTGGAGCGCTGGAACGTCTACGCTCCGGACGGACCCTTCCGGACGAGCTGCTCCGGGACCCGTGAGGCCGCGTCCTCGTCAATCAGCCACAGCGTTTCCCGGCGGCCGCGCGGCCCCGCGGCGGGCACCTGCACGGGATTGGCGCCGGCCAGGGCCAGCCCTACGGCGCCGGCCTTGTCATCACCGGCCACCACCATCCACACCTCGGATGCCGTGTTGATCGCCGGCAACGTCAGCGACACCCGCGCCGGCGGCGGCTTGGGGGAGTTGTGGACGCCCACGACAGTCAGTTCCTTCTCCCGGATGCCGGCCTGCTCCGGGAAGAGCGAGGCGACGTGCGCGTCCGGCCCCACGCCGAGGAGGACAATGTCCAGGCGGGGAAGCCGCGCCGGCTGTTCCGGCCTGTCGTCGGACATGTCCGCGGCGTGCTCACCGGCCGCCGCCTCGGCGAGCCGGCGGGCATAGTCGGCCGCGGCGTCGTCCGGGCTGTCGAAGTCATCGGTGGAACCGGGCACATGGACGCGCGCCGGATCAACATTGATGTGGGACAGGAGGGCGTCCTGGGCCTGGCGGGCGTTGCGCTCGGCGTCGCCGGCCGCCACGAAGCGCTCGTCACCCCACCAGAAGTTCACCTTGGACCAGTCGACGGCCCGCGCCGCGGGCGATTCGGCCACGGCCCTGAGCGAGCCGATGCCCATCGTTCCCCCGGTAAGCACCACCGTGGCCTCGCCGTGCCGGTCCTGGATATCCACCAGCTTGGTAATCAGGCGGGCTGCGATCGCCGCCATCAGAACGGTCGAGTCAGGATGGATGCTTACTCTCGGGTCAGCGCTCACTGGGACGGACACTCCTTAGATTGGTACGCGGCAGTCCCATAGTAATCACTTCACCGAAGACTTCGTCCGGATCCAGGCGGCGGAGTTCTTCGGCCAGGCAGTCCTTGAGGCTGCGGCGGGGCAGCGAGATCCGCTGGGCGGGCTGGCCGGGCTGGGTCAGTTCGGCGATGGTGAGCCCGGGCCGGAAGAGCTGGATGTCGCCGCCGGGCCGGGTCAGCCGGACGCGCCGGATGCCGGTTCCGGCCGGATCCGCCACGATCGTCACGGGAACGTCCAGGGCCAGGGTGAGCCAGGCTGCGAGAAGCACGGTGCTGGGTGAGTCCGAGGCGCCCTCGACGGCCACGGCCGTCACCGGCGAGTCGTCCACCTGGTCCAGGACCGCGGCCAGCTGGATGCGCCAGTTGGTCAGCCGGGTCCAGGCCAGGTCCGTGTCGCCGGCCTTGTACGTGCGGCGGATGTTCTCCAGCGCCGCGACCGGGTCCGCTTCATTGGCCGAGTCGGTGATCCGGCGGTGCGCGATGCCCCCGACCGAGGTCTGGCACGCGTTCCTGGGCGCGCCGTGCGGCCACCAGGCCACGATCGGGGCGTCCGGGAGCAGCAGGGCCGCGACGAGGGATTCGCTTTCCTCGGCGAGTTCGCCGTAGCCGCGCAACAGGATCACCTCGGAGGCGCCGGCGTCGCCGCCGACGCGGATCTGGGCGTCCAGCCGGGTTGGGGCCGAGGCCCCGGCGTCGGCGAGGACGATGATCCGGCACGGGTGTTCGCGGCTGGCCTCGTTGGCGGCCTCGATGGCCTCCTCTTCCAGCCCGGAGCGGGTGACGACCACGAGGGTCAGGACCCGGCCCAGGGCGATCACGCCGCCCTGCTCGCGCAGGGCCATGATCTTCTTGGAAATTTTGGAGGTGGTGGTATCGGGAAGATCTACGATCATGGCCTTCTCCAGGTTCGTCCGTCGCGGGCTAGGAGCTCATCGGCCGAGGCGGGGCCCCAACTGCCGGGAGCGTAGGGCTGGGGCTGTTCGTCCAGGCCGGCCCAGTATTCCTCGAAGGGATCCAGGATCTTCCAGGACAGCTCAACTTCCTGGTGCCGGGGGAACAGCGGCGGCTCGCCGAGGAGCACGTCCAGGATGAGGCGTTCGTAGGCTTCGGGACTGGACTCGGTGAAGGAGTGGCCGTAGCCGAAGTCCATGGTGACGTCGCGGACCTCCATCTGGGTGCCCGGAACCTTGGAACCGAACCGGATCGTGGCGCCCTCGTCAGGCTGGACCCGGATCACCACGGCGTTCTGGCCGAAGTCGTCCTCGCCGTGGTCCGTGAAGAGCAGGTTTGGTGCGCGCTTGAACACGACGGCGATCTCCGTCACCCGGCGCCCCAGCCGCTTGCCGGCGCGCAGGTAGAACGGCGCGCCGGACCAGCGGCGGGTGTTGATGTCCACCCGGATCGCGGCGAACGTCTCGGTCTTGGAATCGGCCGGGATGCCCTCCTCCTCCAGGTACCCGAGGACTTCCTCGCCGCCCTGCCAGCCACCGGTGAATTGCCCGCGGGCAGAGTGGGAGGAGAGGTCCTCGGGGAGCCGGACGGCGGCGAGGACCTTTTCCTTCTCGGCACGCAGGTCGTCCGCGTTGAAGGAAATCGGTTCTTCCATCGCCGTCAGGGCCAGCAGCTGCAGCAGGTGGTTCTGGATGACGTCGCGGGCCGCGCCCACGCCGTCGTAGTAGCCTGCCCGGCCGCCGGTCCCGATGTCCTCGGCCATGGTGATCTGGACGTGGTCCACATAGTTGGCGTTCCAGAGCGGCTCGAAGAGCTGGTTGGCGAAGCGCAGTGCCAGGATGTTCTGCACCGTCTCCTTGCCCAGGTAGTGGTCGATCCGGAACACCGCGTCCGGCGGGAATACCGACTCGACGATGTCGTTGAGCTGCCGGGCAGACTCGAGGTCGTGTCCGAACGGCTTTTCGATCACCACGCGGCGCCAGTTGTCGCCCGCGGCCTGGGCCAGGCCGTGCTTGGAGAGCTGACGGCAGACCTGTTCGAAGGCCTTCGGCGGGATCGAGAGGTAGAACGCGTGGTTTCCCCGCGTCCCGCGCTGTTCGTCGAGCTCATCGATCGTGTCGGAGAGCCGCTTGAACGCCTCGTCGTCGTCGAACTCGCCCTGCACGAAGCGGATGCCCTCGGAGAGCTGCTTCCAGACCGTTTCATCGAACGGGGTGCGGGCGTACGCCTTGACGGACTCCTTGACCTCCGCGGCGAAGTCCTCGTTCTCCCACTCGCGGCGGGCAAAGCCCACCAGCGCGAAGCTCGGCGGCAGCAGCCCGCGGTTAGCGAGGTCATACACGGCGGGCATGAGCTTCTTGCGGGCGAGGTCCCCGGTCACCCCGAACAGGACCAGCGACGCCGGTCCGGCAATACGGTTCAGACGGCGGTCACGGGGGTCCCGGAGCGGATTGCGCCCCCGGCCGGCCGTGTTCCTGCCGCCGTTGTAGGTTTCTGGCATGGTTGCGTGGGTGCCTTAGCTTTCAGTGGAGGATGCTGCCTGGCCGGCAAGGGAGGTGATGAGCTCCTGGAGCTGCTTCACACCCGCGGCGCGGTCGGTCAGGTGCAGCCGGAGGACCGGACGGCCATGCTCGGACAGGACCTGGGCGTCGCCCGCGGCCTGCGCCGAGATCAGCTCGCCGAACGTGAACGGCCGGTCCGGGATGGCCAGGTCAGCCGCGGATGCGGCCGTGACCTGCAGGAAGACGCCGATCGCGGGTCCGCCCTTGTGGAACTGGCCGGTGGAGTGCAGGAACCGCGGGCCCCAGCCAAAGGTGACCGGGCGTCCGCTGGCCGCGGCCAGTTCGTCCCGGACGCCTTCGAGGCTGGCATAGGCCAGCCGGTCGAAATAGGCCTGGACGCTGAGGTAGTTGTCCGGGCCGAGTTCGCCCAGCAGGGCGCTGACGGCCTCGGCCGCGGTGCCGGCGTTGCCGAGCCATTCCCCGCCGCGGACCTCGATCGCGCCGTCGGTGAAATTCGCCGGCGTCGGAGCGGGCTGTGCGTCCAGCAGGCCGCGGGCGGCGATCTTCGCTGCCTCGACGTCCGGCTGGTCGAACGGGTTGATGCCGAGCAGGCGGCCGGCCACGGCGGTGGCGAATTCCCACACCATCATCTGCGTGGCCAGGCCGCCGGCGATGGCGACCTCGTTCTCGCCGAGCTGCACGTCGGCATCCGCCGCGACGAGCCGGATGACCAGGACATCGGGGGCGCCGAGGGTGGCTTCCGGGGAGGCAGGACCGGCTACGACCGGCAGCACGCCGGTGCCGAGCTTGCCCGTGGATTCGGCGATGAGCTGCTCGGCCCAGTCGGCGAAGCCCACGATCCCGGATCCGTCCTCCGCGATGACGATCTTGTTGCGCAGCKGGGTGGTGCCGCCCAGGGCGGTGCCGAGGGCGAGGCCGATGTTGTCTTCCGAGTCCTCATTGAGGATCTCGGCGGCTTCTTCGGCCTCATCCAGGAAAGCCTGGATGTCGACGCCGGCCAGCCCGCACGGGACCAGCCCGAAGGCGGTCAGGGCCGAGAAACGGCCGCCGACGTTTGGATCTGCATTGAATACGGCGCGGTAGCCGGCCTCCCGGGAGGCCTTGTCCAGCGGCGACCCCGGGTCGGTGACGATGATAATGCGGCTCTTCGCATCGATCCCGGCATCGGTGAACGCCTGCTCGAAGATCCGGCGCTGGGAATCGGTTTCCACAGTGGAGCCGGACTTCGACGAAACCACGATCGCGGTTTCGTCCAGCCGGTCCGCCACCGCGGCACTGACCTGTTCGGGGTCGGTGCTGTCCAGAACAGTCAGCTCGACGCCAGCGGTGCCCGCGATGACTTCAGGCGCCAGCGAAGAGCCGCCCATGCCGCAAAGGACGATCCGCGTTACGCCCTCGGCCTTCAGCGCGTCGCGGAGTTCGAGAATGTCGCCGACCAGCGGCTGGGAGACGGAAGCCGCCTCGACCCAGCCCAGCCGGACAGCGGATTCCTGCTCTGCGTCCGGACCCCACAGGGTGTGGTCCTTCGCGAAGATCCGGGTGGCGATGCGGTCTTCCAGCAGTGCCGGGAGGTGCTGCTCATGTGCCTGGCGGGCTGCGCCGGTGGCGTCGTAGCTGAGTGTGCTCATGGTGGGTTAGGAAGCCTTCCGTGCAGAGGCCAGGGCGCCTTCGACGTCACCCAGCAGTTCCTTCCAGCTGGCCACGAACTTGTCCAGGCCTTCGGATTCGAGCAGGGCGACGACGTCGTTGTAGGAAATCCCCAGCGCGTCGAGGGAGTTCAGCGTGGCGTTGGCGTCGTCGTAGCCGCGGGAGACGGTGTCGCCCGTCACGGTGCCGTGGTCGAACGTCGCGTCGAGTGTCTTCTCCGGCATCGTGTTGACGACGCCGGGGGCGACGAGTTCGGTGACGTAGAGGGTGTCCGGGTAGGCCGGGTCCTTCACGCCGGTGGAGGCCCACAGCGGGCGTTGCGGCAGGGCGCCGGCCTCGGCCAGCAGGGCCCAGCGTTCGGTGGAGAAGAGCTCCTCGTAGACCTGGTAGGCCAGGCGCGCGTTGGCCAGGCCGGCCTTGCCCTTGAGTGCCTTGGCTTCCTCGGTGCCGATGGCGTTGAGGCGCTTGTCGATTTCGGCATCGACGCGGGAGACGAAGAAGGACGCGACCGAGTGGATCTTGGACAGGTCGTGGCCGTTGTCCTTGGCCTGCTCGAGCCCGGACTGGAAGGCGTTGATCACGGCGCGGTAGCGTTCCAGCGAGAAGATCAGGGTCACGTTGACGCTGATGCCCTCGGCCAGGGTGGCGGTGATGGCCTCGAGGCCTTCGAGAGTGGCCGGGATCTTGATCAGGACGTTGTCCTTGTTGACCTTCTTGTACAGGTGCTTCGCTTCGGCGATGGTGCCTGCGGTGTCCCAGGCCAGGCGGGGGTCGACCTCGATGGAGACACGGCCGTCGACGCCCTTGGTGGCCGTTGCGACGGGGGCGAACAGGTCGCAGGCGTCGGCGACGTCGGTGGTGGTGATTTCGAAGACGGTCTCTTCGACGGTGGCGCCGGCGGCGGCCTGGGCGGCGATCACGGCGTCGTAGTCGTGGCCGGCGGTGATGGCGGCGTGGAAGATCGACGGGTTGGTGGTGACGCCAACGACGTTCTTCTCTTCGATCAGCTTGCGCAGGGTGCCGGTCTGGAGGCGGCCGCGGGAGAGATCGTCGAGCCAGATCGAGACGCCGGCGTCGGAGAGCTGCTGGGTGGGGGTAGTCATTTCATAACTCCTGGAAATCATGGGTTCCGGGGGCACAGCGTCCCCCGGAACCGTGGTGGTGGATCAGTTGGTGAGGCCGGCGAGGGATTCCTTCGCGGCGGCGGCGACTGCTTCTGCCGTGATGCCGAATTCCTGGAAGAGGCGCTTGTAGTCCGCGGACGCTCCGAAGTGCTCCAGGGAGATGGAACGGCCGGCATCGCCGACGAATTCCTTCCAGCCCAGGGCCAGTCCGGCTTCGACCGAGACGCGTGCCTTCACGGCCGGGGGCAGCACGGCGTCGCGGTAGGCGGCGTCCTGCTTGTTGAACCATTCCACGCAGGGCATGGACACCACACGGGTGGGGATGCCCTCGGCCTGCAGCGCTTCGCGGGCGTTGACGGCGAGCTGGACCTCGGAGCCGGTGCCAATCAGGATGACCTGGGCTTCGACGGTGGAGCCGTCCTTCGACGCCTCGACAAGGACGTAGCCGCCCTTCTCGACGCCGGCGGTGGAGCCGAAGGTGTCGCCGTCGGCCACGCCGGTGCCGCGGGCGTAGGTGGGGATGTTCTGCCGGGTCAGGACGATGCCGGCGGGGTTTTCGTGGTTTTCCAGCATGGCCTTCCAGGCCGCGGCCACCTCGTTCGCATCTCCCGGGCGGACGACGTCCAGGCCCGGGATGGCGCGGAGGGAGGCGAGCTGCTCAACGGGCTGGTGCGTGGGGCCGTCCTCGCCCAGGCCGATCGAGTCGTGCGTCCAGACATACAGCGACGGGACGCCCATGAGGGCGCCGAGCCGGATCGCGGGGCGCTGGTAGTCGGAGAAGATCAGGAACGTTCCGGAGAACGCCCGGGTGCGCCCGTGCAGGGAGATGCCGTTCACGATCGACGCCGCGGCGTGCTCGCGGATGCCGAAGTGCAGGACCCGGCCGTAGGGGTTGCCCTTCCACGCCGCGGTGGACCGGGACGTGGGGATGAATGAGGGCGAGCCCTCGATCGTGGTGTTGTTCGACTCCGCGAGGTCGGCGGAGCCGCCCCAGAGTTCGGGCATGACCGGGCCGATCGCGTTCAGGACCTTCCCGGAGGCGGCCCGGGTGGAGACGTCCTTGCCGGCTTCGAAGACCGGCAGGGCGGCTTCGAAGTCGCCCGGGAGCTTCTTCGCCTCGACGCGTTCCAGCAGTGCAGCGGACTCGGGGTTGCCGGCCTGCCACGCCTCGAACGAGGCCTGCCAGTCGGCGCGGGCGGCCGCGCCGCGGTCCTGGACGGCGCGGGCGTGGGCCAGGACGTCCTCGTCGACCTGGAAGGCACGTTCCGGGTCAAAGCCCAGGACCTTCTTCAGGGCTGCGACTTCCTCAGCGCCGAGGGCGGAGCCGTGGATCTTGCCGGTGTTCTGCTTCTTCGGCGCCGGGTACCCGATGATGGTCCGCAGGGAGATGATGGAGGGTTTGCCGGTTTCGGCCTTCGCGGCGAGCAGTGCTGCGTGCAGTTCCTGGACGTCTTCGACGTATTCGCCGGTCCGGGTCCAGTCGACCCGCTGGGTGTGCCATCCGTAGGCCTCGTAGCGGGCCAGGACGTCCTCGGTGAACGCCACATCGGTGTCGTCCTCGATCGAGATGTGGTTCTCGTCGTAGATCACCACGAGGTTGCCCAGTTCCTGGTGACCGGCGAGTGAGGACGCCTCGGAGGTGACGCCTTCCTGCAGGTCGCCGTCGGAGGCGATCACCCAGACGGTGTGGTCGAACGGGCTCGTGCCGGCGGGAGCGTCGGCGTCGAACAGGCCGCGCATCCGGCGCTGGGAATAGGCGAAGCCGACCGCGGAAGCCAGGCCCTGGCCCAGCGGGCCGGTGGTGATCTCCACACCCTTGGTGTGCTTGTACTCCGGGTGGCCCGGGGTCAGCGAGCCCCAGGTCCGCAGCGCCTCCAGGTCCTTCAGTTCCAGGCCGTAGCCGGAGAGGAACAGCTGGATGTACAGGGTCAGGGACGTGTGACCGGGGGACAGGACGAACCGGTCGCGGCCCAGCCAGTCCGGATTCGCCGGGTCGTGGCGCATCAGCTTCTGGAACAACAAATACGCGGCCGGAGCCAGGCTCATCGCCGTCCCCGGGTGGCCGTTTCCGACCTTCTCCACCGCATCAGCGGCCAGCACCCGGACGGTGTCCACTGCGCGCTGGTCCAAGTCAGTCCATGACAGTTCTTGCTCTTCCAAATGTGGCACGAAAACCGGGCCCCTCTCTGTGCTGACGGCCGGCGGTACGCTCTTTTCCCGCCCGGGCACAGTTCGGTGCCCGCTGCGGTTCGTACCAGCCGTTCACCATCGAAACGTTGATCTATCATTCAGACGCAGATGCAGAGCCGCGTGTTCCGGCAAGTGCCTAAATGCGTGCCCGTGTGCGCTGATCTAATGACAGCCTAGTCCCATTCCACTTTGTGGTCAGCGTATATCTCACCAATTGGACCTGATTTCGCTTATATGAATCACCGTCCGCCGCGGGGCCGGTGAGCCGGCGTTAACGCGCCGGAATCATGGCGCGGCATTCGGCGGCCCTCCGGCCCGGAGCTCCACGGTATGATGGGTGGTGGCCTTCGACTGGGGCAAGGACACGGGTGTGCGCCGAGCGCGGAGCCCGGTCTGCAGCACAGTGCGTTGCGAAATCCACCCGGGGCTGCCCAGCCAGACAGAACTGCACAGCCAGACAGAACAGAGTGACTGCCACCGTGAGCACAACTAATACGCCGCTGAACGCCTCCCCGGCCTCGGGAAGAATGGGCTTCGGCCGCAAAGCCAAGGCCTACCTGGCGCTCACGAAACCCCGCGTGATCGAGCTTCTGCTCGTCAGCACGCTCCCCACCATGATCTATGCCGAACGCGGCTTCCCGTCGATCGGCCTGATCCTGGCGACGCTGGTGGGCGGCGCGTTCGCGGCAGGTTCCGCAGGCGCCTTCAACTGTTACATCGACCGCGACATCGACAAGCTCATGCACCGCACGGAGAACCGGCCCCTGGTCACCGGTGAGGTCACACCCCGCGAAGCCCTCATCTTCTCCTGGCTGCTGGGCGCGGCGGCGATCGCCATCCTCTGGTTCGGGGCCAACCCGCTCGCCGCGTGGCTCGGACTCGGCGCCATCGTCTTCTACGTGGTCATCTACACCATGATCTTGAAGCGGCGCACGGCCCAGAACATTGTCTGGGGCGGCGCCGCCGGGTGCTTCCCGGTCCTGATCGCCTGGGCCGCCGTCACCAACACCGTCGAGTGGCCCGCCGTCGTACTGTTCATGGTGATTTTCCTCTGGACCCCGCCGCACTACTGGCCGCTGTCGATGCGCTACGGCGAGGACTACCGCAACGCCAACGTGCCGATGCTGGGCGCCATCGCCGGGGCGAAGGTGGTTTCGGTGCAGGTGGTCCTCTACGCCTGGGCCATGGTGGCGTGTTCGCTGCTGATGATCCCGGCCGGTGGTGCCGGCTGGGTCTACACGGTGACCGCCGTCGGCGCCGGTGCCTGGTTCCTGTACGAGTCGCACGCCCTGTACAACCGCGCCCAGGCCGGCGACGTATCCAACAAGGGAGCCATGAAGGTCTTCCACGGCTCCATCAGCTACCTGACCCTGCTCTTCATTGCCCTGGCCGTCGACCCGTTCGTCGGCTCGGCCATCATGGGCGGCTGATCCCCCGTTCATCTGCCTGACGCTCCCTCACCAGTGGTGGGGGAGCGTCAGCTGTATCAGGGGGACGGTCCTTTTCGGTCCCGGGGTATCCTTACGAACCGGCCAGGCGACACAACCCCAGGGGGAGCCCGTGATCAACCGCAGCGATGTACTTCAGGCACAGAACCGCATCAGTGGCCACGTGCGGCGCACGCCGTTGCTCCGCGGGGGTACCGCTGCCGCCCCGCTCTGGTTCAAATGTGAGTTCCTGCAGCACACGGGCGTCTTCAAGGCACGCGGCGCCTTCAACCGCCAGCTCGCCGCCCGGGAGCGCGGGGAGCTTGACCCGGCCGTCGGTGTGGTGGCGGCGTCGGGCGGCAACGCGGGTTTGGCGAACGCGTACGCCGCCGCGGTCCTCGGTGTGCCGGCGACGGTGTTCGTCCCGGAGAACGCCCCGCGGGTAAAGGTCGAGCGTCTCCTCGCGTACAACGCCACGGTCCGGCAGGCCGGCGCCGAGTACGCAGAGGCTTTCGCGGCAGCAATGCACTACGTGGAAGATACCGGCGCCCTGTTCTGCCATGCGTACGACCAGCTGGAAATTGCGGCAGGCGCGGGCACCCTGGCCGAGGAAATCCTCGAGGACGAGCCCGGCATCGACACGATCGTCGTCGCCGTCGGCGGCGGCGGACTCTATGCGGGCGTGGCGGCAGCTGCCGAGGGCCGGGCCAGCGTCGTCGCGGTCGAGCCCTTCACCATCCCCACGCTGCACGCGGCCCTCGACGCCGGCCGCCCGGTCGATGTGGCCGTTTCGGGCGTCGCCGCGGACTCCCTCGGGGCCAGGCGCGTGGGTGGGATCGCCTTCAGCATCGCCTCACGCGTCCCGCCGACCTCTGTGCTGGTGGACGACGCCGCCATCATCGCGGCCCGGTCACAGTTGTGGGGCGATTACCGGATCCCCGCCGAATACGGGGCTGCGGCTGCGTTCGCGGCGCTCACTTCAGGGGCGTACACACCCGCCGACGGGGAACGCGTCGCGGTGATCGTCTGCGGGGCGAACACCGATGCCTGCACGCTGGAGAACGACCCTGGCAGCGACTGAATAGCGCCGACTGCCGACTGAGGGGTGCCGCCTGAACAGTGCCGACTGAACAGTGCCGACTAACCGTGCCGGGACGCGGCGCTGCCGGCCTGCTGCCGGTCCGGAGGGTAGCGGGCCGAATAGTGCTGGTCGAAGCGGGCCCGCGCGATCCGCCCGAGCCGTTCGACAGTGTGCCAGCTGATGACCGCAATGAGCAGGGTCACCGCAATGGCCGACACCGCGATGAGCGGCGGCAGATCGGCCGTGGAGCCGCCGTTGAGCCAGAGAATGACGGCGTAGTTCCAGAGGTACGCTGCGTAGGAGACAGTGCCCAGCAGCTGCGCCGGGCGCGTCCACTTCGGCATCGCCGCGGTTCGGGAGGCGGCCAGTGCGACCAGGACGGCCGCGGCGGCCATGGCCAGCGGGCCGCCAATGAACATGAAGGCCGGCGTTTCGTTGGCCTTCGGGAAGTAGATCAGCGCGGCCAGGACGGCGACGGAACCGAGCAGGGCCGCGCGCCTGAGCCAGCGGCCGCTGAACCAGTTGAACACATGGACCCTGTACAACCGCAAGGCCGAACCGATGATCAGGCCCAGGCCCCACGTGGTCGGCAGCGCGTAGACCAAGGAGTGAAGTTGCGGGGCCAGGGTCACCATTGCCAGCACACTGGCCGACATGAGGAACAGCGCGACGGCGGCGGACCAGCCAATCAGCTTTCCCTGGCGGTTGCGCCGCAGGGCGAGCACCAGCAGCGCGGGCCAGATCAGGTAGAACTGTTCTTCCACCGCCAGCGTCCAGAGCGGTCCGATCGCCATGCTGACGTCGAACGGCAGGGGGAGGTCTTTGAGGTAGCCAAGACCGGCGAGGACGGTGTAGCCCACGATTCCCTTGGACCGGTCACCGAGGACGTCGGTGGCCAATTCGACGATCGCGTAGACGCCCAGGAGAGAAACCAGTGCCGGCACCAGCCTAAAGGCCCTGTGCGCATAGAACCGCCTGTAACGAATCTTACGGTGCCGTTCGATATCGCCGACCAGCACGTTGGTGATCAGGTAACCGCTCAACACGAAGAAGGCAATGACACCCACGATGCCGGCGCCCTGGAATATGCCGGGCCAGGAATGACCGAGCAGGACGGCGCCCACGGCGGCACCGCGAAGAACGTCCAGGCCGTCCTGCCGCGGGCGCTTTGCAGTATGTTGGACCGTCTGTGCGGGCCTTTCGCCGACTAGTAACGCCACATAACCTCCGGTGCCTCTGTCTGGCCGGTTCCGATTCCAGCTGCATCAAGGCAAAACCGCGCCGTCCGTCTATCCATGGATGCGATTGCGGCGCCAGTCCTGCGCCCTATCCAAGTATTCCCGCCTTGGCTGGACGAAACCTGACGCCGGTTCTGCGGCTGCCCGGCTCTGCAGTTGCCCGGCTCTGCGGTTGGTTGTAGGGCGGGCCCGAAAAGGGGCCACACCTTCCAGTATTCCGAAATCTTTCCTGTTTGGACAAGTGACCGGCCGGTAACCGGGCGTCGAGGGGCGACGCCTCTAGGCTTCTTTAGAGATTGTGGGCCACCAGCTCCAGCCCGATTACCAGCAGGCTCAACACGACTTCGGCGAACATGATGGCGGCCTTGTGACGGAGCGGGATCTCGAGGCGGCGGATCGCGAGGAACCCGACGATGCCGAGCGAAACAACCAGAACAGCGACTGCCCACCCGAGGGCAACGGCCGTCGACCACAGACCGAGGCCGGCTGCCGTGAGGAGGAGCAGCGGGGTGACCAGGACGCCGAGGCCGCCCGCGCTGACCGCGATCATGTGGTGCAGCTCCTCACCGGTGGGAAGCTTCGAATGAACAGTCAGGTGGCTCAGGAGGTCGGCGACGAAAATCCCCAGCAGGGAGCCGATCACCACGATGCTGAGCGTCGCCGCCGCTGCCAGCGGCGTGGTCTCGTCCGCGTGACTCCGAAGCGCCAACACCACGGCCAGGCTCGTGAAGATGATGTATACACGTTCTTTGAGGCTCGCCGCGCGTTGGCGGGCTGAGGGTGAAGGAGGCACGGTCGGTTCTGTCGCTTGCATCAGAGAAGGCCTTCCGGTCAGCGTCACGGGAACGAACGAGGAAAGCCCACGGCCGCGACGATCCATATCCATGCCATCCCATAGTCCACCCGGAAATCCCGTCAAGGCCAGCCCCCGGGAGGTGAATGCGCTACTGGTCATTGTTGCCGCAGCGCCCGTTCGAGGGCCCAGACAGCAACAGACAGCAAACGCGGGGCCACTTACGGCCCGTCCGGACGTGCCGGAAGGGCGGTAAGTGACCCCGCGATGCTCTGTTCAGGGGTGCTGCGGCTGATTAGTCCACCGGTTAGTCCACCGGGCTGTAGCGGGCGAGGTCCGCGGCGTTGGTCGCCGCGCTCATCAGCAGTGCCGCCGCCAGCATGTGAGCGCCGACGAGCAGCGCCGGGATGCCGTTGTAGTACTGCGTGAAGCCGATTGCGGCCTGCAGCACCGTGACGCCCAGGAGCATGAACACCGCGGAGCGGAACGGCCCCCGAATCCGCCCGCGGACCACAAGGACCAGCGCGAACAGCGCGCCGGCGGTCACCAGGTAGGCGGGCACGGCGTGGATGTGCGCGAACAGGTCCCAGTCGAGGTCGTTGCGCGGGGCGTTCGCGTCCCCGGCATGCGGACCGGCGCCGGTCACCACCACACCGAGGCAGACCGCGACGGCGGAGAGGACCGCGACGGCGGTCATCACCGGGCGGGCAACGCCCGGCAGGGCGGGAAGCTGCACGGTCCGGGCCTTGCCCGTGCGGCCGTACGCCCGGTTCACCAGAAGCGTCGCCAGGACCACGAGGGCCATGGACACGAGGAAGTGCAGGCCCACGACCCATGGGTTCAGCTGGGTCAGCACCGTGATGCCGCCGATGACGGCCTGGGCCGGGATGCTGGCGAGCAGGCCGAGGGCCAGCAGGAAGAGGTCGCGGCGCTCCTTGCGGAGGTTCCACAGATAGACCAGCATCATCACGGCGACGGCCGCCAGCGCAAACGTCAGGAGCCGGTTGCCGAATTCGATGATTCCGTGCATCCCCATTTCCGGGGTGGTCGTCAGGGATCCCTCCGTGCAGCGCGGCCACGTGGGGCAGCCAAGGCCCGAGGCCGTCAGGCGGACGGCACCGCCGGTCACCACCAGGACGATCTGGCCAATGAGGGACAGCACGGCCAGCCGCCTGATCGTCTTATCGACGCGGACTGGCAGCCGGGAGGTGATTCCGGAGACAATCCGGGGAGTTCGTGACGCCGTGCTCACAGTTTTCTCAATTCCACTTAAACCAACGGGTTGCTGCGCCGCCGGCGATCGCCGTCCAGAGCAGCAGGACAAGAATGGCGGCACCATTGACGCTGCCGTACAGGAAAGCATCCCTCAGCGCCTGGCCCAGCGCGCCGGAGGGGAGGAAATGCACCACAGCCTGGGCCAGCGCCGGGAGCCGTTCGGCCGGAATCACGATTCCGCCCAGCGCGCCGAGCAGGATCCAGAGCAGGTTGGTGATGGCCAGGGTCGCCTCCGGCCGGACCGTCCCGGCGACCAGCAGCCCGAGTGCCGTGAAGGCGGCGGCGCCGAGGATCAGGATGGCCAGCCCGGGCAGCCAGCCCGCGGGATTGGGCTGCCAGCCCAGCAGCACGGCCACCGCGGTCACGATGAGCACCTGCAGGAACAGCACCGCCAGGACGGCCAGGACCTTCCCCGCAATCAGGCCGGTGCGGCCCAGGGGTGTCGTGGAAAGAAAGCGCAGGACGCCGTAGCGGCGGTCGAAGCCGGTGGAGATGCCCTGCCCGGTGAAGGCCGTGGACATGGCGCACAGGGCCAGGATGCCGGGGACGGCGACATTGATGCGGCTCGAACCGAGCCCGTCCAGCAGCGGCGTCACGGTCAGCCCGACCATGGCCAGCAGCGGCAGCACGATCGCGAGGATCAGCTGCTCGCCGTTCCTGAGCATGGTGACTGTTTCGTACTGCCCCTGCAGCAGGATGCGGCGCAGCAGGGAAGCGGGCGCGCTGCCATGCGCGGCGGGGGGCGCGCCGGCACGGCGTGCGCTCTCCAGCGGGGCACCACCTGTTACGCGGTTCATCGGATCTCCCTTCCGGAGATGTCCAGGAAGACGTCCTCGAGGCTGCGCGCTTCAAGGCTCAGGGAGCTGGGCATGATTCCGCGCTGGGCCCACCACGCGGTGATCGCGGCGAGGTCGGCGGGGGTCAGGGCTCCGGTCACGGCGTAACTGCCGGCCCGCGCCTCGGTGACGTCGACGCCGTCGGGCAGCACGCCGGCGAAGTCCAGGCCTGGTTCGGTTTCGAACAACAAGGTGCGTATGTGCTGCGACGCGTCGCCCGCCGGGAGCTGGTGGCGCAGGAGCTGGGCGACGGTGCCCTCGGCGACGTTGCGGCCGGCGTCGATGATGTAGACGTAGTCCGCCAGCCGCTGGGCGTCGTCCATCAGGTGCGTCGTCAGGATGATGCCCATGCCGCTGTTCCGCAGTTCGGAGATGAGATCGAAGACCATTTGGCGGGACTGCGGGTCGAGGCCCGCGCTGGGCTCGTCGAGGAACAGGACCTCCGGATTGCCGACCAGCGCCGCGGCCAGGGCGAGGCGCTGTTTCTGCCCGCCGGACAGGCGCCGCACGTTGGTGCGGCTGAAGGAGTCGATGCCCAGGCGGCCGATGAGTTCATCCACCGGCCACGGGTCCTGGTACATGCCGGCGATGTGCCGCAGCAGGGGGATGGGCCGGGCCGACGGCGGCAGGCCGCCGTCCTGCAGCATCACGCCCACCCGGGCGCGGAGGCCCGCGCCGGCCGAATCCGGATCGTGGCCGAGTAGGCTGATGGCGCCGGCGGTGCGCTTTTGCAGCCCCTGGGCGCATTCGATGGTGGTGGTCTTGCCCGCGCCATTGGCGCCGAGCAGGGCCGTGACTTGGCCGCGTTCGGCGATGAGGGAAAGGCCGCTGACCACGCGCAGCATCTTGCCGTCGAGGGTGGGCAGTGGACCAACATCCTTGACAAGCCCGCTGATGGTCAGAACGGGGGATTCGGGAGATCGCACCACAGCATTCTACGCGATGTAGTACGTCGGCTCCCCGGAGGGGGCGTCCCGCAGGCAAGCCATGCCTTACTGGAATGCCGGACTAAATTACGACATGATTGTGTTGTGTATTCCATGAGCCCCCTTGTGTCCGGAGCCGCTGTGTCTGGAGCAGCTGTGTCCGGAGGCCCTGTGTCCGGAGCCGCTACGTCCGCAGTCCCGTCCGGGCGCGGCGCCGCGCGCGTCCGGCCTGCCCGGGTACACGTGGCGGCCGTTCCGGACGCCGTTCCCGCGGCTGCCGGCACCCACACGCACGACGCCGAAGAGCGCACGCGTGACCGCGTCCTGAACGCGGTGCTGGAGCACGGACCCATCAGCGCGGCCGAACTCGGCGACCTCCTGGGCTTCACTCCGGCCGCCGTGCGCCGCCACCTGGACCACCTCGCGCGCACCGGAGTGATTGAGGTCAAGCGGGTTGCCCGCGCCGGTGCCGGCGCCGGACGGCCCGCCCGCCGCTACGTCCTGAGCTCCCAGGGCCAGTCGAACCTGGGCAACGACTACCTCGACATCGCCTCCGTGGCGCTGCGCCGGCTCGGCGAGGCGGCCGGCCCCGAGGCCGTGCGGCAGTTCGCCGTCGAGCGGTTCGCCGACATGGAGCGCCGCTACGCACCGGAGATCGAGCAGGCCGGACCGGACATCACGGCCCGCGCCCAGGCTCTCTCCGCGGCGCTGAGCCGCGACGGGTTCGTCGCCTCGGCGCAGTCGATCGAAGCCAAGGCCCCGCTCCCGGCGGCGCTCTCCAGCGTCCAGCTCTGCCAGGGGCACTGCCCCATCCAGCACCTGGCTGCCCAGTTCCCCGTGTTCTGCGACGTGGAGACTGAGGTGTTCTCCCGGCTGGTCGGCGTCGATGTGCGCCGGCTGTCCACCCTGGCGCGCGGCGGGCACGTCTGCACCACCCACATACCTACGGGCCGTCCGGCCGCCGTCGGGACTCCCAGTCCCGCTGCACCGGTCAACCCGGACGAAGTATCCAACCATCTCCAAGAAAGGCCGTGATGACGGACCAACTATCAGAGAAGAAGGTTGCTGACTCTACTGTGATTTCGGAGATTCTGGAAAAGAATCCCGAGCTCCACGGAATTGGCACCTATGAGTACGGCTGGGCCGACAAGAACGACGTCGGGGCCAACGCCCGCCGCGGTATCAATGAGGACGTTGTTCGCGATATTTCGGCCAAGAAGAACGAGCCGGAATGGATGCTCGACCTCCGGCTCAAGGGCCTGAAGTACTTCGACCGCAAGCCCATGCCCACCTGGGGCGCGGACCTGTCCGGCATCGACTTCGACAACATCAAGTACTTCGTGCGCTCCACCGAGAAGCAGGCCGCCACCTGGGAGGACCTGCCCGAGGACATCCGGAACACCTACGAGAAGCTGGGCATCCCGGAAGCCGAGCGCAGCCGCCTCGTCTCCGGCGTCGCCGCCCAGTACGAGTCTGAAGTGGTCTACCATCAGATCCGCGAGGACCTGGAAGCCCAGGGCGTCATCTTCCTGGACACCGACACCGCGCTGCGCGAACACCCGGAGATCTTCCAGGAGTACTTCGGCACCATCATCCCGGTGGGCGATAACAAGTTCGCGTCGCTGAACACGGCCGTCTGGTCCGGCGGTTCCTTCGTGTACGTGCCCAAGGGCGTCCACGTGGACATCCCGCTGCAGGCCTACTTCCGCATCAACACGGAAAACATGGGCCAGTTCGAGCGCACGCTGATCATCGCCGACGAGGACTCCTACGTCCACTACATCGAAGGCTGCACCGCGCCGATCTACACCTCGGACTCGCTGCATTCCGCCGTCGTGGAAATCATCGTGAAGAAGGGCGCCCGCGTCCGCTACACGACCATCCAGAACTGGTCCACGAACGTGTACAACCTGGTGACCAAGCGCGCCATCTGCGAAGAGGGCGCCACCATGGAGTGGATCGATGGCAACATCGGCTCCAAGGTCACCATGAAGTACCCGGCCGTCTACCTCGTGGGCGAAGGCGCCAAGGGCGAGACCCTGTCCATCGCGTTCGCCGGCGAAGGCCAGCACCAGGACACCGGCTCCAAGATGGTCCACATCGCGCCCAACACCAAGAGCTCGATCATCTCCAAGTCCGTGGCCCGCGGCGGCGGCCGTGCTGCCTACCGCGGCCTGGTCCAGGTCCGCGAAGGCGCCAAGCACTCGGCCAACACGGTCCGCTGCGACGCCCTACTGGTGGACACCATCAGCCGGTCGGATACCTACCCGTACATCGACATCCGCGAGGACGACGTCACGATGGGCCACGAGGCCACGGTCTCGCGGGTCAGCGAAGAGCAGCTGTTCTACCTGATGTCCCGCGGCATGCGCGAAGACGAGGCCATGGCGATGATCGTCCGCGGCTTCATCGAGCCGATTGCCCGCGAACTGCCGATGGAATACGCCCTCGAGCTGAACCGACTGATTGAACTGCAGATGGAAGGATCGGTCGGTTAATGACTGACATCACTACTGAAAAGGCCCGCATCGGCGCGCCCTCAGCCCAGCCGTTCATCAACGGCTTCACCGAGGAAGGCGAAAGCCTCTCACCGCTGAACGCCGCGGAGTCCAAGGCGCCGCTGGCCGGCGAAGCCGTCAAGCGCCACTCGCACGGCGGCGGCGTCGGCGTACCGGACAGCTCACGCGCCGGCCGCCTGACCTCCTACAAGCTGGCGGACTTCAAACCGCTGACCGGCATGGAGGAGGACTGGCGCTTCACCCCGCTCAAGCGCCTCCGCGGCCTGCACACCGAGGTCCTCACCGGTGCGGCGCCGGCCGTGAGCGTCACCGCTCCGGACAGCGTCAGGGTCGAGACCGTCGGCCGTGACGACCGCCGGATCGGCTCCGCCGCCATCCCCGAGGACCGCGTCTCCGCGAACGCCTGGGAGAACTTCGCCGAGGCCACCGTCATCACGGTCCCGTCCGAGGTCGAGGTGGAGGGCGAGGTCAGCGTGCTGCTGACCGGCCAGGGCACCGAAGCTTCCGCGCAGCACGTCGTGATCGTCGCGGAAAAGTTCTCCAAGTCCGTCGTCGTCCTGGACCACCAGGGCACCGCCGTCGTCTCGGAAAACATCGAAATCCTCGTTGAGGACGGCGCGCAGCTGACCGTCATCTCGCTCCAGGAATGGAACGACGACGCCGTCCACGCCTCCTCCCAGCAGGCGAAGCTCGGCCGCGACGCGAAGTTCAAGCACATTGTGGTCAGCCTCGGCGGCGACCTTGTGCGGGTCACGCCTTCGGCACGCTTCACCGCCCCGGGCGCCGAAGTGGAACTGTTCGGCCTGTACTTCGCCGACGCCGGCCAGCACCTCGAGCAGCGCCTGTTCGTAGACCACGCCGTGGCCAACTGCAAGTCCAACGTCCTGTACAAGGGCGCCCTGCAGGGCCGCAACGCGCACACCGTGTGGGTCGGTGACGTTCTGATCCGCAAGGAAGCAGAAGGCACCGACACCTACGAGGCCAACCGCAACCTGGTCCTGACCGACGGTGCCCGCGCCGATTCCGTGCCGAACCTTGAGATTGAGACCGGCCTGATCGCCGGCGCCGGCCACGCCAGCGCCACCGGACGATTCGATGATCAGCACCTGTTCTACCTGATGGCCCGTGGCATCCCGGAAGAGGTGGCCCGCCGCCTGGTGGTCCGCGGGTTCCTGAACGAGATCATCCAGAAGATCAACGTTCCGGCCATCGAAGAGCGCCTCACGGAAGCCGTCGAGCGCGAACTCGCGGCGACCAACCACTAGTGCGCAGCACCAGAGAACACGGACGACATCAATGACTGAACAGCCAAAGGGCGAGCTAGTCTGCAACGCCAGCGAGATCCAACTCAAGCAGGCGCTGCGGATCCTGATCGACGACTACCCGGTAGCGATCGTGAAGGACTCGATGGGGGAGATCCACGCCATCGGCGACACCTGCTCGCACGCGGACATTTCGCTCTCCGAAGGAGAAGTCGAAGGCTGCAAGATCGAGTGCTGGGGCCACGGCTCCCAGTTCGACCTGCGCAGCGGCGAGCCGCTCCAGCTGCCGGCCTATGATCCCGTTCCCGTGTTTGCCGTGACCGTCCTGGATGACGAGGTCTACGTGGACTTCACCAACGTCCTGAACGGCGCCGAGGCTCCCAACTTCAGCTAGCTGCCTGCAGCCGGCAACCCGCACAAGAAAACTTATCGCCAAGAAAACGCACAGTGCCGAGGGCACGGTGCAGAGGAGAACAAGACACATGTCGACTCTTGAGATCAAGGACCTGCACGTCAGCATTGACACCGAGCAGGGCACCAAGGAAATCCTGAAGGGCGTCAGCCTGACCATCAGGACCGGCGAGACGCACGCCATCATGGGCCCCAACGGCTCCGGCAAGTCCACGCTGGCGTCCACCATCGCCGGGCACCCGCGCTACAACGTCACCTCCGGCACGATCACCCTCGACGGTGAAGACGTCCTCGCCATGAGCGTCGACGAGCGCGCCCGCGCCGGCCTGTTCCTCGCCATGCAGTACCCCGTCGAGGTCCCGGGCGTGAGCATGACCAACTTCCTGCGCACCGCCAAGACCGCGATCGACGGCGAAGCCCCCAAGCTGCGCACGTGGACCAAGGACGTCAAGGCCGCCATGGCGCAGCTGCGCATCGACGCCGACTTCACCCAGCGCAACGTCAACGAAGGCTTCTCCGGCGGCGAGAAGAAGCGCGTCGAGATCCTCCAGCTCGAGCTCTTCAAGCCGAAGTTCGCCATCCTCGACGAGACCGACTCCGGCCTGGACGTCGACGCGCTCAAGGTTGTCTCCGAGGGCGTCAACCGCGCCCACGGCGAAGGCAACATGGGCACCCTGCTCATCACGCACTACACCCGGATCCTGCGCTACATCAAGCCGGACTTCGTGCACGTGTTCGTCGATGGCCAGGTTGTGGAAGAGGGCGGCCCGGAGCTCGCCGACCGCCTCGAAGACGAAGGCTACGACCGCTACGCCACCGGCGCAGGGGCGGCCACCATCGCTGCCGCCTCGGCTGCAGCCCAGGCGTAGTTAGGACTCCGCAATGACCGAACTCAATGTGGCCCGCACGGGCCTCGAGGATGTCGAAGAGGCGCTCAAGGATGTGATCGACCCGGAACTCGGGGTGAACATCGTTGATCTGGGCCTGCTGTACGGTCTGAAGTACTCGGACGACGACGGCGCCCTGCTGATCGACATGACCCTCACCACCGCCGCCTGCCCGCTCACCGACGTGATCGAGGAGCAGGTCGGCAAGGCCCTGGACGGGATCGTCGACGACTGGCGGCTCAACTGGGTGTGGATGCCGCCATGGGGTCCGGAACGGATCACCGAGGACGGCCGCGACCAGATGCGAGCCCTGGGCTTCAACATCTAGGTCCCCACCGCCTCCCTAATTACGCCGACGGCGGCCCCACCTCATTGAGGCGGGGCCGCCGTCGTCTTTTCGTTCCGGCGTTCCCGCCGCCGTTCCCATATCGTCCCGGCGGTGGTCTGATAAAGACAACGGGTCCACACGCTTCGGGCCGGGCACGCCGTCGAACAGGAGGCACACGGGAATGGATGCCACGCCACCGCCGCGGCCCTCCGATGCGGGCAAGGACTTCGTGGTTGTCGAGGACAGCGGCGAGTTCTCCTACTACCGGTCCCGGGAAGCCCTGCTGGCCGACTTCGAATATGTCGGCGAAGCTCCGTGCATCATGGACCGCAGCGCCACTACCTACCGGCTGGAGCTGGACGAGAACCGCCACCTGCGCATGGGACCGCCCCTGGGATCGGTGGAGTTCCACTGGCTGCGCCAGGCCCTCGCCGAGGCGGGTGACGTGCATCCCGAGTCCCTTCGGCTGCAACGGGTTGACCCCGTCGGGCTCGCCGGGCTCGTGGCCGGACTGTTCGAGACGCTGCAGCTGGAACGCGGAACCGATGCTGAGCTGGGGCTTTGGAGCCTGGACATCGACGGTCTGGCGACGCGGCGCAATGCGCTGGCCGACGTCGACCGCCTCCTGGCCGGAAACGACCGGCTGGAATCGGTACTGGTGACCGACCCCTTCGGGCACCAATACCGGCCCGTGTGGCACGCAAAGCACCGGCACCTGGGCCACGCCGGATTCCTCAGCTACGTCGAGGTCCCGATCCGGCGCCGGCCGCGCGGGTGAGGCCTCGGGTTTAGGCCCGAGAGTTGGGCCGAAGGGTTGGGGCCAGGGGGCTGGGACTAGGGGGTGGGGCTAAGGCGTTGCCACCGCGAACGTGTCGCACTTGTTGATGTCCCCAGTGGTGTACCCCTGGTAGAACCACTTCTGCCGCTGGGCACTTGAGCCATGGGTCCATGCCTCCGGTGAGACGCGGCCCGTGGCGGCCTTCTGGATGCGGTCATCACCGACGGCGGAGGCCGCCGACAGGGCGTCCTTCACGTCCTGGTCAGTGAAGGGGTCGAGATAGGGCTGGCCGGTCTTGGGATCCGCCTGCGTCGTTGCATAGTGGGCCCACAGCCCTGCGTAGCAGTCGGCCTGGAGCTCAACCCGGACACCCCCGGAGCCGGGGCCCTGCGGATCCTGTTGCGCCCGGTCGAGGTCGCCAAGCAGGTTCTGGACGTGGTGGCCGAATTCGTGGGCCACCACATATTCCTGCGCCAGGGGACCGCCTGAGGAGCCAAACCGGTCCACCAGCTCCTGGAAGAAGCCTGGATCGAAGTACGCCGTGGTGTCCACGGGGCAGTAGAACGGCCCCACGTCCGAGGTGGCGGCGCCGCAGCCGGTGTTGGTTCCGCCGGTGAAGATCACGGCCTTCGGCCGCGGGTACTTGGTGTTGTACTGCGACAGATAGGCCGGCCAGAAGGCGTTCAGGCTGTTGACCGTGCCGGTGATCCTGCAGTCGAGGCGGGCGTCGGCGTCGGCGCCGGTCTGGCAGGCGGGGGCAGAGCCCTGGCTCTGCGACTGGGGCTCCTGGACGGTGCCGGCCAGACCCTCGAGAAGCTGGGGGTTGATGCCAAAGAGGGCTGCCAGCAGCAGGATGATGCCACCGCCGATCCCGCCGCCGATCATCGGGCCGCGGCCCATCCCGCGACGGTCCTGGACTTGTGACGGGTCCAGCGGGGCGTTGTCGTTAAAGCTCATGGAGTCACAATATCCCGCACACGCAGCAGCGGCGCCCGGCAACGCTAAAGTTGGTTCGATGCCTTTTCTCGACAGACTCCAGCGCTGGGCCGATGACCGTCCCGACGAGACAGCCGTCGTCGTGTCCGGAGAGCACCTCAGCTGGTCGGCCCTGCGGGACAAAGCGGCGGCCCTGGTGCCTTCGGCGCCGGCCATCACTGTGCTGTCCGAACAAAATTCAACCCACTTCGCCATAGCGTTCGCCGCGGCCGTGGCTGGTGAGCGGCAGTGCGCCGTGTTGGACCCGGCCTGGCCCCAGCAACTCCAGGACGGCATCACCGCCCGCATCGCCGGGTCGGAAACGGGTCCGGCGCGTGCAGTTCCCGGGCCGGACCCGTTCCTGGTCGACGGGCCGCCGGAGACCTCGTTCCTGGTCGGCCTGACGTCCGGCACGACCTCGGTGCCCAAGGCGTTCACCCGCTCGCGGCGGTCCTGGCAGGAATCCTTCGAGGCCTCCATCGAATTCTTCGCACTGACGCAGGACGACAAGTCCCTGGCTCCCGGGCCGCTCGCGGCAAGCCTGAACCTCTACGCCCTCGCCGAATGCCTGTATGCCGGCGCCGAGTTCCACAGCCTGGATCACTTCGACGTCGGCGCCGCCCACGCGGCCGTCAGCCACGACGGCATCACCCGCCTGGTCCTGGTGCCCACCATGCTCCGGCTGCTCAGCGAGCGGGGCCTTACCGGCGGTGTCGATGCCTCCGGCATCCGCAGCATCATCTGCGCCGGTTCCAAGCTGGACGCCCGGACGCTGGAGGCGGCCCGGCGCTGGGCCCCCAACGCGACCATTTTCGAGTACTACGGCGCCTCCGAGCTCAGCTTCGTCTCGGGCGCCGGGTTGCGCCCGGGCGAGCCCGTCGAGCCGGGCGGGACCGGCATCGGGAAGCCCTTTCCCGGCGTCGAAATCCGCATCCTCGGCGACGACGGCGCCGAACTCCCGGACGGCAGCGACGGCAACATCTGCGTCCGCAGCGGCATGGTCAGCAACGGCTACCTGTGGGGTGACGACGGTCAGGCGCTGCGCTGTTTCGACGGCTGGTACACCGTGGGGGACCAGGGCTACCTCTCCGACGGGACCCTGCACATGCTGGGCCGCCGCTCCGACATGATCATCACCGCCGGCACCAACGTCTACCCGCATGAGGTCGAGATGGCGCTGGCCTCCGTCCCGGGCGTTGCGGCGGCCGTGGCGGCCGGCATGCTTGACGATCTTCGCGGCCAGCGCGTCGTGGCCGGCGTCGTGCCCTCGCACGGGGCGGTCACCGCCACCCAGCTGCGGTCCGGGATCGACGATGTGCTGGCCCGGAACAAGCGCCCCCTGGAGTACTTCGTGCTCACGGAGCTGCCCCTGACGGACCGCGGCAAAATCAGCCGGCAGCTGCTGCTGGACTGGGTGGCCCGGAACGATCCCAGGATCCGGCGTCTTGGCTGAGCCGCGCGCGGGCAGCGGGCCGGCAGCACCCGGGCAGCCGACCCGCGGAACGTCGTTCCCCGGGCGGTCTGTTCCCGGGCTGTCGTTCCCGGGGCTGCTGCCTGAGGACAGGCAGCCGGTGATCATCGCCGCGCGCCGGACGCCGCTGTGCCGCGCCAACGGGGCCCTGAAGAAGCTCCGCGCCCACGAACTCCTGGCTCCGGTGCTCCGCGGCCTGCTCGCCGATGCCGGCGCCGGCGCAACCGCAGAGGCCGTGACCGACGTCGTGATCGGCAACGCCGTGGGCGGCGGCGGGAACGTGGCCCGGCTCGCCGCGCTGGAGGCGGGCCTGCCGGTCACCGTCCCCGGCGTCACCGTGGACCGGCAATGCGGCTCCGGTCTGGACGCGATCGTCCTGGCCTCCCGGCTGGTCGCGGCGGGCGGCGGCGGCCTGTACCTCGCGGGCGGCGTGGAGAGCATCAGCACGGCTCCGCTCCGTGCCCACCGCAACGACGACGGCAGCCCGGACTTCTACAGCCGGGCCCAGTTCGCGCCGCTGAGCTTCGGCGACCCCGACATGGGGGTGGCGGCCGAAAACGTCGCCGCCCGCTTCGGCATCAGCCGGCAACGCCAGGACGCCTTCGCGCTCCGCAGCCACCGTCGTGCCCTGGCAGCCGCCGCCGCCGGGAGGTTCGACGCCGAAATCGTGCCCCTCGCCGCCGGCTCCGGCGAGTCCGCGGCAGCCGACGACGGTCCGCGGCCGAGTCTTGGCCCGGCCCTGATGGCCCGTTTCCCGCCTGTATTTGCCAGCGGCGGCACGGTCACGGCCGGTAACTCCTGTTTCGACGCCGACGGTGCCGCCGCCGTCGTTGTCACGTCCATGGAGCGGGCCCGGCAGCTGGGCGCCGCCGACGGGCTGTTGGTCCTGGGAACCGACACTGCCGGGGTGGCGCCGCAGCTGCTGGGCATCGGAGCGGCCGCTGCGACCGAACGGCTCCTGGCGGCGCACGGACTGAGTGCTGCGGACGTGGGCCTGGTGGAATTCAACGAGGCCTTCGCGGCCCAGACGCTCGCGTGCTTTGACCAGTTGGGAATCGACCCGGACCAGGCCAACCTCGACGGCGGCGCCCTGGCCCTCGGTCACGCCTATGGAGCCTCGGGCGCGGTACTGGTCACCCGGCTGCTGGCCCAGGCCCGCAGGTCCCCGGAGCCGGGGCAACTTTCCCTGGCGATGATCAGCATCGCAGGCGGCATGGGCACGGCCGCGCTGCTGGGGTACGCGCGCCTGACCTGACCCCGGGAGGGGGACATGCCCATTCTTCGCGGCGCAGGATGGACATATAGGCCAGATGTCCACTGGCTGCGGGCAGGGGAGGGCATGTCCCTGTACCCGGTGCGGGCATGCCCCGGCGTGGCCTCGGGGAAGGACATGCCCATTCTTGGGCACGGGGAGCGGGCACGTGGTGGCGTGGCGGCGGTGAGGCCGTGCCTAGTAGACGGACCCTTCCAAGAGTTCTGAGAGTCGGCCGGCGGCGCGCCGGAGTTCAGGAACGCCGGCCTCGAGGCCGGCTTCGGTGGCTGACTCAACGGGGCTGGTTAGTGCCATGGACTCACTGGGGCGTCGGGTTCCGTTCGGCACAGCGACGGCGACCGACAGCACGCCGGTGGCACGCTCATCGGCCGAATACGCGTAATCGACGCCGGGCTCAGGCAGGCGTGCGCGGAGCTCGTCGGCAGTAAATGTACTCTCCTCATGGCCGGATGCGACGGCCGCGGCTACCACTTGCCCGAGTTCCGCATCGGAAACGGTGGCCAGCAGGATCTTCCCGGCCGCTCCGACGGTGAGGGGGAGCCGCTTACCCAGCGGCAGGTCATAGCGGAGGGGCGAGTCGCCGTCGACACGTGCGACGAGGATCCTTTCAAAGCCCAGCCTGGTGTACAGCGATGCCGTGAGTCCCGTCTGGGAGGCCACCTGTTGGAGGATCGGCCGCGCGGCAACCACGAGGGGGTCGTTCTCCAGGTAGCTCCGGGCCGCGGGCAGGACCGCGGGGCCGATCCGGTAGGACTTGTCCGTCTGGCTGACCATGCCGAAATCCTGAAGGACCCGCAGGATCCGCAGCGTCGTCGGCAGGCTCATGCCGCAGGTCCTGGCCAGGTCACTGAGGCGCTGGGGCCGCTCCGCACGTTGGAGTTCGGCGAAAACTTCCATAGACCTGGACAGGGAGCGCATGTTCCCGGCCTTGGGGCCGCCCTCTTCAGCGGAGCCGGCCGAATGTGTCGAAGTCACTGTCATTGTTTCATTCTATGTAACTGCACTGCGCTTGACAGCGTTTGTGTCTCCTGTCACTATTTCTTCAGACGAAATGTTCTTTCATTCTATGAAATAGAATGTCGCGAAACGTAAGAAGGAAAACGATGACAACGGAGTCACTACTGACTAAACCCGAGCGCGCCATCCGCGTCGCTCCGTCGGTGCTTGCGGGCATCGGCACGTTCACCGCCGTCGGCGTCTATGTTCTGGTCAGTTCGGTCGGCCTCGGCCTCTGGACGTCGTTGGGGCCAGGCCCCGGCCTGTTCCCGTTCGCCATGGGAGGGGTGCTGGTCGCGATGTCAGCGCTCTGGCTGGTCCAGGAGCTGCGCCGGCCGAGCGAGAGGGCCGAGGGGATCGACAGGGGTCTGGTGATCGCGGTCGTGGTCAGCCTTGTGCTTGTGGCGTCCGTCATGGATTTGCTGGGCTTTCAGCTGAGCATGTTCCTGTTCCTGCTCTATCACCTGAAACTGCGGGGCCGCCGGACCTGGGTGTCCTCCCTGATCATCGCCCTTGCCGGAAGCGTCGGTGCGTTCTATGCCTTCAACTACGGGCTGAACGTCGCACTCCCCGTCTCGGCATTCGCTCCGCTGAACCTGATCGGACTATAGACGTGGACACACTTAACGAACTGCTCGGCGGCTTCGCAGCCGCCATGACCTGGCAAAATCTGATCTTCGCCTTCCTGGGCTGCCTGCTGGGCACCATCATTGGGGTCCTTCCCGGAGTTGGCCCGGTGGCCGGTGTAGCCCTGCTCATCCCGCTCACTTTGAACCTGGACCCCACCGGTTCGATCATCATGCTGTGCGCCATTTTCTACGGCACCCAGTACGGCGGAACCATCACCAGTGTCCTTTTGAACACTCCGGGTGAGGCGTCGTCGGCGATCACCACCATCGACGGTTACGCGATGACCAAGCTCGGCAGGGCCGGTGCGGCGCTGACCCTGGCCGCAGTAGGTTCCTTCGTCGGCGGAACCATCGCCACCATCGGACTGGTCGCTGCTGCTAAGCCCCTGGGCGAACTGGGCCTGCTCGTCGGTCCGCCGGAGTTCTTCGCCCTCATGGTCGTCGGCATCTCCCTGCTGGTCGCCCTGGCTGGCAAATCCATGGTCAAGGCCATCATCTCCGGAGCCCTAGGCCTGCTGATCTCCATGGTCGGCATCGACCCCGTTGCGGGTGCCCCGCGCTTCACCTTCGGGATGGAGCGGCTCCTGGACGGCGTTAGTTTCGTGGCCGTCATTGTCGGCGTCTTCGGGCTCTCCGAAATCCTGTCCCACCGCAAGAACGCGGAGACTCCGTTGGTTCATGCCCCCGGACTCCGCTCGCTGCTCCCCACCCGGACGGAATGGCGCCGCAGCGCCCCCGCCATGGCCCGGGGCACCGGCGTCGGCTTCGGACTCGGCCTTATTCCCGGCATGACCGGATCAGTCTCGTCCCTGCTGTCCTATGCCGCGGAAAAGAAGTTCTCCCGCTTCCGCCACCAACTCGGCAAGGGCGCAGTCGAAGGCGTCGCCGGTCCCGAAACCGCCAACAACGCCCACGCCAATGCCGCCCTGATCCCGCTCTTCACCCTCGGCATCCCCGCATCCCCGACCATCGCCGTGCTGATGGGCGCGTTCCTGCAACAGGGCCTGACCCCTGGGCCCGCGCTGTTCACCGACCACTCCGAGATCGCCTGGGCCATCATCGCCAGCCTTTTCATCGGCAACGTGCTGCTGCTGCTCCTCAACGTCCCCCTGGTCGGCCTCTGGACCTCCATCCTGCGCGTCCCCACGCCCATCCTGACCGCACTGATCCTGCTCTTCATGGTCATCGGCGCCTACACCATCAACTTCAGCGTCTTCGACGTGTTCGTGATGATCGGCTTCGGCCTACTCGGCCTGGCCCTGAGGAACCTGGACATCCCGCTGGCACCGATGGTCCTCACCCTGGTGCTCGGCCCCCTGATGGAACGCTCACTACGCGAATCCCTGGAAATCTCCCAAGGCGACTTCAGCGTCTTCACCAGCCGCCCCATCTCCGCCGTCCTGATCGGCGCCGGCGTGCTGATCATCTGCAGCCCGCTGCTCAAGTTCCGCAAACCCAAGGCCCTCACCGAGGATCCCGAAGCCTGACCCTCCTAATACACCGTCCAAACACCCACCAGCCACCAACGCATTTCTTCAAAGGAGAAGACCCTTGTCACGCAATAAAATCACCGCAGCCTTCGCAGCAGCAGCACTTATCGCCCTCACCGGCTGCGGCGCCAACGCCAGCGCCTCCAACACCTCAGGGGAGGACTTCCCCAAGAAGGGCAAGTCCATCGACCTGATTGTTGCCTTCTCCTCCGGCGGAGCCGTGGACACCGCAGCCCGCCTCGTTCAGCCGATCCTGGAGAAGGAACTCGGCACCAACGTCGAGGTCATCAACAAGCCAGGCGCCGGCGGACAGATCGGCTACACGGCACTGACCAGCGCCGAAGCAGTCTTCGACGACGAAACCACCCGCCGGGCCGCCATCATCGCCGACCGACACTAAAGCAAGAAAGACAGAAAACTATGACCGCGTGCACCATCATCGGCCTCGGCGAAGCCGGAGCCACCTACGCGACTGCACTCATTGCGGCAGGCCACAGCGTCACAGGATTTGATCCCGTCGCACCATCCACCCCGGCCGGCGTCACCAGGGCAGCAACCGCGGCCGAGGCGTGCCTTGGCGCAGACGTTGTCCTGGTCCTCACCGGAGCGGCCGCAGCCCGCAGTGTGGCCCAGGAATGCCTGCCCGTTTTGCCGGAGGGCAGCTGCTATGCCGACTTCACCTCGTCCTCACCGCACGTCATGCGGGAACTTGGGCAGTTGCCCAGTCCGGCACTCTTCGTTGACGTCGCCATCCTCGGGCCCGTAGCCGCGCTGGGCGAGAAGACCCCGCTGATGGTCAGTGGCCCGGGGTCCCGGGCCGTTGCCGATCTCCTGGCGCCGCTTGGTGCCGAGGTCGAAATCGCCGACGGCGAGCCCGGGGCCGCGATGGCCCACAAACTGCTCCGCAGCGTCTTGATGAAAGGCCTGGCCTCCGTGGTGGTCGAAGCCGTCACGGCGGGACGGGCCGCGGGACTGGAAGATTGGATCCGGAGTCAGATCGCCAGGCAGCTGGCGGGGGACGGCCAGGCAGTCATCGACAGGTTCCTCACCGGCACAGCCAAGCACGCCCTGCGCCGTTCCAAGGAGATGCAGGACACTGCCGGCTACCTCACCGACCTCGGAGTCCCCGCCGAAATGACCACAGCCTCCGCTGCGGCACTTACGCGCATCGCCGAGAAATCAGCACAGGCGGCGCCGGCCTTGCGCTGACCCCGACCTCAGGCAGAATCGTTTACAGGAATCAATGATGAACCATCCGCAAACCAGCACTACCCCGTCAGGAGCAGCAGCATGATCGGCATCTGGGCCCTGGCAGCCTATCTGGCCGTCATCCTGCTGTGGACGACCCTTCTCAAGCGCAGCGTTGGAGAGGCCATGATCCTCGGATTCCTGGTCGTCCTGCCTTTCACGGGGGTCACAGCGGCGCAGATCGGCTGGTCCTCCCTTTACACGGCGGTGACTGATGAAATCGTCTACGCCACCATGGCGTTCGTCTTCATGGGGTACCTGCTGGACAAGACCGGAGTGCTGGACCGGCTCATCGACCTGTTGAACTCACTGATCGGCGGTACCAAGGGAGGCCCCGCCTGGGTGTCCACCGTGGCGTCGGCAGGCCTCGGCGGGGTGGTCCACAACCAGGCGGCGATCGCCGCGACCGTGGGTTCCGTGACCATCCCGTGGATGGAAAAGTCCCGGCTCGACAAGCCCGCGGCCGCGACCCTCGTCGCGGGAAACGCCGGAATGGGCATCACTTTCCCGTTCAGCGCTTCGATGTTCGTCCTGGTCGGCTCCGCCACAGTCGGGCCCCTGCTCAACGTCAATGAACTCGTGCTTCCGCTGTTCATCGGCGGGCTGTGGTGCTTCCTGCACCGGCTGATCGTCACCTGGCTGCTGATCCGCAAGAGCGGGATGACACCCTTGGATGCCGCGCACCGGTTGCCGGTCCGGGCGGCGTTCGGCCGCGGCTGGGCCACGCTGCTTTTGTTCGTCGTGGTGGCCATCCCACTGATCATCACCTCCGGCTTCATCGCCACCGCACTGTCGGACTGGACCGGCGGAGACATCACCAAGTCCCTGAGCATCATCGTCTGGATCCCGGTGGTCCTGATCATCACCGGCGCCGTCCTCGGCCGAAAAAACCTCCCACGCAGCGGCCGGGGCTGGTGGACCCTGCTGCAGGAGTCCGCCCCGAGGTTCGGGATCGTCGGCATCACTGTCGTCTTCGCCTTCGCCGGCGCCAACGCCCTCGCCGCCACCGGCCTGCCCCAGCAAATGACGGCACTGCTCAACCGGATGAACCTGCCCCTGTGGCTCCTCGCCATCCTCATCGGGCTGATCGTCATCGCCGTCGCCGCGCCCCTCTCCGCCACGGCCACCATGGCCGCCGTCGGAACCGTCGGTGTCGCCACACTCGTTAGCGCCGGTGTTCCGGCGACCACCGCCGCCGTCGCCGTGCTCGTCTTCTCATCCTG
This sequence comes from Arthrobacter sp. 05T45, assembly GCF_056395875.1. NCBI lineage: Bacteria > Bacillati > Actinomycetota > Actinomycetes > Micrococcales > Micrococcaceae > Arthrobacter > Arthrobacter sp. 05T45. The sequence goes on along the minus strand of NZ_JBFTKI010000002.1, from coordinate 197,655 downwards.
CGAAGCCGCCGTTCCCCCCGGAGGCGCGCCCCTGTATGTCGCCTGCGGCATCGCGGACGTGGACCCGATCAAAACCTTCGCCCGACTGCTCACCCACTACGCCCTGCCCCTGCTGGGCATCGGCGTGCTCATCATCCTCGGCATCCTGCCGATCTAAAGGAACCGCGACATGCACAAGATCAGACGAGCCATCGAAGTCATCTTCATCGTGAGCCTCGCCGCCCTCCTCGCCGGCGGAGTCCTGTTCGTGACGGGCCAGGCCATCGCCCTTGCCGCCGGCCAGAGCGAATGGCTCGTATTCTTCAACGAATCCGTCAAGCCCCCGATGTGCCTTGCGGCATCGATCTGTGCGATCGCCGGGTTCTTCCTCAACTACAAGCGCTACGAAAACAAAGAACAGACTCCCCAGAAGGCAGCGACGCGATGACCGACACCAGGGAATCCGGAACCTACCCGTCCTTCGCCGAACTTCTCGAACGGGAGGGCGCGCTATCCGGGACGTCGTGGGGGCTGTTTCCCCAACCTGACCGCGGAACGCCGTCCTTCATCACGCAGGACACCACCCTGGAGGCCAGGAACTGCATCAGGACCGGCGTGGTCTTCGGCCTGGACTACCCGGCCGATGCCTTCGATCCCGGAATGTCACTCAAGCGCAGCGCCCCTCGTCACACCATCTACTCCTCCCACCCGGCCCACCGGGACGACTACCTGGACGGGTATTACCTCCAGGGATCCACGCAGGTCGACGGGCTCCGGCACCGCCGGGCAGACGACATCGGCTTCTACAACGGCACCCGCGATGACCGGATTACGGAAGGCACCCCGGACCTCGGCATCCAGGAATGGGCTGACAAACCCATCGTCGGCAGGGGAGTGCTCGTCGACCTCGACGGCTACCGCACCGGCGAAGGCACTCCCATTGACCACACAGCAGGTGAGCCCCTCGGGCTTGACCTGATCCAGGCAGCCATCCAGGCCCAATCCCTCACCATCCAGCCGGGCGACATCCTCATGCTTCACACCGGATGGTGTGAATGGTTCCTGGCCCTGACCATGGCGGACAAGCAACAGACCCGGGAGAGCCGCCGCGCCACCGGCATCGCCCAATCACAGGAATTCGTCGCCTGGGCCTGGGACCACCGCCTCGCGCTGATTGCCGCCGACAACTTCGCCCTCGAATGCCTGCCCGTCATTCCCGAAAGCCCCTTTCTGTTATCGGCGCCCAACGACCACGGCATGATGCACCAACAGCTCTTGGCCAAACTCGGCATGCCGCTCGGCGAACTCTGGAAGCTGGGACCCCTCAGCCGACACATGAAGAAGACCGGAACCTGGGACGCCTTCGTCAGCATCAAACCGCTGAACATCACGGGCGGCACCGGGTCACCTGCGAACGCCACCGCAGCGACGTGAGGGCAGGTCCACTGGCTGCGGCCAGGGGAGGGCATGTCCACTGGGTTGGCAGCGGAACCGCGGCCCGGCCATCCGGGGCTAGTCTTCCGGGTCCTCCGGCTCACCCAGCCCACGGGCGGCGAGGGCCTCGCCGGTCTGCCGGGCGAAGGCCACCGTGCTGATGAAGACGGGCAACACCAGGGCCCGCGGGTTGCGTTCGAGTCCGCGCGCCCTGGCCGAGTCGCGCACGTCCGTGTAGGCCCCGGCAACGAACGGGATGCTGCGGAGCATGATGGCGATGGTCAGGGCGAAGCGTTCCGGGTCCGCACCGAAGCGCCGGAACGGCCGGGCAAGCGACGCCACGCCGTCGAGGAGTGCCTGCACAGGAGTGGTGGCGGTCAGGATTGACGCCGCGACGACGCAGACCAGGACGTTCAGGACGATCCGGGCGGCGGTCGGTGCGCCCAGCTGCCACCACTGGAAAAGCCCGATCGCCACGAGTACCGGAAGAACCGGACGCACCGCGCGGAACAGCCGGGCCGGGCCGGCCCCGCTGAGCAGGAACAGTCCGCAGAGCAGCACCAGCATGACGGCCGACACGGCCCAGTCCGCGATCAGGAACGACGTCATTCCGCACCCAACGACCAGCAGGAACTTCAGCCACAGCGGCGCACGGTGGACCAGGGACGAGCCCGGCACATACGCCGCCAGCAGGAAGCCGTGACCGCTCACGCCTGCTCCCGCCGGGCCTGGTCGGGCACGGCCCGCTCCAGCCGGCCGCCGGCTACGCCGCCGAGCCCACCGCCGGCTGGGACGCCGTTAGCCGCTGGCAGGCCCGCCGCGCACAGGGCGCGGTAACGGGCGACGGCGGCCGCCGGTTCGCCGTCGAACACCACCTTCCCGGCATCCACCACCAGGACGCGGTCCATGTCCAGGGCCAGCTCGAGGTCGTGGGTGGACAGAATCACCTGCTGGCGGAGCCCGGCGAGGGTGCGCCGCAGGAGTTCGCGGTTCCGCAGATCCAGCAGTGTGGACGGCTCGTCCAGAACCAGCACCTCCGGATCAACGGCCAGGACCGCGGCCAGCGCCAGGAGCTGGCGTTCGCCGCCGGAGAGCTCGTAGATGCTCTGGTCCGCCAGCGGCAGGAGACCGAACCGTTCCAGCACCGACTCCGCGTGGGCCCTGCGCTCGGTGGCGTTGCGGATGGAGCGGCGCAGGGACAGTTCCACATCCTCGCGTCCGGTGGGCATGACGAGCTGGGAGAGCGGGTCGGTGAACACGAAGCCCACGCGGCGGCGGACCTCACGGACGGCCCGGACGGTATCGGCGCCGTCGACTCTCACGGTGCCGTCGCTGGGTGCCACGAGGCCGTTCAGGAGCCTCAGGAGGGTGGACTTGCCCGAGCCGTTGGCCCCGATAACCCCGATCCGCCGTTCCGTCAGGTCGAGCGAAAACTCCTGGAGCAGCGTCTTGGGTGCGGGGCGGCCGTCAACCGGCACCCGCACCGAAACCCGGTCCAGGACGATGATGCTCACGGGCGGGTGTCAACCGTCCGGACACGGCGCAGCAGCAGGTCCGGGAAGGCCTTGTGCAGGGCCAAGGCGATGCTGACGGCCAGGACGTTCTTGATGATGTCGCCGGGGTAGAACACGAGATCGGCCAGGAAGGCTTTGGAGAAGTCCAGCTTGGCGTTGACCATCATGCCCAGGATGCCCAGGCCGTGGATGAAGACGATGCTGCTCACCATGGCGGCGGCGAACAAGAGGATGGCACGCAGTCTGCCTTTGCGGTTGGCGGTGCGCTTGAGCACGACGACGGTCAGCCAGCCGACGGCCGTGGCGGCCAGCAGGAACCCGATGATGTAGCCGGCGGAGGGTCCGGCGAGGACGCCCAGCCCGCTGCGGCCGCCACTGAAGATCGGCAAGCCGGCGAAGCCCAGGAGCAGGTACAGGCCGACGGCGGCGAAGGCCCGGTCAGGGCCCAGGGCCAGGCCCGTGAGCATGACGGCTAGGGTCTGCAGCGTGATGGGCACGCCGAGGCCGCCTACGGGAATGGCGGCGATCAGTGCCGAAGCGGCCACCAGGGCGGCGAAGACGGCGATGAGGCCAAGGTCGGTGGCATTCCAGCGGACCCGGCGGCGCGGGGTCCTGGCTGCGGCGGGACGGTCGGTTTGCGTCATGATGTTCCTGTCGGGGTGCTGCGGCGGAAATATGGATTGTGATATCGACTGTACGGTCGCGGCGGGGACTGTTTTTTGTAGGCGCCCCACTAACGCGCGGCCCGGTTGCTGGAGGGCACCGCCAATGAACACGGCCAGCCGGCCGGGCCAGCATCGCGACGGCGGCTGCCTACTGCCATTCGTGCCAATGTCAGGGAGCCGGGGTGGTGCCGGTAGACTTGCAGAGGCCGTGCTCTCGCATCGCCCTGCCCCGGCCCCGCCCAGACTCCACCCGTCGTGCCGCGGCATTCCCTGTTGTGAAAGGCCTTAGCTGCATTGATTACCGTCCAGGATCTCGAACTGCGCGCCGGCGCCCGCCTCCTCATGGACCAGGTGAGCTTCCGGATCGACAAGGGAGACAAGATCGGTCTGGTCGGCCGTAACGGTGCAGGCAAGACAACGCTGACCCGGGTGCTTGCGGGCGAGGGCCTGCCCGCCGCCGGTAAGGTAACCCGCACCGGCGAAATCGGCTACCTGCCGCAGGATCCGCGCACCCCGGACATGGAGCAGCTCGCGCGGGACCGGATCCTGTCCGTCCGCGGCCTGGACATTGCCGTGGGCAAGCTCCGCCTGGCGCACGAAGAGATGGCCAGCGAGGACGCTACGGTCCAGCGCAAGGCGATGAACCGCTATGACCGGCTTGAATCCGAATTCCTGGCCGCCGGCGGCTATGCCGCCGAAGCCGAGGCGGCAGCGATCTGCTCGAACCTCGCCCTGCCGGACCGGCTGCTGAACCAGCCGCTCAAGACCCTGTCCGGTGGACAACGGCGCCGCGTCGAGCTTGCGCGCATCCTGTACTCGGACGCCGAAACCATGCTCCTCGATGAGCCCACCAACCACCTCGACGCCGATTCCATCTCCTGGCTCCGTGAGTTCCTCAAGAACCACCAGGGCGGGCTGATTGTCATCAGCCACGACACCGAACTGCTTGAAGCGACCGTCAACAAGGTCTTCCTCCTCGACCCCAACCGCGCGCAGATCGACTTCTACAACATGGACTGGAAGCGCTACCTCAACCAGCGCGAAACGGACGAGCGCGCCCGCAAGCGTGAGCGGGCCAATGCGGAAAAGAAGGCCCAGGTCCTCATCGACCAGGCCAACAAGATGCGCGCCAAGGCCACCAAGGCCGTCGCCGCCCAGAACATGGCCAAGCGTGCCGAGCGCCTGCTCGGCGGCCTCGAAGCCGTGCGCGCGACGGACCGCGTGGCAGCACTGCGCTTCCCGGATCCGTCACCCTGCGGCAAGACCCCGCTCACCGCGGACGGCCTCAGCAAGTCCTACGGCTCGCTGGAGATCTTCACCGACGTCGACCTTGCCATTGACCGCGGGTCCAAGGTGGTCATCCTGGGCCTCAACGGCGCCGGCAAGACCACGCTGCTGCGGATGCTGGCCGGCGTCGACAAGCCGGACACCGGCGAAGTCGTTGCGGGCCACGGCCTGAAGGTGGGCTACTACGCGCAGGAGCACGAGACGCTCGACGTGGACCGCACCGTCCTGCAGAACATGCGCTCCTCCGCCCCGGACATGAACGACGCGGAAGTCCGCAATATCCTGGGCTCATTCCTGTTCTCCGGCGACGACGTCGACAAGCCCGCCGGTGTGCTCTCCGGCGGCGAGAAGACCCGGCTGGCGCTGGCCACCATCGTGGCCTCGAGCGCGAACGTGCTGCTCCTCGACGAGCCCACCAACAACCTGGACCCCGCCAGCCGCGCCGAAATCCTCGGGGCCCTGAGCAACTACACCGGCGCCGTCGTCCTGGTCAGCCACGATGAGGGCGCCGTCGAGGCGCTCAACCCGGAGCGTGTCGTCCTGCTTCCCGACGGCATCGAGGACCACTGGAACGAAGACTACCTGGACCTGATCACCCTGGCGTAAGTCACCCAACCGACCCGCAGCGGGGGCCGTTCCCGGCACGGAAAACGGCCCCAGCAGCGAGGCAGCCGGGTCAGCGGACCGGCATCTCTTCCGCGGCCGTGATCCGGTGCAGGTCCGCGTAGCTGATCGAGAACATCGAGTTGTGGTCCCCTGCGCCCGCCCAGAGCACGCGGTGGGCCGACAACGACTCATCCAGCAGGGTCCGGATCTTCTCCGGGTGGCCTACCGGGGCGACGCCGCCGACCTCCTGGCCGGTGTGGGCCAGGACGAACTCGGGGGAGGCACGACGGATCTTGCCCGTGCCCAGCCGGTCCGCGACCTTGCGGACGTCCACCTTGGCCGCGCCGCTGGCCAGGATGAGCAGCGGAGTGCCCTCGAGCTCGAACACCAGGCTGTTGGTGATCGCCGCGACATCGCAGCCCAGCGCGGCGGCGGCCGCTGCCGCCGTCGGCACCTTCGCGTCGAACACCGTCACGGTGTCCTGGGCGCCCAGGGCCGTGAGGGCACGCTTGACGTTGGCCACCGGGCCGGGAAAGGCGTCAGGGCTCATCGCTCAGAACCCCTGGGCGTCGAGGATGGCGTCTTCCTCTTCTTCCGCCGTCGCGTTCTTGCGCTTCCGCGGAGCAGGACGACGGCGGGCCACCGGGCCGCTGGAGTGCAGGAACACGCCCTCGGCGGCCTCCGCTTCGGCGTCCTCCGCGTCGATCGCGGCGTTGCGGGCCTGCTGCCTGGCCGCGTAGCCGAACCCGACGAACATCAGCACGCCGAACGCGAACCACTGCAGGGAGTAGGACAGGTGGGTGCCTTCATCAGTGGTCGGTTTAGGGAACGGGAACGGCACGTCCTGCACCGACGGCGACTCGGAGGCCAGCTGTCCGTAGGCGCCCGTCAGCAGCGGATAGCCCAGCTGCCCGGAAAAGGCGGAAAGGTCGATCGAGGCCAGCTGTCCGTCAGGGGCGCCGCGCTGCAGCTCGGGCTCGGCCGGCTTGAGGCGGGCAACCACCGTCACCGGCCCCTGCGGCGGGGCAGGCACTGAGTCGGGCCGTCCCGGGGTGTTGTTGCCGATGGGCAGCCAGCCACGGTCGATCACCACGGTTTCGCCGGACTGGAGCTTGAAGGGAACCACCACCTCGTAGCCGGGCTGGCCGTTGAGCGGGCGGTTGCGGACGATGCGCTGGCCGGCGGCGTCGTAGCTGCCCTTCAGTTCCACCTGGGTCCACTCCCGCTCCGGATTCAGCCGGCTGAACTGGTCCCGGACATCGGCGAACGGCACGGGGGTGGCCGAATAGTTCGAGACCACCCGGTTGATTTCGGCCAGGGTCTCGGCGCGGCGGTCCATCTGCCACCGGCCCAGCCCAACGCAGCCGGCAGCGAAGATCGCGGCCAGCAACAAGTACCCCAGCCATTTACTGGAGAAGAGAAAGCGGTACATTCAGCCGATCCTGCCTGACGGGTCGAGAGGGGCGGTCACTGCCGGGAGGGGGACGTTCTCTGCGCCGAGGACCACAGTCTCTTTCCACAGTCCGCGCGTCTGGAGGTAGTCCTCAAGCCACGCGCGGTGCTCCCCGCACGCCAGCCAGATCTTGCGCCGCTCCGGGGTGTGGATCTTGGGATTGTTCCACAGCAGCTGCCATTCCGCCGCCGCGCGGCAGGCTTTCCGCGAGCAGACGGTGCCCGGGGCCGCGGCCTTGTCCCCACCGGTCCCGGCCAGGTCAAAGAGATTCATGAAGCTGCCCGTCCGTGGTCGTCGTCGTTCTCATCTTCGATCAGCTCACCCTGCAGCAGCGTCCCTGAACCGTCTGCGCCGTCGCTCAGATCCTGCCCGTTTGGATCCTGCCCGGCGGGGCCCGCGGTGTCCGGTGCGTCCAGCTCTGCGAGCGGAGCATAGTCCAGGAGCGAGTCACTGTGGATTTCCGCCTTGTCGCTGCCGTTGGCGATCACCACCGCCACCCAGGGCAGGAAGACGGCGCCGGCGATCGGCAGGAGCTTGAACCAGCCATCCACGACAAAAATCAGGATCAGGCAGACCATGCGGATGCCCATGGCGATGGCATACTTCACCATCCGCTGGTGCATCTCGTCCGAGTGCGCAGCAGCGGCGTCGGTGATGCTGTGCACCTCGGTACCGCCGGACTCGGAGTCCGGCCTCCCGGGCACATGAGCACCGGGTCGGTTTTTGAGTGTCACGGCTGTCAGATCACGCTCCCAAGGCTTACTTCGATTCTCTCACCATCGGCGGAGCCGCCCAAACGGAAGCGAACCGGGCGCTAAGATCGGAGGCAGGAAAATTCCAGCCCCCAGCGCGGCCCTCCCTGCCGCAGAATCCCGGAGCCCCATATGACTGACACATCCACCACTGGCCGCAGCGTTCTGATCACCGGCGGAAACCGCGGGATCGGCCTGGCCATCGCCGAGTCCTTCCTGGCCAACGGCGACAAGGTGGCCGTGACCTTCCGCAGCGAATCGTCGCTGCCCGAGGGCATCCTCGGCGTCAAAGCGGACGTCACGGACGAAGCGTCGGTGGACGCCGCGTTCGCGGAAGTCGAAGCCGCCCACGGCCCGGTGGAAGTCCTTGTGGCCAATGCCGGCATCACCAAGGACACGCTCCTGATGCGGATGAGCGAAGACGACTTCACCTCGGTGATCGACACGAACCTCACGGGCGCCTTCCGGGTGATCAAGCGCGCATCCAAGGGCATGATCCGGGCGCGCAAGGGCCGCGTGGTGCTGATTTCCTCCGTCTCCGGCCTTTACGGCGCGCCGGGCCAGATCAACTACTCCGCCTCCAAGGCAGGCCTGGTGGGCATCGCCCGGTCGCTCACCCGCGAGCTCGGCGCACGCGGGATCACCGCGAATGTGGTCGCGCCCGGCTTCATCAACACCGACATGACGGCCGAGCTGCCCGAGGCCACGCAGAAGGACTACCTGACCAAGGTCCCCGCCGGCCGCTTCGCCGAGGCCTCCGAGGTCGCCAACGTCGTGCGCTGGATCGCCAGCGACGAGGCGTCGTACATTTCCGGTGCGGTCATTCCGGTCGACGGCGGCCTCGGAATGGGCCACTAGCCCCTGACACAGCAGGACGACGCAGGACTCCTGCGGAGCACAGCGGACGACGGCGGATTCCGCCGTCGTCCGCTGTGCTGTGTCCGCTTGTTCTGAGTCCGCTGTGCTGTGTCCGCTGTCTATTGCAACCCGGACCGGGCCACTGGAGACGCACACTTTTCCGTGCCGGGTTCCGCGCCGGGTTCCGCGGCGGGCCTTTTTGCCCTTGGCTCCGGGGCTCCTGGAGCGTGTAATGGGCTCACAGCCCCTGACCATGCCGCGGCAGGGGCGTGGACGCAGGAGGAAATCATGAGTGATCTCAGCAAATGGACGCCCTCGGACATGCTGGAACCGGTCCGCCGCTTCCTTGACGGTGATCTGTCCATAGCGCCAGGGATCAAGATCGAACAGTTCCAGGAGGGCACCACCCTGGTGGTGCGGGCGGAAGCGCCGGGGATCGACCCGGACCGGGACGTCGACGTCTCGGTCGGCGAGGGCGTGCTAAATATTGCGGTGGAGCGGCGGGAGTCGTCCGAGCACAAGAGCAAGGACGGTTACCGCTCGGAGTTCCGCTACGGCCGGGCCGCCCGGAGCATCGCGCTGCCCGCAGGGGTGAGGGAAGACGACATCACCGCCACGTACAAGGACGGCGTCCTGGAAGTCCGCGCACCGGCGCCCAAGGTTGTGACCGGTGAAGCGACGACGAAGATCCGGATCGACCGCGGCTGACCCACCCCCGGCACGTCCAAGCCACGTGACGACGGAACTACGCCGCCGGGGCTTCTTTGTGGATGCTGAACAACTGTAATGGCGCGGTCCGCTGGCATGATGGATTGCAGACCCACAGTATTTGGACGTTTGGAACAAAGGAGCTCGTATGGGACTGCTGGAGAACAAGACTGCGATCGTGACCGGTTCGTCGCGCGGAATCGGCGCCGAAGTGGCCAAAATCCTCGCCGCCGAGGGTGCGGCCGTCGTCGTCAACTACCGCCAGAAGGCGCCGCGCGCCAACAAGGTCGTCGCCGAAATCGAAGCCGACGGCGGCCGTGCCGCGGCCGTCGGGGCGGACCTCACCACCCAGGAAGGCGTCCAGGCCCTCGCCAGCGCCGCGATGGAGAACTTCGGCTCGCTCGACCTCCTGGTCCTCAACGCCTCCGGCGGCATGGAGACGGGCATGGAAGAGGGTTACGCGCTGAAGCTGAACCGCGACGCCCAGGTGAACATGCTCAACGCCGCCGTCGCGCTCATGCCCCACGGCTCGCGCGTGGTCTTCGTGACCAGCCACCAGGCCCACTTCATCGACACGGTGCCCACCATGCCCGAGTACGAGCCCGTGGCCCGCAGCAAGCGCGCCGGCGAGGATGCACTCCGGGCACTGGTCCCGAACCTGGCCGAGAAGGGGATCACGCTCGTGGTCGTCTCCGGCGACATGATCGAGGGCACCGTCACGGCCACCCTGCTTGACCGGTCCAACCCCGGCGCCATCGAGGCCCGCCGCGCAGAAGCCGGCAAGCTGTACTCGGTCAAGGAGTTTGCCGCGGAGGTCGCCAAGATGGCCTCGGCCGAGGTCGAAACCGGCCACACGGAATACGTTGGCGGTGCGGATTATTTTGGTAAGACCGCGGACCAGGCAGCGGATAAGAGCTCCAGCTAGGCTCAGGCCGCCACGCGCGCCGGGATGGCGCGTAGAGAAGGCACGTCCCGGCAATGTTTGACTAAACATTGCCGGGACGTGCCTTCCCGGTTAATGCATCAGACTCCGGCGATATACCGGACGGCGTCAAGATAGGGAAGGTTGACGGCGGCGTCCGCGGCAGCGCGGACGGCCGGCTTCGCGTTGAAGGCGATGCCGATCCCGGCGGCGCCCAGCATGTCGAGGTCGTTCGCGCCGTCGCCCACGGCGATCGTGTGTTCCATCGGGATGCCCTCGGCCGCAGCCCATTCGCGCAGGTACTTCTCCTTGGCCGCCCGGTCGATCACGTCGCCGAGCACCTTGCCGGTCAAGGCGCCGTCGACGATTTCGAGTTCGTTCGCGATCCAGTAGTGCAGCCCCAGGTCTTCGGCGATCGGCCGGAGGATCTGGTTGAAGCCGCCGGACACGACGGCCACGGCATGGCCGGCGGCCTGGAACGCCGCCACCAGCTCGGCGGCGCCCTCGGTCAGCCTGACCTCGGCGCGGACCGACTCGACGACGTCCGCGGGCAGCCCCGCGAGGACCGCCACCCGGGCGTGCAGGCTCTGGGCGAAGTCCAGCTCGCCGCGCATGGCCGCCTCGGTCACCGCCGTCACTTCCTCGCGCTTGCCGGCGTAGGCGGCCAGCAGCTCGATTACTTCCTGCTGGATGAGGGTGGAGTCCACGTCCATGATGAGGAACTTCCGGGGCGCGCTGCGCAGTGCTGCCGGAACCAGGGCCGTGTCGACGCCCTCGATGCCGGCGGCCGCCAGCGCACGGCGCGCACCGTCCAGGCGGGCTTCCGCAACCGCGGCGGCTGTGGCGGCGTCGGGCGAGCCTGCCCCCGAGGCGTCCAGGGCGCAGTCGACGGCGTATACCTCGAAGCGGGCGTCGCCGGTCCGGGTTTCCGCCCCGACGCCCAGCCCGGCGGCCGTCAGGAGCGAACGCAGCCGCTGGATGTCGGGAAGGGACAGTTTCAGGCCGTAGCTCACTGCGGTCACGTTCGAACTCATGGCCTCAATCCTAGCGAGCGGGCGGCGGGCGGCCCGAATTCGTTGCGCCCGGGCGGGCGCCGCGTGACGCTCCACGGCAGGGCGCGGCGCCGGTTATCAGTCGCCCGCTTTTTTGTCCTAGTGTCTACTCCTATGAGTGATGTTCTTGAAATGGCCGGGGTCAGTGTTGTACGTGGGGCGAAGACGCTCCTGGACAAGGTCGACTGGCAGGTCAAAGAGGGCGAACGCTGGGTGATCCTGGGCCCCAACGGCGCCGGCAAGACCACGCTCCTCCAGCTGGCCGCGGCCCGCATCCACCCGACCTCCGGAATGGCGGGCATCCTCGAGGAAGTCCTCGGCGCCGTCGACGTCTTCGAGCTCCGTCCCCGGATCGGGCTGTCCTCCGCTGCGCTGGCCAGCCAGATCCCCGAGCACGAGAAGGTCCTCAACGTGGTGGTCACCGCCGCGTACGGCGTGACCGGCCGCTGGCGCGAGGGCTACGAGAAGGACGACGAGCGGCGCGCCTTCGGGCTGCTGAACGAGTGGGGGATGGGCCCGCTGCTCAACCGCCCCTTCGCCTCGCTTTCCGAGGGGGAGCGCAAGCGCGTCCAGATTGCCCGCGCCCTCATGACCGATCCCGAGCTCCTGCTCCTGGACGAGCCGGCCGCGGGGCTCGACCTCGGCGGCCGCGAGGACCTGGTCCAGCGCCTGAGCGAACTCGCCCGCGACGACGCCGCCCCGGCGATCGTCCTGGTCACCCACCACCTCGAAGAAGTGCCGCCAGGCTTCACGCACGCGATGCTCATGCGCGACGGCGGCGTCGTGGCTTCCGGCCCGCTGCAGGAGGTCCTCACGGCGGAAAACCTGAGCGAAGCGTTCGGCCTGCCGCTGGACGTCAGCGTCAACGCGGGCCGGTACACCGCGACCGCCAGCCGCTGACGGGGCCGCTGACCGCGCGTGGAGCTCCTCAATAGCGCCCTCATATTCTTCGCCGGGCTGTGGGCGGGCACCATCAACAGCGTCGTCGGATCCGGCACCCTGGTCACGTTCCCGGTGCTGATCGCCCTGGGCTACGCCCCCGTCACGGCCTCCATCAGCAACGCCATGGGGCTCGTGGCCGGCAACGCCACCGGCGCCTGGGGCTACCGGAAAGAACTCGAGGGCCGCGGCAAGCAGCTGCTCCGGCTCCTGCCGGCCTCCCTGCTGGGTGCCGTCACCGGCGCCTATCTGCTGTTGCACCTGCCCGAGAAAGTCTTCTACTACGCCGCCCCCGTCCTGATCGTGCTGGCCCTGCTGATGGTGGTCTTCCAGCCGCGGCTGCAGCGGTGGGTGAGGAACCGCGAGGAGAACCCCGAGCACGCGATCCGGGACCGCCGCCACGGTGTCCTGCTCGTGGTGCTGGTGTACCTCGCCGGCGTCTACGGCGGCTACTTCGTCGCGGCCCAGGGCATCCTGCTAGTCGGCATCCTGGGCGTGTTCATGACCGGGACCATCCAGAACGCCAACGCGATGAAGAACTTCCTGGTCCTGGGCGTGAACGTGGTGGCCGCAGCCTCCTACCTCCTGTTCGCCTTCGACCGGATCGACTGGGGTGTGGTCGGGCTGATCGCCGTGAGCTCCCTGATCGGCGGCGTGATTGGCTCCAGGGTGGGGCGCCGGCTCTCTCCGGCGGTCCTGCGCGGGGTCATCTTCACCCTGGGCCTGGTGGCGCTGGGGTTCATGACCGCCAACCTGTTCAAATAGCCCTTCCAACAGCCTCCCAGGAATGACCTGCCCGTGACCTTTCACTTTCTTGAATCCGCCGACGACCCGCGGGTTGCGGACTACACGCAGCTCACGGACGTGCACCTGCGCAAAATCCGGGAACCCGCCGAGGGCCTGTACATCGCCGAGTCCTCCCGCGTCCTGCGCCGGGCCCTGGCCGCAGGGCACCGGCCGCGGTCCTTCTTCCTGGCCGAGAAGTGGGCCGGGGACCTCTCCGACGTCTTTGAGCAGTACCCGGACGTCCCGGCCTACATCGGCCCCGCGGCGCTGCTGGAGCAAATCACCGGTTTCCACCTGCACCGCGGCGCCATGGCCGCCATGCACCGGCCCGCCCCGGTGCCGCTGGCGGACCTGCTCGCCGGGGCCCGCCGGGTTGCGGTGCTGGAGGACATCGTGGACCACACGAACGTCGGGGCCATTTTCCGCTCGGCCGCGGCCTTGGGCGTGGATGCCGTCCTGGTCTCGCCGCGCTGCGGGGATCCGCTCTACCGCCGCAGCGTGCGGGTCAGCATGGGCACCGTGTTCCAGGTTCCGTGGGCCCGGCTGGAGGACTGGGCGGAAGGCCTGGCCGCGCTGCAGGAGCAAGGCTTCACCGTGGCGGCCATGGAACTCACGGATGACGCGGTGGACCTCGACGTGCTCGCGGCGCGCCGCCCGGAGCGGCTGGCCCTGGTGCTGGGCACGGAAGGCGCGGGCATGAGCGAAGGAACCCTGGCCGCCGTCGACCTCGCCGTGAAAATCCCGATGCGCCCGGGCGTCGATTCGCTCAACGTCGCCGCGGCGTCGGCGGTGGCGTTCTGGGAGCTCCGCCCGAAGGACTGAGGCCCCTGCATCGTGCGGCGGCCGCGCCGCGCTGACGTGCGCCAATGGTGTTCGTCAGCGGTCCGGGGATCGGCTATCATTGATAGCTGGCCGTCCGGTGCTTTCCGCCGGCCATCCCATTCATACCTGGCAACTGGCAAAATCCAGTTGTGCGAACAAAGGTCCAATTATGAAGTCTAATACTCACCCGAAGTACGAAGCTGTTGTTTTCAACGACCTGGCTTCCGGCGTCAAGTTCCTGACCAAGTCCACCGTGTCTTCTTCGAAGACCATCGAGTGGGAAGACGGCAACACCTACCCGGTCATCGACGTCGAAATCTCCTCCGAGTCCCACCCGTTCTACACGGGCAAGCAGCGCATCATGGACTCCGCAGGCCGCGTCGAGCGCTTCAACGCTCGCTTCAAGGGCTTCGGCGGCAAGAAGTAACTTTCTTCCCCAAGGTCTTATGGAAAGCCCGCACCGGCAACGGTGCGGGCTTTCTGCGTCTCTGCTGCCGTTCCGGCTAACCGGGTGACCCGGGTGACCCGGGTTCCCGGACGCATGCGGCAGGATGGAGGTCATGACATCCCATCCCGCGGCCACCGCCCCCAGCCCCGACGACGACGACGGCGGCGGCCGTCACCACGGCGAGTACAAGGTCCCGGGCGGCAAGCTCGTGGTCGCCGACTTCGACGTCGTCGACGGCGTCCTGGCCCACGTCTCGCTGAGCGGGGACTTCTTCCTCGAACCCGACGAGGCGCTGCCGGAGATTAACCGGGCGCTCACCGGGCTGCCCGTCGAGACCAGTGCCGCGGACATCGGGGACGCCGTGACGGCGGCGCTGCCCGAAGGCACCGTGCTGTTCGGTTTTTCCGCCGACGCCGTCGCCGTCACCGTCCGCCGCGCCCTGGCGAAGGCCACCGGCTGGGCGGACCACCACTGGAACATCATCGCCCCGTCCGTCCTCCCCACCCACGTCAACGTCGCCCTGGATGAGGTCCTCACCGAGGAAGTCGGCGCCGGGCGGCGCAATCCCACCCTGCGGTTCTGGGACTGGGAGGAGCCCTCCGTGGTGATCGGCAGCTTCCAGTCCGTCCGCAACGAACTCCATCCCGAGGGCGTGGCCCGGCACGGCATCAGCGTGGTCCGGCGGATCAGCGGCGGGGGAGCGATGTTCATGGAGGCCGGGAACTGCATCACCTACTCGCTGTACCTGCCGCAGACCCTCGTGGACGGCATCAGCTTCGCGGACTCGTACCGTTTCCTCGACGCTTGGGTGATGGCGGCCCTGGAAAAGGTCGGCATCAGCGCCTTCTACGTGCCGCTCAACGACATCGCTACGGAGCACGGCAAGATCGGCGGGGCGGCGCAGAAGCGGCTCGCCAACGGCGGGATGCTGCACCACGTCACCATGAGCTACGACATCGACGCCGGGAAGATGGTGGAGGTCCTGCGGATCGGCAAGGAGAAACTGTCCGACAAGGGCACCAGGAGCGCCAAGAAGCGCGTGGATCCGCTCCGCCGCCAGACCGGCCTGGCCCGCGCCGAAATCGTTGCAGCGATGATGGACGTCTTCGCCGAACGCTACGGCGCGACACCGTCCGTCCTCACCGACGCCGAGCTGGAGGCCGCCCGCCGCCGCGTGGAGACCAAGTTCGGCACCACGGAGTGGCTGCACCGGGTCCCGTAGGAGCCTGTTCTTTAAGAAGCCCGCTCCCTAACAGCCTTCATCCCCATCGGTTGCTCCCCACCGGCACCCTCTCCTCGCAAGCTCGGCCAGGGAACCCTGCCGGCGTGGGCCCAGCCGCCGTTTTCAGCCGCCAAAAGGGCCGTTACGGAGCAGTCGATGGTGCCTGGGCCGGTGCCGTCAGTTCCTGCGCCCTGAGGGAACGGTGCAGCTGGCTGCGCTGTTCGATGATGATCCGGCGCAGGGCACGCGGCGCATCAGGGTGGGCGGCCAGCCACTGGTCGGTGCGGACAATCACGGCGTGGGTTTCGGGCGTTCCGCCGTCCAGGTCCTGTGCCGCGGGGTAGAAGCCGCGGATAATCCGGCTGGCGATCTCGATGCTCCGGTCCGCCCAGACGTCCTCGAGGGATTCGAAGTACGGGTCGATGAACCCGGCCAGCAGGGAGGCCGCGCCGGTGTTGAATCCGGCAATCGTGGCGCCGAGGAGCTGGTTGGACAGGCCGGTGCCGTGGACGGCGGCCTCCCAGGCGGCCGCCTTGACGGATGCCTCGGGGCGCGCGGCGAGGGCCGTGGCGTGCCCGGACTTGCCTGCCGCCGTGTTGTCCCGGGCGAGCTTCTGGTCGAGCTGCTCCTGCGGGGCCCGGCCGTTGGCTGCCAGCGCATGCCAGAGATTCCAGCGCAGTTCGGCGTCCACGGCGAGGCCTTCGATCACCGTGCTGCCGTCCAGGATGCCCCTAAGCAGGTCCAGCCGGCCGGCGTCGTAGCGGCTGGTTGCGGCAAGGGTCCGGGCCCAGGCCAATTGCTGGTCGGAACCCGGCGCTGCCGCGTGCAGCTGTTCGGCGGCCGTGGTGAGGAAGCCGTGGCGCACGGCATCGCGCTGGCCCCGGGGCACGTAGCGTTCCACCGCCGTCGAGGCATTGCCCAGCACATTGAGGAGGACGCCGATGCCCGGCTCGGCGGGCCCGAAGCGCTCGACGGCGTCGACGTAGAGTGCGGCCGGTGTGACGGCATCCCGGGCCGAGTCCCACAGCGCCGTCCAGCACAGCGCCCGCGCCATGGGGTCGTCCAGCTTGTCCAGGGAGCCGCGGACAGTGGCCTCGGAATGCGGGTCCAGCCGGACCTTGGCGTAGCTGAGGTCCTCGTCATTGACCAGCAGCAGCGCAGGGCGCGGTTTGCCGGCCAGCGCGGTCACATCGGTCCGGGCGCCGCGGACATCGGTCTCGACGCTGTCAGTGCGGACCAAGGCGCCGGCGTCGTCGAAATCGTAGAGGCCGATCCGCAGCCGGTGCGGGCGGGGCTCCTGCCGGCCGGTGGTGGGATCCACGGCGTCCTGCAGGACGGCGACGGAGCTGAGCGCGCTGCTGTCTTCGGTGGATTCGGTGATCTCGCTGGACAGGGTGGAGATGCCGGAGGTCTGGAGCCATTGGCGGGCCCATTCGCTGAGGTCGCGGCCGGACGCGGCGCTGAGGGCGGCCAGCAGTTCGGCGAGGGTGGTGTTGCCGTAGGCGTGGTCCCGGAAGTACTGGCGGGAGCCGGCGATGAAGGCTTCGAAGCCGACGTAGGCCACCAGCTGCTTGAGCACCGAGGCGCCCTTGGCGTAGGTGATGCCGTCGAAGTTCTGCTTCGCGGCTTCCAGGTCCGGGATGTCGGCGACGATCGGGTGGGTGGTGGGCAGCTGGTCCTGGACGTAGGCCCACGCCTTGCGGTTGTTGGCGAAGTTCACCCAGGCCGTGTCCCAGTCCGTGGTCCGGTCCACGCCGAGGGTGCCCATGTAATCCGCGAAGGATTCCTTGAGCCACAAATCATCCCACCACTTCATGGTGACGAGGTCCCCGAACCACATGTGCGCCATCTCGTGCAGGAGCGTGTTGGCGCGGGCCTGGTACTGCGAATCGGCGGCCCGGGAGGTGAAGACGTAGCTTTCGGTGAAGGTCACCAGGCCCGGGTTTTCCATGGCGCCGAGGTTGTACTCGGGGACGAACGCCTGCTCGTATTTGCCCCACGGGTAAGGGAAATCAAAGAGTCCGTTGAAGAAGGACAGCCCGTTCCTGGTGAGGCGGAACAGGGCGTCGGTGTCGAAGGACGCGGCCATGGAGGCGCGGCAGTAGAGCGCCAGCGGTACGTCCAGAACGGTGCCGTCGGCGAGCGTGCCGCGCCAGGCGTCCTCGGCCTTGAAGTACGGTCCGGCGAGGACGGTGGTGATGTAGGTGGACATCGCCTTGGTGGGCGCGAAGTCCCAGCGGCTCGTGGCGGGATCACTCGTCAGTTGGGTGCGCAGCACCTCGGCGCCGTTGGAGGACACCTGCCAGTCGGAGGGGGCCATGACGTGGAAGGTGAACTCGGCCTTCAGGTCGGGCTGTTCGAAGTTCGCGAACACCCGGCGGGCGTCGGCGGGTTCATACTGCGTGTAGAGGTAGCACTGGCCGTCGGCGGGATCGACGAAGCGGTGCATGCCTTCACCGGAGGTGCTGTACAGGGCGGTTCCCGTGATGGTGACCTGGTTCTCCGGCTGCAGGTTTTCGAGCCGGATCCGGGAACCGTCCACGACGTCGGCGACGGCGAGTCCCTTGCCGTTGAGGAAGACGCTGTGCACGCTGCCGGCGATGAAATCCACGAAGGTCGTCGCGCCGGGTTCGCTGGCCGAGAAGGAGATGATGCTGCGGCTCGTGTAGCCGGCGACGTTCGGGTCGGCTGCCTGCCGGACGTCGAGGGAGACATCGTAGCTGTGAGTGGTGATGAGGGCGGCGCGGTCCGCGGCCTCGTCGCGGCTCAGATTCTGGTTTGACACCCCGCTATCTAATCACGGGAGCGTGTGTGCCCGGTCACGCCGGCGGGAACATCAGGAAGGCGGCCGCCAGGCCCAGCAGGGCGATCAGCAGCCAGGACGCCAGCGCGGCCAGCAGCGCGCGTGCGCCGGTGTGCAGCAGCTGGCCCACCCGGACGGCGGAGCCCAGCCCGAACAGCGCCATGCCGAGCAGCAGGTCCTGGACGGCGGCGGCCACGTCCAGGGCCGCGGGGGAGAGCCACCCGGTGGTGCGCAGGCCCGCCAGGGCCACGAATCCGATGACGAACAGCGGGACCACCGGGGGGCGCTTGGCGCCGTCGGCTGCGGTGCCCAGCCGGTGATGGAAGCCCGCGGCGGCGACCATCGGTGCCAGCAGGATCACCCGGGTGAGTTTAACGACGACGGCGACGGCCAGCGCCGCGGTGCCGGCGGTCTGGGCGGTGGCGACCACCTGCCCGACGTCGTGGACGGAGGCGCCGGTCCATGCCCCGAAGATCTCCGGACCCAGGCCCAGCGGCCGCGCGAGCAGCGGCAACACACCGATCGCCAGCGTGCCGCACAGGGTCACGAGTGCCACCGGCAGCACGGTTTCCTCCTGCCGGATTCGGCGCACGGCGGCCATCGCCCCGATCGCTGACGCCCCGCAGATGGCGAATCCCGTGGCCACCAGCAGCGCCACGCGGGGCGGCAGCCGGAAGAGCCTGCTGATTCCGTACGTCCCGGCGAAAGCGGCCAGCACGACGGCGGTCACGAGCAGGAGCGCAGCCCAGCCCAGGCCCAGCACATCGCCGAGGCTGACTTTCAGGCCCAGCAGCACGATCCCGGCCCGCATGAGGTGCTTGCCGGCGAAGTCCAGCCCGGGCCGCGCCGGCCCGGCGGTCCAGCCAGACACGCCCGGCAGGTTGGCCGCCAGCAGCCCGAGGAGCACGGCCATTGTCATCGCCGGCAGCGCGGGAAGGAGCAGGTGGGCGGCGACGGCGACGGCGACGGCCGCCGCGGCGCCGGCCAGGCCTGGCGCGGCGTCTCTCAGGGCTGAGGCGGTGGCGGATCTCTTGGGGGGCACGCCCCTACATTGCCGTACCCGGCCCTAAAAGCCGTAACCGCGGCCGTCCCGGCAGGCGGCCCGGACTGCGCGGCCAGCACTGAGCGCCGCGCCGCCGGCCGCCGAAATGATTTCGCAACAAAAAAGTGGTTGGCTAGTGACCATGTCTGACCTATTCCAGGAATACTCCGAGGCCGCCGGCCGCACCGGCGCCTACGACGAGATGTTTGCCCCCGGCCAGCAGGCCCGGAGATCTTACGGGCAGGTGGCCCTGGCCCTGCGCGAACTCTCGTTGGCTGACGTCAGCGCCCGCGCCGATTCCATGGCCCGGACCTTCCTGGACCGCGGCGTGACCTTCGACTTCGCGGGTGAGGAACGGCCCTTCCCCCTGGACATCGTCCCCCGCGTGATCCCCGCCGATGAGTGGAGCGTCCTGGAACGCGGTGTGGCCCAGCGCGTCCGCGCCCTTGAAGCCTTCCTCAATGACGTCTACGACAAGATGACCGTGGTGTCCGACGGCGTCATCCCGCGCCAGCTCGTCACGACGAGCGCGCACTTCCACCGCCAGGTGCACGGCTTTGAGCCGGCCGGCGGCGTCCGGGTCCACATTTCCGGAATCGACGTCGTCCGCGACGCCGAGGGCACGTTCCGGGTCCTGGAGGACAATGTGCGCGTACCCTCGGGCGTCAGCTACGTCCTCGAGAACCGCCGGGCCATGGCCAAGGGCCTGCCCGAGGCTTTCGGCCAGCAGCTCATCCGCCCGGTCGAGGAGTACCCCCGCCGGCTCCTGTCCGCCCTGCGGAAGACGGCGCCCTCCGGCGTCGACGATCCCACCGTGGTGGTCCTGACCCCCGGCGTGTTCAACAGCGCCTACTTCGAGCACACCCTGCTCGCCGGACTCATGGGTGTCGAACTCGTCGAGGGCCGCGACCTCATCTGCCGCGGCAACCGGGTCTACATGCGCACCACCGCGGGCGAGCAGCGCGTAGACGTCATCTACAAACGCATCGACGACGAATTCCTGGACCCGCTGCAGTTCCGTGCCGACTCCATGCTCGGCTGCCCCGGCCTGGTCAACGCCGCCCGCGCCGGCGGTGTCACGATCGCCAACGCCGTGGGCAACGGCGTCGCCGATGACAAGCTGGTCTACAGCTACGTGCCCGACCTCATCCGGTACTACCTCAACGAGGAGCCCGTGATCGCCAACGTGGACACGTTCCGGCTCGAAGAGAAGGAGGCCCGGGAACACGTCCTGGACCGCCTGGACGAGCTCGTGGTCAAACCGGTGGACGGCTCGGGCGGCAAGGGCCTCGTGATCGGCCCGGACGCGTCCAGGGACGAACTCGACGCCCTGCGCAAGCGGATCATCGCCGACCCCCGCGGATGGATCGCCCAGCCGGTCCTGCAGCTGTCCACGGTGCCGACGCTCAGCGGCGACAAGTTCGGCCCCCGGCACGTGGACCTGCGCCCCTTCGCCGTCAACGACGGCGAGGACGTCTGGGTTCTCCCCGGCGGACTGACCCGCGTGGCGCTCAAGGAGGGATCGCTGATCGTCAATTCCAGCCAGGGCGGCGGTTCCAAGGACACGTGGGTCCTGGCCGATTCCCCGCAGGTCCCCGTCGAAGTGATCCCACGGCCCACCATCGCAGTCCGCGAGCGGGTTTCGGTCTGGCCGGTGGAGAGCAACTGGCGCGACAGCCAGAAAGAGCAGCAACAGCAGCAGCAGCAGATTTCTGACGCGCAGGAGGTAACCGCGAATGCTTAGCCGTATTGCCGAGTCACTGTTTTGGATCGGCCGCTACGTGGAACGGGCCGACGGCACCGCCCGGATCCTCGACGTCCACCTCGAACGGCTCAACCATCTGCCCATGGAGGAACAGCGCAGCGTGGCGCAGGAACTCCTCGCCGTCATGGGTGCCCGCGCACAAAGCGACGATTTCGGCCTGCCCGAACTGCTCAACGCCCTCGCCTACGACAAGCAGAGTGCCACCTCCATTGCCGGTTCCCTCGGTGCTGCACGGGAAAACGCCCGCCGAGCCCGCGAGACCGTCTCCTCCGGGCTCTGGGAAAGCCTCAACACGACCTACTACGGGCTCAACCAGCACCGCAAGGACGTGGTGGGCACCTACCGGTTCTGCAACTGGGTCCTGGAGCGCACCGCCATGGTCAGCGGCCTCGCCGACACCACCGTCAGCCACGACGAGAGCTGGCAGTTCCTGGTCCTGGGCCGGTCGCTGGAGCGTGCGGACATGACCGCGCGCATGCTCTCCACCCGCGATGTCCTCTCGGCCGGCATGTCCTGGGTGAACATGCTCCGCTGCGCCGGGGCCTACGAATCCTTCCTGCGGACCCGCCGGGCTGCGTTCGGGGACCAGCACGCGGCCGAATTCCTGCTGCTGGACCGGCTGTTCCCGCGGTCCATCGTCTACGCGCTGCGCGACGCCGACGAGTGCCTGGCGAAGCTCGACCCCTCGGCCCAGCGCGTCGGCTTCATCAACGACGCCCGCCGGATCGTCGGGCAGGCCCGCACCTTCCTGGAGTTCCACCGCACCGATGACCTCATGTCGGAGCTGCCGGAGCACATGGAGCGTGTGCAAAAGGCCGTGTCGCAGGCCTCGGACGCCATTTCCCGTAAGTACTTCAATCAGGCAGACGAACTGGCCTGGGTGGGAGAAGTTTCATGACCCGGCTGAACATCGTCCACAAGACGGCCTACAAGTACAACAAACGCGTGACCCTGTCCTACAACGAGGCCCGGATGACCCCGCTGACGGACCCGCAGCAGGTGGTACTGGAGTCCTCCATGAAGGTTTCGCCCTCACAGGCGGCCCTGAGCAGCTACCGCGACTACTGGGGCACCCGGGTGACCGCCTTCGACATGCAGATGCCGCACGAGCACCTCGAGGTGCTGTCCACCACCACCGTCGAGGTGCACCGGGTCGAGAAGATCGCAACCGAGGCCGACATCGTCGGCTGGGACGTCCTGGCCGCACCGGAAACCCTGAACCAGTTCAGCGACTGGATTCCCCAGTCCCAGCTGACAGGTCCCGGCTCCGAGGTGCTCGCCATCATTCCCGGCGTCGTCGAGGGGAAATCACCGCACGAGGCCGCCATGGCGGTCTTTGCCTGGATGCGCGGTGAAATGACCTACATGAAGGGCTCCACCGGCGTCACCACCAACGCCGAACAGGCGTGGAACCAGCGGCAGGGCGTCTGCCAGGACCTGGCGCACCTCGCCATCGGGTCACTGCGCAGCTGCGGTATCCCGGCCCGCTACGTGTCCGGTTACCTTCACCCGCGTTCGACGGCGGAGCTCGGCGAGACAGTTGCCGGCCAGTCGCATGCGTGGCTCGAGTGGTGGGACGGCGAATGGCGCAGCTGGGACCCGACCAACCACAAACCCGCGGGGGACTTCCACGTCACCGTGGCCCGGGGCCGCGACTACCGCGACGTGCCGCCGCTCAAGGGCATCCTGTCCGGCGGCGGGGGATCGGCCCTCAGCGTCAGCGTGGAGATCACCCGCGTCGCCTGACCGCACACCGCGCCCCACGTTGCGCTATCAGATCGGGTTGCCCTGAGGCCCTCAGGGCAGCCCGATCTGATGGCGCAAGATGTGTTTTTTTGGGGGGGGTGGGGGGTTATTCGAGGCCGGAGCGCGTGGCGTCGTCCAACGGCGTCCACCACGTCTGGGGCGGCACCACCTTGAACCGCCGGCCCGTGACGGTGTCCGGCGCAATCCGGACGAAATGTTCCTTCTTTCCGGCCTGCCACGGGAACAGCAACAGGCCCACCGTGTCCATGACTTCCTGGGGGTTCTGCACCGGCGCGGCCTGGCCCTTGATGACGACGCTCCAGGCGACTCCGGTGTCAGCATTGATGCCGTCGGCCTCCAGGGCCACCGGCGTGCCGCCTGTGGCCGCCTGCAGCTTGGTGCCCTCCGCGGTGCGGAACACCAGCGTGCCGTGGTCCACTTTGTAGTTAATGGGGAAA
The DNA here is from genome assembly GCF_056395875.1 of Arthrobacter sp. 05T45. Lineage (NCBI taxonomy): Bacteria > Bacillati > Actinomycetota > Actinomycetes > Micrococcales > Micrococcaceae > Arthrobacter > Arthrobacter sp. 05T45. Next base: position 174,394 of record NZ_JBFTKI010000002.1, on the reverse strand, counting down.
ATGTCGGGATGGTCGTCCACCCAGACCGCCAGCCTGCCGACGGAGACGCTGCGCAACAGCCGCCAGCATTCGTGGTGGTCGAGGTCTTCGACGGCGTGGGTCTGGTCCTTTGGCTCGTGACGGCCCGGGCTCGATTCAGTGCTCATGCCGGCGAGCGTACGCGGCCGGGCTGACGGCGGCTAGGGCAAATGGACCCAGCCGCCGGGTTAATCTGCGAATTCTGAGGCTTTCCTGAGTGGTTCGCGGTATTCTGGCAAAAGGCCGTCAGCGTCTACATTGGCCGGAGCGAATGGGGGCAATGACATGCATTCAGCGGGTGAGGGCTCAGGCCATACCGTGTCCGAACCAAATCCCGTCGTTGAGGAACTGCTGATGGGGTTCGGCGCCCGGACGGAAGAGCTGCTCCAATCCAAGGAACGCATCACCGGCCTGCTGGAAGCCGTCGTCGCCCTGGCCGAGGACCTGAGCCTGGATGCCGTCCTGGAACGCGTCGTCGAATCGGCCTGCCGGTTGTTGCACGCCAGGTTCGGCGCCCTTGGCGTCATCGGTGATGACCACGCGCTCAGCCACTTCATCACTGTCGGCATCGATGGCCAACTGGCGCGTCAGATCGGTCCGCTGCCGACCGGCCACGGCGTCCTCGGCCTCCTGATCACAGACCCGCGGCCGCTCCGGCTGCATGAATTGAATAAGCACCCCGAGGCCTACGGGTTCCCCGCGCACCACCCTCCCATGCAGTCCTTCCTGGGGGTACCGGTCCGCGTCCGGGACGTGGTGTTCGGCAACCTCTACCTCACGGAAAAAGAAGGCGGAGACGACTTTTCCGCCGAAGACGAGGCCCTGGCCGTCGCCTTGGCCGCAGCGGCCGGCGTCGCCATCGAAAATGCCCGGCTCTACGACGACGCCCGCCGCCGGGCACGCTGGCTGGAGGCCTGCATGGACGTCTCCGGGCTGATGTTGAGCACGGACCGCGACTACACCTCGGGCGGCCTGGACCCGATAGCCGGCCGCGCGCTCCAGGAGTCCGCGTCCTCACTCGCCCTCCTGGTGGCCCCCGCCGCCAACGCCATGGCCCACGTGGTGATCGGCGTTGCCGGTGAGCGCGGCACGGCGTTTTCGGGACGGTCACTGCATTTGGAGTCAAATCTCCTGGAAGGTGTCCTCGAAGGCGGCGAGCCAGTGCTGTTCGACGACGCATCCGAAGTGTTGGGGGAGGTCGACGGTGCAGTCACCGGCCCGCTGCTGGCAGTGGCCCTGAGTACCCAGGGCGCCCACCATGGCCTCCTGCTGCTGGCACGGGACAAGGAGTCGGTGCGCTACGCCCGGACCGACATCGAAATGGGGGCCGTCTTCGGCTCCCACGTGGCCCTCGCCTTGGAACTTGCCCGGGTGCACCGGCTGCGCGAGGAGCTTCTGGTCTTCACCGACCGCGACAGGATCGCCCGGGACCTGCATGACCTCGTCATCCAGCGGCTGTTCGCCGCCGGGCTGAGCGTACAGAGCCTGACCCGTTTCACCAAGGAGGATCTGGCGCTGGAGCGCATCCGCAACATCACCGGCGAACTCGACGAAGCGATACGCAGCCTGCGCGACACCATTTACTCGCTCAAGAGCAACACAGGCGAGATCGAACTGCTGAGCGGCCGGATCCGTCGGGTCACTCGCAGTTCGTCCAAGTCCATGCCGTTCCCGCCGCGCCTGACCATCACGGGACCCGTGGATGCCGTGACACCGGACAAGGCTGACAACGTCGTGGCCGTGGTTTCCGAGGGGCTCAGCAACGCCATCCGGCACTCCGGGGCGGATACAATCTCGGTCTCGGTTGCGGTCGTTAAGGGCAGGGTGACGGTGGTGATCAGCGACAACGGCGCCGGATTCACTCAACCCGAAAAACGCAACGGGCTAAGCAACCTCGAGGACCGGGCGCGCATGCTCGACGGCGAATGCACCATCACGAGCGTGCCCGACTCCGGTACCAGCCTGGAATGGTCGGTGCCCCTGTAACCGGCACGCCCGAAGGTCCGGTTTCCGCGGAGCCTATCCGACGCTGCGGGGCCGGATTACTTCGCCGGTCCTCCCGCCGGCGGCCGCCGGAAATGCCGGGCTGGCGATGAAGACGGCTGCCTGCGTGCGGCGTTCGAATCCGAGCTTGGCCAGCAGGGACGACACATAGTTCTTGACGGTCTTTTCCGCCAGGAACATTTCGGCGGCAATCTGCCGGTTGGTCAGTCCGCCGCCCACCAGCTCCAGGACCTTGCGTTCCTGGGGCGTGAGGGAGGAGGTGCGCGGGTCGACCTCTTCGGCCTCCACCAGGCTGTCCACGACGCCGGCGGCCACGCCTTCCTCGAAGAGGGACTCGCCCGCTGCTGCCCGCCGCAGGGCGCCGATCAGGTCCGTGCCGCCGATCTCCTTCAGCACGTATCCGCGTGCCCCGGCCAGGACGGCGCCGCGCAGGGCCTGTTCGTCGTCGAAGCTCGTCAGGATGATGCAGTTCAGGGACGGGTCCACCGACCTCACGTCCCGGCAGACCTCGATGCCGGTTCCGTCCGGCAGACGGGCGTCCAGCACACAGACATCAGGATGCAGCGCGGGAATCCGCCGGGTCGCCTCCACCGCGGATCCGGAACTGCCGACGACGGCAAACCCCTCGCCTTCGAGAAGTTCCTGCAGCCCGCGCCTGACAAGTTCGTGATCATCAAGGATAAAGACGCGGATCACCGCCTGCCCGCCATCAGGTGCAGTGAGACCTGCGTCTGCCCAGGCAATCATGATTCTCCCGTCCGGCCGCTCGCGCGACCGCTCGATACTGTTAATGACACCATGCTCTTTGTCACGAGATGCTGTCCTTCGTCTGCTGACCCCAGCCTCTGCCATTCTTGTGCACCGGGGCGGCGCGGACAAGGGTCATAGTGCCCAACAGGCCGCCTCCGGCCAGTCGCCCGGAACGTTTTCGGGTGGCCCGCCAGCCGGGCTGCGTGCATGCCCTTTGGCCCTAGGCGTCATGCCGGCCGAAGGAAATCATGGGAGCGTCGCCATCTGGCGCGGGAAGCTCGGCCGGTACGAGGGCAAAGGATTGCGATGAACGAAGTCAGGGACGTCCGGAAGATCGTGGTAGGCGTTGACGGCTCGGACGCTTCGGTGTCCGCGTTGCGGCATGCGCAGGCCCTCGCGGTGCCCCTGGCCGCCAAGGTCGTCGCAGTGGCATGCTGGGACTACCCGCCGGTGTACGACGGCTATGTCGCCGTCGGCATCGAGGACTTCGACGTCCGGGCCGGGGAAATCCTGGCCGAGGCGGTGGCGAAGGCCTTCGGCCCGGACACTCCGGACAACGTCGAGGCCCGCCTCATCCAGGGGCACCCCCGCCGCGTGCTGATCGAGGAGAGCAAAGCCGCGGACATGCTTGTTCTGGGCCGCCGCGGCCACGGCGGATTCGGTGGACTGTTACTGGGATCTGTGAGTTCCGCCTGTGTGGCACATGCGCATTGCCCGGTGCTGGTGGTCCACTCGCCAGAACACGGCTGACGCCGCAATCCTGCCGGGAGGGTGCCCGGGGGTTCTATTCGAAGGTGGCCCGGCGCGGATCCGCGAGCCGGGTGGTCCACACATCGGGCCGGTTGACCTTGAAGCGTCGTCCGGTCAGGGCTTTGGGCGCCACCCGCACGTAGTAGGCCTTCTCGCCGGGCTGCCAGGGCTCCAGGAGCAGGGAGTCAATTTCGTCCTTCTCCTCCTGGCTCTCGATGACCTCGGCTTCCCCGCGCGCCATTACGCTCCAGGCCGTCTCGTCGCGGGCGTCGTAGCCGTCGATCTCAAATGCAACCGGCTTGCCTGTGATCGCGCCCCACAGCTTCGTGCCGCCGGCGGTGCGGAAGGCAATCGCCCGCCGTTCGAGGACGAAATTCACCGGGAAGATCTCCGGATGGTTGTCTACGATCAGCGCTACGCGCCCCACAACTTCGGTGTCGAGCAGCGCCCAGCACTGGTCCATGGTCAGCGAGTATTCCGGCGAGGGCGTGGTTGAGTCCATGTCGAGCCACACTACGGGCCGGCCCGGACCCCGATTAGGGCCATAGGTCCCGCAGCGGACACGTAAGTGACGGACGCCGCGGCCCGCCGGCGCCGGTCACCAGGGACTGGGCTTGTAGTCCTTGAGGAACACGCCGTACTGGTCCTCGCCGGATTCGCCCATCACGATAGGGTCGTACACGCGGGCGGCGCCGTCAACTAGGTCCAGGGGCGCGTGGAAGCCCTCTTCCATGAGGCGGACTTTGGTGTAGTGCGGCCGCTCGTCCGTGATCCAGCCGGTGTCCACGGCCGTCATGAGGATGCCGTCGGCGTCGAGCATTTCCTGGGCGCTGGTTCGCGTCATCATGTTCAGCGCCGCCTTGGCCATGTTCGTGTGCGGGTGCCCGGGGCCCTTGTAGGCGCGGGAGAACTGGCCTTCCATGGCGCTGACATTGACGATGTACTTCCGCCGCGCGGTGGAGCGCTTCATGGCCCCCCGCAGCCGGCTGACCAGCAGGAACGGAGCCGTCACGTTGCACAACTGCACTTCGAGCATCTCCAGCGGGTCCACTTCGTCCAGCACCTGGGTCCAGCTGTTGATGGTGGCGAGGTCCGGGACCAGTCCGGCCGCGTCGATCGCGGTGCCGGAGGCAATCCGCTCCAGCGACGCCGACCCGGTGGACAGGGCCAGGGACGTGATCGCGTCCCCGGCCAGCACGGGATGGTCGAGCACGCTGCTGGCGAGGGCAAGCGGGTGCTTGTCGTGGGCGTGGCCGAACGTGACGAGCTCCGGGCCCCCGTTGGCAGCCTGGAGGGCGGCGGGCAGCGGCTCGTCCTCGGCGTCGACGAGCGGCTTGTAGGCGTTGCCGGAGCGCCGCACGGTCTGGGCCGCGTTGTTGATGATGATGTCCAGCGGTCCGGCGGCATCCAGGGAATCCGTCAGGGCCATCACCTGGGACGGGTCACGGAGGTCGATGCCCACGATCCGGAGCCGGTGCAGCCAGTCGGCGCTGTCCTCCATCGCAGCGAAGCGGCGGGCGGCGTCCTTCGGGAACCGGGTGGTGATGGTGGTGTGCGCACCGTCCCGGAGGAGCCGGAGCGCGATGTACATGCCGATCTTCGCCCGGCCGCCGGTCAGGAGGGCCCTGCGGCCGGTGAGATCGGTGCGGGCGTCGCGCTTGCTGTGGCTGAACAGGGCGCACTCGGGGCACAGCTGGTGGTAGAAGGCATCCACCTGGGTGTAGTGCTGCTTGCAGATGTAGCAGGGCCGGGACCTGATCAGGTGGCCGGCGATTTCCCCGGTGGCGGACGTGGCGAGCTTGTTGCCGCGCGTCTCGTCGTCGATCCTGTCGGGGGCCGCCGTCGCCGTCTGTGCCATCACGGCGCGGTCCGCCTCGGCGATCTCATCGCGCTTGCTGACCCGCCGGTGGCGCTTGACGGCCTTGAACATCTTCCCGGTGGCGCGGCGCACTGAGACGTAGTCCGGGTGCTCCTCGTCATAGGCGTGGATCGTGTTCAGGACCTTCAGGCAGGCCTGGATTTCCTCCGGGGTCAGTCCGGCGAGATCAGACCCGGGAAGACCAGATTCGGCAGAGGGAAAGTCGGAGGACAGATCGGGGGAGCTCATTGCCCTAATTTTACAGGGTGCGGGGAGCCCGGCCGGACGTGCCTGCCGGGCCCCCGCCTGCCTATGCCGTGGGTGAGTGCTTGACCGGTGCGTCTGTGCCCACAGCGGCGGCCTGCACGTCGGCAACCTTGTCCACGGACTCCCGCAGCTCGGGCCAGTTCTCGGTGGCGGTCCGGACGGCGTCGGGCACCAGGCGCAGGTTGGCCGCAGAGAGCGCCCTTTCCGCGTCGCTGGGGTCCGGGACGTGCTGGCCCTTGGACAGGACCGTGATTCCGGAGTCGGTGACCTTGAACCCGCGGGCTCGGTCCAGTTCGGGGTCGAGTCCGATCGTGGCCCCGGCCGGGATCTTGACGTTCTTGTCGATGATGGCGCGTTTGATCACGGCGCCTTCGCCGACATTGACCTTGTCCATCAGGACCGAGTCCAGGACCCGGCTCGAGGTGCCCACGTAGACGTCGTTGGAGAGCACGGAGCCTTCCACGATGCCGCCGGAGACGACGACGCCGCTGGCCACGATGGAATCCAGTGCCGTGCCCACGGTGTTGGACTTGCCGCGGACAAACTTGGCCGGCGGGGAGATGGTCTGGCGGGTGTAGATCGGCCACTCGGAGTTGTAGAGGTTGAACACCGGGACGGGGGAGATCAGGTCCATGTGGGCGTCGTAGAACGAATCGATGGTGCCGACGTCGCGCCAGTAGGTGCGGTCGCGTTCGGTGGACCCGGGAATGTCGTTGAGGGTGAAGTCGTAGACACCGGCCTCGCCCTGGTTCACGAAGTAGGGAATGATGTCCCCGCCCATGTCGTGCTTGGTATCGAGGCGCTCGGCGTCCACGTGGAGGGCTTCGATCAGGGCATCGGCGTCGAACACGTAGTTGCCCATGGAGGCCAGGAACTGGCTGGGGTCGGCCGCGAGGCCGGGAGTCGACGACGGCTTCTCCACGAACGCGGCAATTTTGTCCGGGTTGTCCGCATCGGTTTCGATCACGCCGAACTGGTCCGCCATGTGCAGCGGCTGGCGGACCGCGGCGACCGTGGCCTTGGCACCGCTCGCGACGTGCTGCGCCACCATCTGGGAGAAGTCCATCCGGTAGACGTGGTCTGCGCCGACCACGACCACGATGTCGGGGTTGGCGTCGTGAATGAGGTTCAGCGACTGATAAATGGCGTTGGCGCTGCCGAGGAACCAGCTCTTGCCGACGCGCTGCTGGGCCGGAACCGAGGCCACATAGTTGCCGAGTTGGGTGGACATCCGCCACGTTTCGGAAATGTGCCGGTCAAGGCTGTGGGACTTGTATTGCGTCAACACCACAATTTGCAGATAGCGGGAATTCACAAGATTTGAAAGGGCAAAGTCAATGAGCCGGTAGCTTCCGGCAAACGGGACACCAGGCTTGGCCCGGTCCGCCGTCAACGGCATGAGCCGGTTTCCCTCGCCACCTGCGAGGACAATTGCCAAAACTCTCTTTTGATGCGGCATGGTGATAGCTCCTGAACGCCTTCGTTACTCCCCAATACAGTCCGGCATGCCCGAACGTCTTCACACTAGATCAGTTCCACCGTAACGACTACCTTGGTGCATGTGCGAATAGATATTGTGACCAAAGAATTCCCGCCGGAAATTTACGGCGGCGCCGGGGTCCACGTGGCCGAGCTCAGCCGAGTGCTGGCCCAACGCGTGGACCTTCAGGTGCGTGCCTTCGGCGCGCCCCGCGAGCCCGGGTATCACGGAGCGACCGTCACGTCGTATCCCGTGCCCGAAGACCTGGGCTCTGCAAACGCCGCCATCCAGACCCTCGGGGTGGACCTGAGGATCGTTCCGGACATCGCCGGCGCGGACCTGGTCCACTCCCACACCTGGTATGCCAACATGGCCGGACACATCGCGTCGCTGCTCCACGGCATCCCGCATGTCCTCAGCGCGCACAGCCTGGAGCCGCTGCGCCCGTGGAAGGCCGAGCAGCTCGGTGGCGGCTACGCGGTGTCCTCCTGGGTGGAAAAGACCGCCTACGAGGCCGCGGCCGCCATCATCGCGGTCTCGGAAGGGATGCGCCAGGACATCCTGCGCAGCTATCCGGACGTTGACCCGGCCAAGGTCAAGGTGGTCCACAACGGCATCGATGTCAGCCAGTGGAACCGGGACGAGGCTGATGACATCATCCGTCCGCTCGGAATCGATCCGGAGCGCCCCAGCGTTGTTTTTGTGGGCCGGAACACCCGGCAGAAGGGCGTGCCGTACCTGTTGCGGGCCGCCGCCAAGCTCCCGGCCGACGTCCAGCTGGTGTTGTGCCTCGGTGCCGCGGACACCCCGGAACTGGCGGCCGAGACGGCACGCCTGATCGAGGAGCTGCAGAGCCAGCGCAGCGGCGTGATCCTGATCGAGCGGATGCTGCCCCGCAACGAGGTCATCCAGGTGCTCAGCCACGCGACCGCGTTCGCGTGCCCGTCCATCTACGAACCGCTGGGCATCGTCAACCTTGAGGCGATGGCGTGCGGTGCCGCCGTGGTGGCCAGCGCCACCGGCGGTATCCCGGAGGTCGTCGAGCACGGCAAGACCGGACTGCTTGTTCCGATCGAGCAGGTCACGGACGGCACCGGAATCCCTCTGGACCCGGAGAAGTTCGTCACCGACTTTGCCGAGGCCCTCATCGAAGTGGTGTCCGATCCTGCCCGGGCCCGCGCCATGGGCGAAGCCGGCCGGCGCCGGGCCGAGGAGCACTTCTCCTGGGAATCCATCACGGAGACTACGCTCGAGGTCTACCGCTCGGTGCTCCAGCAGGGCTCCTGACCCCGCGACGGAACAGCACCACAGCGTCACCGCAGCGCGGAGTCACTGCACTACAGAGTCACTGCACTACGACGGCGGCGCCGCCCCGGCTGAGGGGGCGGCGCCGCCGTCGCATTTCGGCTGGGTCAGCCGCGGGCTTTGGTGCCCTGGGCCTTGGTGCCGTGAGCTTTTGTGCCGTGAACGGCGCGGGCAAGCAGGATCTTTTCGTCCAGTGGCGCCTGGCCGCTGGCCCGCTGCTTGCGGAAGTAGTCCCGGGCCTCGTCCTGGCGGGCCTTCTCCGCGCCGGTGGAGATCTCAGCGCGGAGGTGCTCCGGGCCGTACCCGAACGCGTCCACCAGGTCCAAGGCGTGCGGACGGATCTTCACGAGCAGGCGGTTGATGTATTCGCCCACAGTGCGACCGCGTTGCATCGACAGCCTGCCGTTCATGAGGTACCAGGACAGGTTCTTCTCGATCAGGGACAGGCCGAAGAGATCGCGCAGCCACGTCAGGACTTTGTGCGTGCCCGGGTCTGTCACCTTGCCGAGGGCCTCGGTAAAGGCCTCCCACTGCAGCAGCTCCGCATGGGCCTGGGCGGCTTCGATGAGTTCGTGCTGGTGGGCGTTGAACAAGGCGGCGCCCTGCTGCTGCGGGAGCTTGTTCGCGCCCTTGAGGGCCGTGGCCACCTCCGCGACCATGGTCTGGACGCGGTCCGTGAGCAGGGTCCGCTGGCTTGCTTCGTCCTTGATCGCCAGCGCCGCTTTCTGCACTGATCCGGTGTCGGCCACGAACTGGGCGACGCCGCGCAGTCCGGTGCGGTGGATTGCCGCACCGGTGGCCTGGCCCACGACATAGCGGGCCAGCACGCCGACGTTGACGGTGCGGAATTCCTTGGCGTAGTCCGCCAGCAGGCGCTTGGCGACCAGCTGCAGCAGGACGGTGTTGTCGCCTTCGAACGTGGCGTAGACGTCGAGGTCGGCGCGGAGCGAGGCGAACCGGTTCTCGATCAGGAATCCGGCACCACCGCAGGCCTCGCGGCATTCCTGCAGCGTATCCAGGGCGTGCCAGGTGCTCAGCGGCTTCAGGGCCGCGGCCAGGGTTTCGAGGTCCTGGCGGTCCTGGTCGGTGTCGTGGCGGCCGGAGAAGACATCGTCGAATTTCTGCAGCAGTTGCTCGCTGGCGAAGCTGGCGGCGTACGTGGTGGCCAGCCGGGTGAAGAGCCGGCGCTGGTGCCGCTGGTAGTCCAGCAGCACTTCCTCGTCGGTCTGGGAGGAGGCATTGAACTGCCGGCGTTCGGTGGCGTACTGGATGGCGGTCTTCAGGGCCAGCTTCGACGCCGTCACGGCGGCTCCGTCGAGGGAGACCCGGCCCTGGACCAGCGTGCCGAGCATGGTGAAGAAGCGGCGGCCCGGGCTGGCGATGGGGGACGTGTAGTTGCCCTCGGGGTCGACGTCGCCGTAGCGGTTCAGGAGGTTGGTGCGGGGAATCCGGACGTTCGTGAAGTGAATCCGGCCGTTGTCGATGCCGTTCAGGCCGCCCTTGACCCCATCGTCCTCGCCCCCGATGCCCGGCAGGAAGTCCTTGGTCCCGGGGTCCCGGAGGTCCATGTAGAACGCGTGCACGCCGTGGTTGACGCCCTTTGTCACCAGTTGGGCGAACACGACGGCGGCCAGGCCATCGGTGGCGGCGTTGCCGATGTAGTCCTTCCACGCTGCCCGGAACGGTGTGTGGACCACGAACTCCCCGGCGGCGGGGTCATAGGTGGCGGTGGTGGCAATGCTGGCCACGTCGGAGCCGTGCCCGGTCTCGGTCATGGCGAAGCAACCCGGGATCTCCAGGCTCATGATGCCGGGCAGCCATTTCTCGTGGTGTTCCGCGGTGCCGAGGTGGTTCACTGCGGAGCCGAACAGGCCCCACTGCACGCCGGCCTTGATCTGCAGCGACGGGTCGGCGATGACCAGTTCCTGGAAGCCGGCCACGTTGCCGCCGTGGTCATCGGAGCCGCCCACGGACTCCGGGAAGGCGCGGTGGACGGCCCCGTTGTCCACCAGGATCCTGAGCTGCCCGAAGACGCGCCGGCGGTGTTCTGTGTGGGTCTGGCCCTCGATCTTGTGCAGTTCCGGGCGGCCGGCGAGGCCCCTGGACTTCAGCCGGATGTCGGCCCACTTGCCGAGCAGCTGTTCGCCAAGGGCCGCGACGTCGACGGCGGGCGCCTCAGGGGTACCGGGCTGGCCGGAACGGCCGGTTGCCGTGGTTGCCGCCGGCTGTTGTGGTTGCGGCCGGCGCCGGGGTGCGTTGCCGGTGGTGCGGTCGGCTAGTTCAGTCATGTCGTTTCCTTCTGTGGTTCTGACAATCTTTAGTGCTGACAGTTCAGGTCGCGGGCGGGGGCCGGTGTGCCGCTGCTACGGCGCGCCCTGGCCTGCCGGGTCTGTTCGTTCCGTTTGTGCTGCTTCTGCGGGAGGAGGTGCCTGCAGCTCGGGGGCGATGCCGAAGCAGAGCCAATCCGTGATCTGCCGCGCCATGGCCTCCTGGCCGGGCTTGGCCGGCCCGGGCGGGCTGGCGAGCCACTGTTCGCCGGCATTCCGGACCAGGCCGATCGCGGCGTTGGGCCAGTAGCCGATCACGGCTTCCTTGTCCTGGCCGCCGCCCAGATGGCTGCGCATCGGCCGGGCAATCATGTCGCTGATGGCGGCGAAGAAGTGGCTCAAGGCTCCCGCCGTGGACATGGACGGGCCGGCCGTTTCGGCCTCGCCGGAAGCATGGCGCGTCACGAACGTGTAGACATTCGGGCTGGTCTCGGCCATTTGCAGGTACGCGGACACCATGGCGAACAGGCCTTCGCGGGGCGTCTGGGCGCTCTGGGCCGCCTCCTGGATGCGCCGCTGCATCTGGCTCAGGACCACCTCGCCCACGGCCTGCTGGAGTCCGGCTTTGTCGCCGAAATAGCGGTAGAACACGGACTTCGACGTTCCCGCGGCTGCGGCAATGTCCTCCATGGATGCGTCGCTGCCGAGGGCATGCACCGCCTTCCGGGCGGACTTGATCAGCTCCCGCCGCCGTTCCTCGCGGTGGGACTGCCAGCGGGAAGCGCGGCCGTCGACGGCGGCCTGCCCGGCGGGCACGGCGGCTTTGGGGATGTTCACGATACCCAGCGTATCAGGTACGCTGGGTATCGGTAATCGCTTTGATCGAAGGAGACAGCCCATGTCCGTCAACGGACAGTCAGTGCCCCGCCCCCAGCCAGCCGCCGCACCCGCCGCCGGGAAGACACAGCACGCCAGCGCGGGCCCGGCGCAACTCCGCAAGGCCGTGGTCGTGGGTGGCAACCGCATCCCGTTCGCCCGGACCGGAGGCGCGTACACGAAGTCCTCCAACCAGGACATGCTCACGGCCGCCCTGGATGGCCTGATCGCCCGCTTCGGCCTGCAGGACGAGCGGATCGGGGAAGTCGCGGCGGGGGCGGTCCTCAAGCACTCCCGGGATTTCAACCTCACCCGGGAAGCGGTGCTCGGCTCGGCCCTCTCCGCCGAGACCCCGGCGTATGACCTCCAGCAGGCCTGCGCCACCGGCCTGGAAACGGTGCTTGGCCTGGCGAACAAGATCAAGCTGGGCCAGATCGATTCCGCGATCGCCGGCGGCGTCGACTCTGCCTCTGACGCCCCCATCGCCGTCAGCGAGGGACTCCGCGAGGTGCTCCTTGACCTCAACCGCGCCAGGACGATGTCCCGGAAACTGCAGGTCCTCAGCCGGCTCCGTCCCAAGGATCTGGCTCCCGATGCACCGAACACGGGGGAGCCGCGCACCGGCCTGTCGATGGGCGAGCACCAGGCGCTGACCACGGCGCAGTGGAAGATCACCCGCGAGGCCCAGGACGAGCTGGCCTTCAACAGCCACCGGAACCTGGCCGCGGCCTACGACGCCGGCTTCTTCGATGACCTCCTGACCCCCTACCGGGGACTGAGCCGCGACTCCAACCTGCGCGCCGACACGAGCCCGGAGAAACTGGCCACCCTCAAGCCCGTATTCGGCAAGAACCTGGGCGCCGAGGCGACCATGACGGCCGGCAATTCCACCCCGCTGACAGATGGCGCCTCCACCGTTCTGCTGGCGTCCGAGGAATGGGCCGACGCCCACGACCTCCCCAAGCTCGCCGCGGTGATCGACGGCGAGGCTGCCGCCGTCGACTTTGTCCACGGCAAAGACGGGCTGCTCATGGCCCCGGCCTTCGCGGTGCCCCGGCTCCTCGCACGCCACAATCTCAGCCTCGCGGACATCGATTTCTTTGAGATCCACGAGGCTTTCGCCGGCACGGTGCTGAGCACCCTCGCTGCGTGGGAGGACGACGAATTCGGCCGCACCCGCCTGGGCCTGGACGGCGCCTTCGGCAGCATCGACCGGGCCAAGTTGAACGTCAATGGCTCCTCGCTGGCCGCCGGACACCCGTTTGCGGCCACGGGTGGCAGGATCGTGGCCTCGCTGGCGAAAATGCTGCACGAAAAGGGCGACGTCAACGGGCGTCCGGCCCGCGGCCTCGTGTCCATTTGCGCCGCCGGCGGCCAGGGCGTCGTCGCAATCCTCGAAGCACTCTAGGGAGAACCGGATGAGCGACAAGTACACCCGGCTGGTCAGCCACGGACTCGGCAAAGACCTCGCCAAGCGTCTCGGCCTCCCGCAGCCAGTGGTCCTCCGGCGGCACGAGCCCGGCCGCCGCCTCATCGACGGACCGGTCCTGGTCCAGGGATCAACCGGCGGCGCCGACGAGCTCGCCGCCACCCTGCTGGACTGGAACCTCGATGTCCGTCGCCACGCGATACCCAAGGAGAAGCTCGGCGCCATCATCCTGGTGCTGGACGAGCTGGCCCACCCCGGCGACTTTGAGAAACCGGTCCTCACCGCCGCCGCGTCGCTGCGTGACCTCGCCCCGAACGCCCGCATCATCACCGTGTCCCGCACGGCGGGCTCGGCCACGGAACCGGCAACGGCGGCTGCCAGGCAGGGCGTGGACGGTCTCCTGCGGTCTTTGGCGAAGGAACTCCGTGCCGGCGCCACCGGCAACGGCATCCTGCTCGCCGACGGCGCCCGGACCACGAGCCCGGCAACACTGGGGGCTGTAAGGTTCTTCCTCTCGGGCCGCTCGGCGTTCGTGGACGGGCAGTTCCTGACCGTCAGCTCCGGCGCCGGCCAGCTGCCCGACGACGTCGAGAAGCCGCTGGCCGGCAAGGTGGCCGTCGTGACCGGCGCCGCGCGCGGCATTGGGGCCGCGATTGCCCGCACCCTCTACCGCGACGGCGCCACACTCATCCTCGTCGACATTCCGGCTGCGGGAGAGCATCTGGCGGCAGTGGCCAACGAGGTCCATGGGACGGCCCTGCAGCTGGACATCAGCCGCGACGACGCCGGCCAGCGGATCATCGGCCACGCCGCGGCACGGCACGGCCGGCTGGACATCATGATCCACAACGCAGGGATCACCCGGGACAAGCTCCTGGCCAACATGGACGCTGGCCGCTGGAACTCCGTGCTCGCCGTCAACATCGCCGCGCAGCTGCGGATCAATGAGGCCCTCCTGGCCTCGGAGCACTTCCAGGACTCGCCCCGGATCGTGTCCGTGGCCTCCACCAGCGGGATCGCCGGAAACCGCGGCCAGACCAACTATGCCGCGTCCAAGGCCGGCGTGATCGGCATGGTCCGCGCCACGGCGTCTCTCATCGGCGAGCGCGGCGGCTCCATCAACGCCGTGGCTCCGGGGTTCATTGAAACCGAGATGACTGCCAAGATCCCGTTCGCCACTCGCGAAGTGGCGCGCCGGCTCAACTCCCTGCAGCAGGGCGGCCGGCCGGGCGACGTCGCCGAGGCCATCGCGTTCCTGGCCAGCGACGCCGCGGGCGGGATTTCCGGGGAGGTGCTGCGCGTCTGCGGGCAGAACCTGGTCGGCGCATGAACGGTTTCCAGACCGTCATCCTGGGCGAGATGCCCGCCCTGTCCAAGCTCTACGTGAACGCGGCCGCCGCCGCGGCACGACGCCGGGTCCTGGGCACCCACGGCGGCACCGAACTGCCCGCCTACATCCACGAGGTCCGTGGCATGCGGGCCGACGTCGCCAATCTGACGGCGTATCAGCACCTGATCGGCGAGACCGCGAGCGATATCCTGCCTGCGGGCTTCATTCATGCCCTGGCCTTTCCGCTGGCCATGAGCGTGATGAACCGGGACGATTTCCCGCTGCCCCTGCTGGGCATGATCCACCTGACGAACAGGGTGGTGCAGTCCGGGCCGGTCCTGTTCACGGAGGCCCTGGACATCCGGACCCGCGTGGAGAACCTGCGGGGGCACCGCGCCGGTACGCAGCTCGATGTCGTCGCGGAGGTGCGCGCCGCCGGGCAGGAAGAGGTCCTCTGGCGCGGGGTTTCGACCTACCTGGCCAAGGGGGTGTTCCTCCCGGGGATCGACAAGGCCTCGGTGGCCGTGCCGCCGTCGCCGTTCTCCGTGCCGGATCCCACGGCCCTGTGGCAGCTGGGCGTCGATACCGGGCGTGCCTACGCGGCTGTCTCCGGAGACTTCAACCCCATCCACCTGAGCGTCCTGACCGCCAAGGCCCTCGGGCAGCGGCGGTCCCTTGCCCACGGCATGTACCTCGCGTCGCGGGCACTGGCCGACGTCGGTGCCGTCAAAGGCGACGCGTTCAGCTGGGAGGTGGCCTTCGAGGCGCCCGTGTTCCTGCCCGCCCGGGTGGCGCTGGACATCAGCACCGTCCAGACCGAGGGCGGCGGCTGGCGGCGTTCGGACTACGTGGCGTGGAACCCGCTGTCCGGTCGCCGGCACTTCAGCGGATCGGTCGCCGCGCTGGACTAACCGGTACTGCCATAGCCGGGCAGGACAGACAGTCCGACGGCGGCATCCGCTGTGGGGTTACCCCGGCGGGAGCCGCCGTCGTTGTGCCTGCCGGTTGCTTAGGTTGCGGACGGGGTTTCGGACGGGTCCGCCGGTTGCTCTTCCGGCCGGCCGGGCTTCGCCACCCGCAGCATGCGGTGCATGCTCAAGAGAATGGATTCCACCGCGCTGGGGGCGTCGTGGGTGTGCGGCACCGAGCCAAGCCTGGCGGTGAGTTCGTTGATCGCCGCGTCGGCGGTGCGGGCCAGCTCGGCCTGGCGATCCGGGTTGTCCTCCTCCGTGGCTCGCAGCACGTCGCCGACGGCGGACATGGCGTCACCGAGGGGTGCCGCGTATTCGTTCGGAATCACGAACGGGGTGTCCTCGGCCCAGATGACGTCGGAGAGCACCTGGGTGACGTCCTGGACGTGGAATGTGAGCCGCTCCAGGTCCCGCAGGTTGCGGTAGTCGAGGGTGATGTCGCGCGGATGCAGCCGGCGGCGGGGATTGGCCCGGCGGCTGGCGTCAGCTTTCTCGACGGCGAACCGCACTGAGCGGGCGTGCGCCGCGAGCGCTTCCGAGCGGCGGGACCAGTCAACATGCTCCGGCGGCCAGCTCTCCTTGAGCGCCTTGCCCATGTCCCAGAGCTGCTGGGCGAGCGCCTGGCGCAATTCCACGATGCTCAGGGCCGCGGCCCGGAAATGCAGCGGCGGGAAGACCAACAGATTCACGACGATGCCCACCGTGACGCCGACCGCCATCTGGAAAAGGTACCCGAACGAGAACGAGTCCGGGTTGTGGCCGCCCACCAGCAGTACCAGCAGGGCCGCCGTCGGGATCCAGTCCCGGCCCGAACCGATCTTGGGCAGTCCGGCGAGGATAACGCCCAGTCCCATGACCACCGCGACCGTCCACGGCGACGGCGAGCCGAGGCTGAAAAGCATGAACGCCAGTCCCACCCCGATCGCCAGACCGACCAGCGCCTGCAGGCCCTGGCGCATGGAACCGGCAACGTTCTCGTACATGGCCACCAGGGCGCCGAGCGGGGCGTAGTAGGGGTAGTCAGCGGCGGAGCCCGGCATGAAGGGCGCGATCGCGAAAGCAATGCCCGCTGCCAGCGCCGCCTTCAGAGCCAGCTGGAGCCGCGGCCACACGAGCGCCGCCGCGACGCCGCTGGCCGCGCCATGGGCCCGTATGCGCAGCCAGGAGGGCGGCTTGTCTGTTGTCTTTTCTGGAGTGACCATCCCGGCTCACCCTAGGGCCGCGTGGTTGCTGCTACAAATGGACGAACCTGCTGCGGCGCCGCAGGAGCCTGCAGGGGGCCGGTCAGGACGCGTCGCGGGCGGCCCGCCGCACTGCCGCGGACAACCGCTGGGCCCGGCCGCTGGTCCGGCCTTCTTCGCTGCGGCGCGGCACGTACCCGAATCCGAGCCCGTAACCGGGATCCGCGAAGCCGAGGGCCGCGTTGGCGCCCTCGTGTCCGAAGGCCAGGTGGCTGCCGAAGTTCCGCCCCGGCTGGGGTTTCATGAACACGACGGCAAAGGCGTTGTCCTGCCCGGAGCACCGGTCCAGTCCCCACACCTGCTCAGCGGCCATGAGTTCGATGGTGGCCGGGCTCAGGAACGCGGGGCCGCCGTCCACCCCGGTCGTGGCGGCGGCGTAGAGTCTGGCCAGTCCGTCGGCCGAGCCCACGCCGCCGGCGCTGCTCATTCCCGCGGCACGGACGACGCGGTGGTTGGGCAGTTCCATGATGGTGCTGACCGGCGCGTTGCTGTTCAGGCCGTCGAGGCTGAGCGGGTCCAGCCACGGCTGGGCCGGGTCAGGGTCGTAGAGCACCTCGCGGTACCGCGGTTCCTGGTCCTCGGGCAGGCCCAGGAAGAAGTCGATGCCCCGCGGGCG
Organism: Arthrobacter sp. 05T45; assembly: GCF_056395875.1. NCBI lineage: Bacteria > Bacillati > Actinomycetota > Actinomycetes > Micrococcales > Micrococcaceae > Arthrobacter > Arthrobacter sp. 05T45. Next base: position 157,232 of record NZ_JBFTKI010000002.1, on the reverse strand, counting down.
GCGGATACGCTCTTCGTAGAGCCGCTGGAGCGGCACTCCGGCGGTGCGGCGGCAGAGTTCCTCCATGAGGATCCCGATGGTCAGGGCGTGATAGCCGAAAGCCGTGCCCGGCCGCCACAGCGGCGCTGAGGCCGCGAGACAGCGGGCCGCCTCGGGTTCGGTGAAGTCGGCCAGGGCGAACCCGCCGGCGACGCCGGGCAGCCCGGCCTGGTGGGACAGCGCCTGCCGGACGGTGAGCAGGTCCTTGCCGTGGACGCCGAACTCCGGCCAATAGGACGCGACGGTCCGGTCCAGATCGAGAAGGTTGTCCTGGACGAGCACGGCGATGACCATGGCGGCGGCGCCCTTGGAACACGAGTACGTGCCCGTGATGTCGCCGGCAGCGAACCCCGGGCCGCCGCGGAGGTCCACCACCTTCGTTCCCAAACGGTAGACGGTCAATTGCGCGCTGTAGTCCTGGTCCTCGGAAAGGAAGGAGTCGAAGAGCTCACGCACCTCGGCGAACTCCCGGGTGGCAAAGCCGGCCGAGAGGGACTGCGCTGCGTGTTCCATGGACCCCATATTCATGACCAACACCCTAACGGCCGTCCCGGGCGCCGGCGGCTTCAGGCTGCGCCGTGTCCCGGGGCAACCTCTTCGCCGGCCCGGACCGGTCCCGGGGGTGTGCCGTCGCCGAACGGCCGGCCGCCGAGTTCTTCGCGGCCGTGCCCGGTGAGCCAGCTGCCCAGTTCCGGCCCGCGCGGGACGATTCCGGTGGGGTTGATGTCCTCATGCACGATGTAGTAGTGCTGCTTGATCTGCACAAAGTCGGTGGTGTCGCCGAAGCCGGGGGTCTGGAAGAGGTCCCGTGCATAGGCCCACAGCACCGGCATTTCGCTGAGCTTTTGCCGGTTGCACTTGAAGTGCCCGTGGTAGACGGCGTCGAAGCGGGCAAGTGTGGTGAAGAGCCGGACGTCGGCCTCCGTGATCGTGTCGCCGACCAGGTACCGCTGGCCCGCCAGGCGTTCCTCGAGCCAGTCCAGGGCCGTCCAGAGCCGATCGTAGGCGGCGTTGTAGGCCTCCTGGGAACCGGCAAAGCCGCAGCGGTAGACGCCGTTGTTCACCTCAGTGAAGACACGCTTGTTGACGGCGTCTATTTCTTCCCTCAGGTGCTCCGGGTACAGCTCCGGCGCGCCGGCGCGGTGGTACTGGGTCCACTCCGTGGAAAAGTCGAGCGTGATCTGGGGGAAATTGTTGGTGACTACCTGCCCGCTGGGGACGTCCACGATCGCCGGGACGGTGATCCCGCGGGGGTAGTCGGGGAAGCGGCGGAAGTAGGCGTCCTGGATGCGTTCGACGCCGAGGACCGGATCCAAGCCGTCCGGATCGAGATCGAACGTCCAGGACCGGGCGTCATGGGTGGGGCCGGGCTGGCCGAGCGAGATGACCGCCTCCAGGCCGAGGAGCCGGCGCACGATCACTGTGCGGTTGGCCCACGGGCAGGCGCGCGCTGCGATGAGGCGGTAGCGGCCAGGTTCCACGGGCCAGCCGGGTTCGCCGTGGGCGCCCGTGGCACCGTTCCGGGTGATCCGGTCCTCAATGTAGTTGGTATCCCGGGTGAATTCCTCGCCGCCGGTCACATACGCGCCCTTGGTGCTGAATCCCGGATCGTCGGTGTGGGTACTCAGGCTCATGGTCCCAGCCTAAGGCCGGGAAGGGAACGGCCCGAACGCGGCCGTGAACACGGGCGCCATCGGCTGCCAGGCAAACCACCATGCCCCGGCCACAACCACGGCGAAGAGGGCAATCCACACCGCGGCGGGGATGGAGGTGGCCCGGGCCAGCAGATAGGCGTCCGACGTCGGGAGCCTGTCCCGGTGCCGCAAATGGACGTTGGCCAGTTTGCCGAGGTCCCTGACGGCAGCGACCAGTAGCGCCAGGCCCAGCACGATCATCACGTGGCCCTTGAATACCGGCGGCACGAACAGCACCAGGAGCGCCGAGGCCAGTACGGCGGCGGCGGTGATGAGGAGACCCACGCCGTTGCGGAGGAACAGGAAGGATGCCAGGAGGATGAGCGTGCCCACCGACATCGCGGCCGGCCCCCAGCCGTTGAAACCGCACCAGACCATCGCCGCCCCGACGACGGCCGGCACGGGGTAGCCCCAGAACGTCGACCAGGCGGCGGAGAGGCGGCTCCTGCTGTACGTCGTGGTGGTGCCGGAGTGGTCCAGGCCCAGCCGGATGCCTCCGAGCCGCTGGCCGGTGGTAAGGGCGGCAAACGCGTGGCCGAGTTCGTGGGTCACGGTGGCGAGCAGGCCAAAGTAGCGCCAGGACAGGCGGGGCAGGGAGACGGCCACTGCCAGCAGGACCACCGCAACGAGCTCAATACTGCTCACATGCGGGCTGGGGGCGTGGGTGAATCCGGCAACGATCCGCTCCCACCATGTCAGGGCCAGGTTCGGTTCCCCCAGCAGGCCGGGCGGGGTCATGCCCTGCCCGAGGCATGCGCGATGCAGTACGCGGTCCAGGGCCTGGCCTCCAGCCGGTCCTCGGGGATCGGGGTGGCGCATACAGCGCAGATTCCGTAGGTGCCCTCGTCCATCCGCGCGAGAGCGGCATCGATCTGCAGCAGGGAAGCCCTGCTCTGTTCCAGGAGCGCGGAGGCCTGGGATAGTTCGAAGGCGATCGTTGTGCCCTCGGGGTCGTGTTCGTCGTCGACGTTGGAGTCGAGGCGGGCGGCATTGACCGAGGTGATGTCCCGGCGGAGGGCGGGCAGGAGGGCAAGCTTCCGGTCACGTTCCTCGCGCAGGAGGATCCGGAACCGTTCGACGTCAACCATAGGCTTCAAGGCTAGCGCGGCCGCTGCGGGGGCGCCTAAACGGGCCGAAGGAGCCGTCCGCGCCGGGAGCCGGCCAAGGACTCAACGAACTGGTAGATGATTCCCACATCCACGGAAAGGGCGCGGGCGGTGGGGGCAGCGTCTAGAGTGGGCGCATGGTGGACCAGACGCACCCCGAGACCCCCGCAAACCCCGAGGACCGTCCAAACCCCGATCATCCTGCAGACGCCGGCAACGCCGCGGCCCCCGGGAGTCCCGGGCAGACCGGGGACGCTGATACGGCCGACGCGCTCCTGCGCGAACTCGCCGCAGCCTATGGCGTCGACACCAGCTACTGGGGCTGGGACGGAGTGCAGCGTTCCGTGGCCGCCGGGACCCTGCAGGACGTGCTGGCGGCCCTCGGAGTCCCCGCCAACGGGCCCCAGGAACAGCAACGCTCCCTGGCTGAGTCCCGGCTGGCACCCTGGCGGCGCATCCTGCCCCCGGTCCTTGTAGTGGGGGAGGGACAGGAGTCCCACGTCGAGGTCCACGTCCCGCACGGAAGCGAGGTCCGCGTCTGGATCGACGCCGAGGACGGAAGCAGCTTTGAGGCCGCCCAGCGGGAGAACTGGGACCAGCCGGTCGACGTCGACGGCGTTCTCACGGGACGTGCCACGTTCGCCATACCCGGCGGCCTCGGTCTCGGCTGGCACACCTTGAGAGCCGACGCCGCGGGCACGGCGGCGCAGTGTCCGCTGGTTGTTACGCCAGACCGGCTCCGTGCCTCGGCCCTGCTCAAGGAACGCCGCACCTGGGGACTGACGGCCCAGCTGTACTCCGTGCGGTCCTCCCGGTCCTGGGGGATTGGCGATTTCGCCGATCTCGGGGACCTCGCCGAGGTTGCCGGAGAGCAGGGGGCCGGCTTTGTGCTGGTCAATCCGCTGCATGCCGCCGAACCAGTGCCGCCGGTCGAGGACTCCCCGTACCTGCCCACCACGCGGCGCTTTTTCAACCCGCTCTACCTGCGGGTGGAGGAAATCCCGGAATACGGTTACCTGGACGCAGCCGGCCGGGCCGAGGTGGCACGCCTGGCCGAAGGCCTGCAGGCGGCCAACCGTTCCCGGGACCTCCTGGACCGCAACGCCAGCTACGCGGCAAAGCTCGCGGCCCTGGAACGCGTGTTTGCGGTCCGCCGCGGGCCGGCCCGCACCCGGCAGTTCGCCGACTTCTGCGCAGAGCAGGGGCCGGGGCTCGAGGACTTTGCGCTGTGGTCTGCGCTCGCCGAAGAGCTGCCGCCGTCGGCGCCGGAATGGGCCGGAGCGGCGGCATCCCCGGCGTCGCCCTACTGTGTCGAGCAGCGGCCGAGGCTGGCAGCCCGGATCGAATTCCACTGCTGGCTGCAGTGGCTCTGCGACCAGCAGCTCGAGGCGGCCCAGCGTTCGGCACGCCAGGCGGGGATGGGGATCGGCGTCGTCCATGACCTCGCCGTCGGGGTAAAACCCGGCGGTGCCGACGCCTGGACCCTCTCCGGCGTTCTTGCCCGGGGCGTCAGCGTTGGTGCGCCTCCGGACATGTTCAACCAGCTGGGCCAGAACTGGTCGCAGCCGCCATGGCATCCGGGCCGGCTCGCCGAATCCGGCTATGCCGCCTACCGGGACATGCTCCGTACCGTGCTGCGGCACGCCGGCGGCATCCGGGTGGACCATATCCTCGGCCTGTTCCGGTTGTGGTGGATCCCCGAGGGCGGGGGGCCGGAGAGCGGCACGTATGTGCACTACGACCACGAGGCGCTCATCGGTATCCTTGCCCTCGAGGCGCAACGGGCCGGGGCGATCGTGATTGGCGAAGACCTCGGGGTGTTCGAGCCGTGGGTCCGCGGCTACCTGGCCGAGCGGGGGATATTCGGCACGTCGATCCTCTGGTTCGAACACGACGCCGATGGCCCGATTCCGCCGGAACACTACCGCGAGCAGTGCCTGACCAGCGTCAACACCCACGATCTGCCCCCGACGGCGGGCTACCTCGCCGGTGAACACGTCACCTTGCGCGAATCGCTCGGGCTGTTGCGGCGGCCAGTGGCGGAAGAACGCGCCGAGGCCGCGGCCGAGCAGGAGGCCGTGCTGGCCCGGGTCCGGGCACGCGGCCTGCTGGCGGAAAACGGCACGGACGTCCGGACCACGGTTGAGGCGCTGTACGCCTACACGGCGCTGGCCCCGTCAGCGCTGCTGGGGGTGGCACTGGTCGACGCCGTGGGGGAGACCCGGACCCAGAACCAGCCGGGCACCAGCACCGAATACCCGAACTGGCGCATTCCGCTGGCCGCTCCCGAGGGTGTGGTGCTGATAGACGACCTGCCGGACAACGAGCGGTTCCTGTCCCTGCTGGGCACCGTCCGCGGCGCGCTGCATCCCGGAGGGTGACCGGACACGGGGGAGCCGGACCGTGGACCGGGCGCGGGCAGCTTCTTGACCTGAGCCTGGCCTGAGGCCGGGAATGCGAACAGCATTGGCCGCACCAATACCGGCCGCTAGCATGGACCGATGACGCGGATCGGCCGACTCTCCCTGGCCGGCGGATGGGCGCTGGCGATGCTGCTGGCGGGGTGCACGTCGGTGCAGCCCCTCCAGGCCGGCCCGCCTTCGCAGCCCCCATCTGCCGAGTCCCCACCGGCCGGGTCCCTGCCTGCCGGGCCGGCGGGGACCGAATCGCCGCCCACGTCCCCCGGCCAGGACACGCCCGCCGCGACCCCACCACCATCCCCGTATTTCGCGCAGCCGGCCCCGCACCCCGCTCCGGGCGGGCAGGCCAGCGGCGGAATCGCGCACATTGTGGTCATCGTCCAGGAGAACAAGGCGGCCTCGCAGATCATGGGCGCCAGCGAAGCGGGCTACTTCAACAAGCTTGCGGCGGAATTCTCCGTGGCCGCCAACTACCGGGCCATCACCCACCCGAGCCTGCCCAACTATCTCGCCCTCACGAGCGGAACCAGCGCGGGGATCACCAGCGACTGCAAACCGGACTCGTGCACCGCCGATGTGCGCTCGATCGCCGATGAGATCACCCAATCCGGACGGACCTGGAAAATGTACGCCGAGGGCATGCCCGCGCCCTGCGCCGCGCATGACTCCCGCCGGTATGCGGTGAAGCATAATCCGTTCATGTATTACCCTGCCGTGACGGACGACGTGGCCTCCTGCTCGGACCATGTTGTTCCGTATGACCGGCTGGGGCAGGACCTGCAGTCGCCGTCGACCCTGCCGGACTACTCTTTCATCAGCCCGGACATGTGCAACGACACCCACGACTGCTCCATCGGTACCGGAGATGACTGGCTCGCCCGCGAAGTGCCCAGGATCCTGGGATCCCCGGCCTTCACGACGCAGAACTCCCTGCTGGTGATCACGTGGGATGAAGGCAGCAAAGACGACAACCGGGTGGCTACGGTTTTTGCCGGCCCGGCAGCGCGGAAGCACTTCACATCCAATGCCGCCTACTCGCACTATTCCTTGCTGCACACCATCGAGGACGTGTGGGGGCTGAGCCCCCTGACCGATGATGTCCGCAATGCGCCGCTCATGGGTGAATTGCTGAACCACTAGCGGTCAGCCTATTCCCGGCCAATACACAGGAACCACTGCCCATAATGGACCCGAAGCTCCGGTCAACCGCTATTTGACCGGAGCTTCGCCACATCCGCCTGCACCGCCGGCGGTGTCCGCCCGGGTGAAGCTAGGGCTTGGCCTCGACGAGGAAGACCAGGGTCTCGGGCAGTACGCCGTCGTAGGCCATCGCCTCGCCCATTACGTCATTTTGCATCGCGGCCATGAGGGCATCCACGTCAGGGACATCCATCATCACTGCGACTTGCGTCGGGTTCTCGGGGTTGACGAACGTACGAATGTTGGTGATCCCCAGTGGGCCGAACACCTCTTCGCGCTTCGGCGAGGCAAGCCAATGATCCTTGTCCTTGACATCGTGGTGGCCGATTATGGTTGGCATGGCGGTCCTCTCGCAGGGGGCCAGCGGTCCGCCGGCCCACTGCTCCGAAAGTTACTCGCCGCCGCATGCCCGGGCAAGTCATTTTTCCAGCCTCATACCGCGCGTCTGTGTGCCTTACGGAGGGCCGCCGCCCTGAACTGGGCGGCCGCCCGTCCCCAGCGCCCGGTTCCCGTGACAATCTCCTCCGATAGGGGCCTTTGGGCACAAGCCCGGCGCGTGCGGGAGTTCCTAAAATGAAGCATGGCCGCCGACGCGATCGAGGTGGAACGCAAGTACAGCCCTTCGGAATCCGACGCCCTCCCGCCACTGGCATCAATCCCAGGGGTAGATCGCGCCGGGCAGCCCGTAAACGAATTGCTGGACGCCGTCTACTTTGATACCAAAGCACTGGCATTGGCCAGGCAACGGATCACCCTGTGCCGGCGGTCAGGCGGTCGGGATGCAGGATGGCATCTCAAACTGCCGGTCGCCGTGGGGGAGCGCCGGGCGATTCGGGAGCCGCTTGGCGGCGATCAGGATGCCGTGCCGGAAAATTTGCGGCAGCTGGTGCTCGTCCACACCCGCTGCCACGCGCTGATGCCGGTTGCACACATCCGGACCAGCCGGAGGGTCACGCGGTTGTACGCCGCCGACGGCGCAGTCCTTGCCAACTTCAGTGACGACCGTGTCGAGGCCCAATCCCTGCTAACCCGCGCGGGACCGTCGCGGTGGCGGGAATGGGAACTGGAACTCGCCGGCGGCCCCCGTCGGCTGCTGCAGGACGCCGACGCCCTGTGCGCCGCAGAGGGAGTCACCATCGCCACCCACCCGTCCAAGCTCGCCCGGGCGCTCGGACCGGACTATCCGGAGAATCCGGGCACGGTTCCGAAACCGAGCCCGAGCGGGCCGGCCTCGGACGTCATGCTCTCGTACGTATCCCAACAGATACGCGCCGTGAAGCTGAATGATCCTCGCGTCCGGGTCAATGCGCCCGATGCCGTGCATCAATTCCGGGTGGCCGCCCGCCGGTTGCGGTCGGCACTGGCAACCTTTCGAACGCTCACAGATACGACGTCGGCCAGGTTCCTTAGGGGCGAGCTCCAGTGGCTCGCCGGCAACGTGGGCCAGGCCAGGGACGCCGAGGTCATCCGTGCCCGGCTGACGCAAATGATCAGTGCCGAACCTGCGGAGCTGTTGATCGGGCCAGTCGCGCAGCAGATCCAGGAGCACCTCGGCACTGTCCAGCAACAGGGCCTTGCCGCCGGACTGGCGGCGCTGGACAGCGCCCGCTACTTCCGCCTCCTCGATGCCCTCGATGCCTTCCTTGCGGTACCTCCGCTGAGCAGCGGGGCAGGCAATGATGCGCCGGGGACGGTTGGCCGGCTCGTTTCCGCGGAACGAAAACGCCTCAAGGCGGCGGTCCGGTCCCTTGACGGCGGCACAGGCGGGACACCGCAGGATGCCGCATTGCATGAAGTTCGGAAGGCTGCCAAGCGGCTGCGCTATGCCGCAGAGGCGGCTACCCCCATTTTCGGCACTCAAGCAACGAACGTTGCCCGGGCCGCGGAGGGCATCCAGGAGATCCTCGGAGACTTCCAGGACAGCGTCGTCACCCGGGAATCCCTACTGGTGCTGGCGGGGCAGGCCGCGGATGCCCCCGGCAGCGGATTTACCTTCGGGCGCCTGCACGCCCTCGAGCAGCAGCGCGGCAACGAAGCCCGCTTGCGGTTCTACGATGCGTGGCAACAGTCCAGGCCGAAGCCCCTGCGCTGGGCCTAGCCGCCGCGTCCGAACGCCGGGAGAACCCCTTGATCGAACCCCGCAACGCAATGCCGGCCATCTGGTCGGACGGACTGGGCCGCGCCAGCATCCGCTCCGTGCAGGTCCTGGCCGTGTCCGCCCTCGCGTGGGCAATCATCTGGGCCGCCAGCCGCATCCCGCTCGTCATCATCCCCGTCCTCATCGCCGTTATCCTGGCCGCAGCGATCTCCCCGCTGGTCCGCTGGCTCACCGGGCACGGCTGGCCGCGCGCCCTCGCGGTGGTTGCCTCGTTCGTGGCCATTCTCGCCGTTTTCGGCAGCGTCATCGCCGGCATCGTCATTCTGGTCTCCAACCAGTGGGGCGAGCTCACGGCCCGGGCCGCTGCGGGGGTCGAGCAACTGCACTCATTCCTGAACCACGGACCTGTCCCTGTCAGCGACCAACAGATCACCGCCGTCATGGACTCGGTGCGGGAGTTCTTCACCTCGAGCACGTTCAGTGCAGAAGCCCTCACCGGTGCCCGCACGGCGGTGGAAATCTTCACCGGCGCGGTGCTGATGGCCGTCACCCTGTTCTTCTTCCTCAAGGACGGTCCCGAAATCCGGGCCTTTCTCATTGGCATGCTGCCGGCCGACCACCGCGCCAGGGCACGGCTGGCGGCGGATCGCAGTACCGTCGTCCTGGGCGGGTATGTCCGCGGCACGGCCATGGTGGCCGCGGTTGACGGTCTCGTCGTCGGGATCACCCTCGCCATTATGGGAGTGCCGCTGGCCCTGCCGCTGGGAGTGTTCATCTTCATCGGCGGATTCATCCCGATCGTCGGCGCTACCGTCGCAGGCACCCTCGCCATTGTCGTCGCGCTGGTCTCCAACGGGCTGGTCCAGGCGCTCATTGTTGTGGCCGTGGTCATCGGCGTGAACCAGCTCGAACACCACTTCCTGCAGCCGGTCCTGATGGGCAGGGTCCTCAGCATCCACGGCCTGGCGATACTGCTCGTCCTGGCGGCGGGCACCATACTGGCCGGCATTGTCGGCGCGCTGCTGGCCGTGCCGATCACCGCCGTCACGTGGACGGTCGTGAAGACATGGACCGGCAAGGACCCGCTGCCAGGACTTGAGCCGCCCGGGCCGGAGCTGCCCGGACCTGAGTTGCCCGGGCCGGAGCTGCCCGGACCGGAGCCGCGGTAGGCCCGCCGTTCCGGACGCTGCCTGAAGCTGACCGCGGCAACGGGGACCCGGCACTACAATTGACCGGTTCCCAGGACTTGCTCCTGCCCGGCACACGCCCGGCCACCAACAGAAAGATCCGATGCAGACCACTTCTGACCACGCCGTCCCGGCGCAAGTTGACCTGAAGCAGGCCGACCGCCCGGACCACAAGCCCCTGGTCCGCTGGCTACTGGCCAACCAGGTCGCACCCGCCGGCCCCGAAGCCGAGGAAGATCACAAGCCCAACGCCTGGTGGAAAGTCATGTGCCTGACCGGCGTCGACTATTTCTCCACCCTGTCATACCTTCCCGGTATCGCCGCCCTGGCCGCCGGTGCCCTGTCGCCGCTGGCCACCCTGCTCATTGTGGCCCTGACCCTGCTGGGCATGCTCCCCATGTACCGCCGGGTCGCGCAGGAGAGCCCGCACGGGCAGGGCTCGGTTGCCATGCTGGAGAAGCTGCTCCCGTTCTGGCGCGGCAAGTTCTTCGTCCTGCTGCTGCTCGGGTTCGTTGCGACCTCGTGGATCATCACCATCACCCTCTCCGGAGCGGACGCGACGGTGCACCTGCTCGAAAACCCGATCGTGCCTGCGGGATTGAAAGGCAGTGCCGTGATCATCACGGTGATCCTGCTGCTGATCCTGGGTGGGGTGTTCCTGCTCGGCTTCAACGAGGCCGTCGGCGTCGCCATTCCGCTTGTGGCCGTCTACCTGCTCCTGAACGCCGCGGTCGTCGCCGCAGGATTCGCCCATGTTCTTTCCGAACCGTCCCTGATCGCCGGCTGGACCGACCGGCTGCTCGCCAGCGCCGGCGGCGGCCCCATGGACCTGATCGGGCCCGCCGTCATCGCCTTCCCCCTGCTGGTCCTGGGCCTGTCCGGGTTCGAGACAGGCGTCTCGATGATGCCGCTGATCAAGGCCACCGGCGACAGCCCCGAGCAGATCATGGCGTCCCGGGTCAGGAACACCCGCAAGCTGCTCACCACGGCGGCGGCCATCATGAGCGTCTACCTGATGTCCACCAGCTTCCTCACCACGGTCATGATCCCGGCCAAGGAGTTCGAGGAGGGCGGACAGGCCAACGGCCGCGCCCTGGCGTTCCTCGCCCACGACCTGTTCGGCGCCGGGTTCGGCACCGTTTACGACATTTCCAGCGCCCTGATCCTTTGGTTCGCCGGAGCCTCCGCCATGGCCGGACTCATCAACATCGTGCCCCGGTACCTGCCGGCCTACGGCATGGCGCCGGAATGGGGCCGGGCCGTCCGCCCGGTCGTCATCGTCTACACCGTGCTGAGCGTCGGCATCACCATCGCCTTCAACGCCGACGTCAACGCCCAGGCAGGTGCCTACGCCACCGGCATCCTGGCCATGATGGTATCCGGAGCCGTCGCCGTGACCGTCTCCGCGATCCGCCGGCACAGCCGCGCCGGAACCATCGGCTTCGGTGCGCTGACCCTGGTCCTGCTGTACGCGCTGGGCGCCAATGTCATCGAAAAGCCCGACGGCATCGCGATCTCGGCGTTCTTCATCGCCGGCATCATCGTCGTCTCGCTCATCTCCCGGGTCCAGCGCACCACCGAACTGCGGCTGGAAACCATCGAGTTCGACGAGGCAGCCCGGCAGTTCATCACCGATTCGATTGCCTTCGACGGGCAACTGAACGTCATCGCCAACAAGCGCCAAGCCGGTGACAAGGCTGAGTACGCGGACAAAGAGTACGAACAGCGCGGGCTGAACCCCGTCCCGGGCCCGGCGGATGTCATCTTCCTGGAAGTGGAAATCTCCGATCCTTCGGCGTTCAGCCACACGCTCCGGGTCGAAGGCGTCGAAGTGGACGGCTACCGGGTCCTGCGGGTGGAGTCCCCGGCCGTGCCGAACGCGATCGCGGCCGTCCTGCTGGCCATGCGCGACTCGACCGGCACGAAGCCCCAGTGCTACTTCGAGTGGTCCGAGGGCAACCCCGTCGGCCACCTCATGCGGTACCTGTTCCTGGGCGAGGGCGACACCGCGCCGCTGGTGCGCGAAATCCTCCGCGAGACCGAGCCCGACCAGGCACTCCGGCCCGCCATCCACGTGGGCTAGGCAGAGCGCACTCTAACCACAACGAACAGCCCCGCCGGGATTTGAGCAGTTCAGGTTCCGGCGGGCCTGTTCGCGCGTAGTCGGAGTCCGCGTCGTCGTCTTCGGTCAGCACGCAGGCCCGTCACGGGTGCGTCGGGTCCACCCCAGGGTCGACGGCGGTAAGCAGCCCGGGCCTCAGACGTTGGCTGATTTCCCCCAAGGGCCGATCTGGTCCAGGGTGTATCCGTCCGGGTATGCCACGACGTTCATCCTTCCCGGCACAAATATGGGCTCGGTCGGCAAGGGACGCAACCTGGCCTTGAGGGAGCGGAACCGCAGCACCGCGTTGAACGGTACGCGCAGCACTGCCGGGGCAGGTTTCAGGCCCAGGGCAACAGCGACCTGGGGTTTGTCCATCATCAGCGCCAGGATGGTCGGGGTGAATCGGCGAAGCAGGGCGGGGATACGGCTGGCGAAGGCCGCGACGGTCGCATTGAACAGCATCGAGCCCTCGGGGCTCGGGCCCATGTTCCGGTCCTCGTATTCGTCCAGGAACCGTTCCGCCTCCGCGAAGGTGGCCGGGATGCCCTCAAGCCCCATCTGCCGGCCCAGTTCGGCGTAGAAATCCGTGGCGGCCCGCTTCTCCAACTCCGTCAACCGGCGCCAGCCGTGACGTTCGGTCCAGCGCAGCGGCAGGACAAGCAAGGTCATGAGGACGTAGACGAAGTCGTCCGGGGTGCCGGACACCCCGTTGTGGACCCGGCGGAGCAGTTTGATCATGGCCTGGCTGCGTTCGTGCTCGAACCCGTTGGCGATGATCTCGTGGAGGACGATGCCGGTGTCGTAGGAGCGCTTCATCGGCCGGGATTTCATCTCTCCGGTCGCCGCCAGGGTCCTCGCTGTGGAGGGGATGGCGAAGTTGCGGTAATAGGCGACGAAGAAGCCCGAATGGATTTCAGTCTTGAAATCGAAGAGGACCATGTTCCGGTAGATCCCGTACATGTCCGTACCGCTCGGGCGTGTTCGGCGGGTCGGGTGCGTGAGGAGTTGCATGGCGGCTTTCTGTAGCTGTCGCAGGCTATGCCGGGGCGGGGGAGTTATGGAGCTTTGCTTCAACGGAGAGCAGGTAGCTGCGCTCCTCCGCGGTCAGGAACGTCGCCGAAGTGCCCGCAGCGAGTTCAGCGTCCCGGATTTCGACAACCATCCGGTGCAGCCTGTCCTGTACCGGTGCCTGGGGGTCGGCCTCAAGGGTCCGGTCAAGCGACGTGCTCTTCAGCGCCTTGGACCAGATGGCCTCGACGCGTGCGAGGGTTTCGGTGTTCCGGCGGTGCAGGTTTTTGCGGGCAGCCCTGCCGGCAACCGCCGGGATCGTGAGCCCGGCGCCGGCCAGGACGGTCGCAACCAGTTCCAGCTGATGGTACGGGAAGCCAGGCCTGACCAGTACGGCCAGGAATGTCAGGTGCCGGGCCAACAAGGACAGACACATCTCGGCCATCACCAGGAAGCCCATGATGCAGCCGGCGCCCAGCATGGAGAAACCGACGCGGAACGGGCGGCTCATCCGCGGGACGTAGCGGAAGCAGATCACGGCAATTTCCGCGCTCATCGAACAGATGAAGAGGGTGAGCATCAGTGAGAACAGGAGAGCCGGGAAACGGTCCTCGTAGATGCCCCAGGCGGTGGTCGTGACGGTGGGTCCTGTGAGGAGGAAGAACGCGGTCTGCAGGCTCAGCGTGAGCGTCAAAGGCAGTGTCCGTGTCCACCAGGTCCGGCGGCCGCCGGCTTCCGGGGCGATGGCGGCGTATGCGGCGAGGCGCAGATACCAAAGCGAGATAATCATCAGGGAGTTCAGGACCAGTTTGACCAGGTTCATGCCGCCGAGGGCCGTATCGACGGGGACGTAGACAATCGGGGACATGAGCAAAGAGCCCACGCCTCCGTACACGGCACAGGAGAACACCAGGTCGCTCCGGCTGCGAAGCAGGGCGGGAATGCGGGCCCCGGCCAACAGGAACAGTGCCGCGGCCATGAGGAACTGCATCATCCGAAGACCGCCCCGAAGTTGCCCGGCTCCGCGTCCGGCTGCTGGTAGGAGCGGCGGATGCGGGAGGCAAGCCGGTCGGCAAGGAGTTCGGCCGTTACCTCGAGCTCGTCGGCGAAGTCGGTGCGTTTCAGGGCCGAGACGACGCGCTCCGGGTCGAGGTCCGGGAAGAAGACCTGGGCGTAGTCGTGCGAGAGGACTTCCTGCTCGTGGCGGAGGATCATGTGGGCGAACTCGTGCAGGACGATCTGCTGGCGGTGCACCTCTGACGCCGACTTGGCGTGGAGGATGAGGTCCAGGCCGTCCAGGCCGAACCACAGGCCACAGACCTTGTCGGTGGGGGTGTTGTCGATCGGCCTGATGACAATTGGACGCCCGCTCGCGGTCTCCAGGCGGCTCTGGATGGAACGCATGGAGACCGGCTCCTGCAGCCGCAGGCCTTCTTCCGCAGTCCGGGCCCGCGCTCGGGCGACGCTGTAGTCCATGGCGCTGATCCTTGGGATGGTCCGATAGGGGGCCGGAGTCCCTCCGACTCCAAGGAGGAGCGTATCAGCCCTGTTCAGAGGCCTTTCCGGCACCCGGCGTGTCGGAAGAAGTGACGTTCGTCTCCGCCAGCTGCTCGTCGATGAGGTCCCGGATCTGAAGGAGCGTCTCGGGTGACAGGCCGCCGAGTTGCCGGGCAGCGAAATTGCGGACCTTGTTGGCCCGCATGCTGGCCAGGAGGTCCAGCTGGGCTTCGACTTTCCGGGGCAGTTCGTCCTGGTCGTGCAGCAGGTAGTCGCGGTTCACGCCGAAAAACTTTGCGAGGTTCTGCAGGAGCTCGGTCTTCTTCACCTCGGGCCCGGACCCGGTGCGCATGTAGTGCCAGCGGGCGCGGGAGATCGGGGTGCCGGCCGTCTTCATGGCGGCGCTGACGTCGTTGAAGGTGATCTTCTTCCCGGCGGCTTCCGAGGAATCAAGGAGAAGGTTCAGCTTCCTTGCGAGTGCCGCGCCCGGCCCGGAATCGACTGATGCGTCATTCATGACAGGGCTCCTTTGCTGCGGTCGAAGGGTGGATCCAGAAGACAATATCATCCGATTGGACATGTCCAATAATTTTGCATTACCCTCTGAAAACAGAATTGGACATGTCTATTTCTGCATCGGGGGGTACCGGGCCACGCCTCCGGTAACGCCTCCATAGTGGAGGCACGCAGCCTAAGGGTTGCCCGTCAGGGGAGCCACGCTCCGGCTGACGCCACGACGGCCGCATTCCTGCAGGAGCTTTTGGGGGGCCGGCAGGGATGCGGTCTTTTGGTTGGCCCGGCCGCGCCGGCTCAACACCCTTGTACCGGCAAGCACACAGCGGCCCAGCGGGTCGTTAATCCTTGGACTTCCGGCCTCGGGCCCGTCGAGCTGCCCAAACCACGAAGACGACGATGAACGCGACGGGCAAAAGCACCAGCGGGTTCCAGCCTCTAACTGTCATTTGTCATCCCTCGATCCGCTTGCAAGTCTCTTGCGCAGACTCTACGCCGGCGGCCACGGGGCGAGAACGCTGCGCGGCCATCCTCCGGCGGGCACGTCCGGTGGGCTCCGGGCCGGGGCAGCAGGTATTGGTATTCAGCGGCAGCGGGGGCGAAGCCGCGGCCCGTCGGCGGGGAAGCAGAAAAAAACCCCTGGAATCCGTGGATTCCAGGGGTTTTCCCTTGTGCGCGGAGGGGGACTTGAACCCCCACCCCCTTTCGAGGACTAGCACCTCAAGCTAGCGCGTCTGCCATTCCGCCACCCGCGCAGGTGGTAATTCCGAGTTCGTTTCGCCTTTCAGCGTTTTGCTTTTCTCGGAAGCAGCGAGAAAGACTCTAGCACGACTTTTCCGGAAACAAATAATCGGGGTCCGCGGGGGTGGTGTGGGTAGGCTGAAGCAAGCAATTGAGCCACCCGCCACGAGGAGCCGCTATGACTGACACCCGGACCGAAACCAGGCCAGAGGATGAGGTCGTCAGGATCTGCCAGGAGCTGATCCGGATCGACACGTCCAACTACGGCGACGGCTCCGGCCCCGGTGAACGCGCGGCCGCCGAATACACCGCCGGGCTCATGGCCGAAGTCGGGCTGGACGCCGAAATCTTCGAAGCAGCCCCCGGCCGCGCCAGCGTGGTCACCCGGCTGGCGGGGGAGGACCCCTCCGCCAGCGCACTGGTGGTCCACGGCCACCTGGACGTCGTCCCGGCCCTGCGCGAACAGTGGTCGGTTGACCCCTTCGGCGCCGAACTGAAGGACGGCCTGATCTGGGGACGCGGCGCCGTGGACATGAAGGACATGGACGCCATGATCCTGTCCGTGCTGCGCAACTTCGCCCGCACGGGACGCAAACCCAAGCGCGACCTCATCTTCGCGTTCTTCGCCGACGAGGAAGCCGGCGGCACCTACGGCGCCCGCTACGCCGTCGAGAAGCGGCCCGAACTCTTTGAGGGCGCCACGGAGGCGATCTCCGAAGTCGGCGGCTTCTCCGCCACCATCGGCGGCCAGCGCACCTATCTGCTCCAGACGGCGGAAAAGGGCCTCTCCTGGCTCCGCCTGGTGGCCCACGGCCGCGCGGGCCACGGCTCCCAGATCAACACCGACAACGCCGTGACCAGGCTTGCCGGCGCGGTATCCCGGATTGGTGCCTATAACTGGCCGATCGAGCTCACGCCGACCACGCGGCAGTTCCTCGACGGCGTTACCGAACTCACCGGGGTCGAATTCGATCCCGACGATCCGGAGAAGATCCTCAAGGAACTCGGCACGGTGGCCCGCTTTGTCGGCGCCACACTGCAGAACACCACCAACCCCACCCTGCTCAAAGGCGGCTACAAGCACAACGTCATTCCGGAATCGGCCGAGGCCCTCATCGACTGCCGGACCCTGCCCGGGCAGGAACAGCAGGTGCTGGAAATCGTGCGCGAACTCGCCGGCACCGGAGTGGACATCAGCTACGTGCACAACGACGTCTCGCTGGAGGTGCCGTTCGCCGGCAACCTCGTCGATTCGATGATCGATGCCCTGCATTCCGAGGATCCGGGCGCCAAGGTGCTGCCGTACACGCTCTCCGGCGGGACCGACAACAAGTCCCTGAGCCGGCTCGGCATCACCGGCTACGGCTTCGCCCCGTTGATGCTGCCGGACGAGCTCGACTTCACCGGCATGTTCCACGGCGTCGATGAGCGGGTCCCGGCGGATTCCCTGAAATTCGGCGCACGGGTGCTGGACACCCTGCTCACCAACTACTGAGCGGACACTGCCTGCCATGACGCCCGAGGACATCCTGAGCGGGCCGCTGCTGGAACGGATCCGCGGCCGCGCCGCCGGCTACGACCGCGATAACGCCTTCTTCCACGAGGACCTCGCGGATCTCACGGCGGCCGGCTACCTGAAAATTTTCGTCCCGGTGATCGACGGCGGACTCGGACTCGGGCTTGCGGAAGCGGCGCAGCTGCAACGCCGGCTGGCGACCGCGGCGCCGGCCACGGCGCTGGCCGTCAACATGCACCTGGTGTGGACCGGCGTCGCCCACGTCCTTGCCGCCCGCGGTGACTCCTCGCTGGATTTCATCCTCCAGGAAGCGGCACAGGGTGAGGTCTTCGCCTTCGGCAATTCGGAGGCAGGCAACGACTCCGTGCTGTTCGATTCCCGCACGGAGGCCGTCCCGCTGCCTGGCGGCGGCTACAGCTTCACGGGCCGCAAGATCTTCACCAGCCTGTCACCGGCGTGGACCCGGCTGGGCATCTTCGGGAAGGACGCCAATGCCGCGGACGGCGCCGGGGAACTGGTCCACGGGTTCATCACCCGGGAAACCCCCGGCTACGAAATTTTGCCCGACTGGGACACGCTCGGCATGCGCGCCAGCCAGTCCAACACGACCCTCCTGGAGGGCGCCGTCGTCCCGGCCGAACGGATTTTCCGGAAACTGCCGGTGGGCCCGAACGCCGACCCCCTGATCTTCGCGATCTTCGCCTGCTTCGAGACCCTCCTCGCCGCGGTGTACACCGGAATCGGCGAACGGGCCCTCACGCTCGGGGTGGAAGCGGTGCAGCGCCGGACATCGTTCAAGAACGGCGGCCGCAGCTACGCCCAGGACCCGGACATCCGCTGGAAGGTGGCGGAGGCGGCAATGGCCATGGATGCGCTCTACCCGCAGCTGTCCTCCGTGGCGGCCGACGTCGACGCCCTCGCGGACCACGGCAGCCAATGGTTCCCCCGGCTCGTGGGGCTCAAGGTCCGGGCCACGGAGACGGCGCGCACCGTGGTGGACCTCGCCATCCGGGTATCCGGCGGCTCCAGCTACTTCCGCGGCTCCGAGCTGGAGCGGCTGTACCGGGACGTGCTCGCCGGCATGTTCCACCCATCAGATGACGAGTCGGCGCACAATACCGTGGCGAACGCCTGGCTGGGCCCGCTGGAGACACCCTAGAGGGCCCAGGACTCCCCGTGGCGTTCGTGGCTGCCGATACCGGCCGATGCGCGGCCGGGATCCGTGTGCGGCCTAGACGGTGCGCTGGACCTGGATGACTTTCCGGCGCAGCCAGAAACGCCGCCCGCCGCCCACGTAGAGGCGGCTGCGTTCCAGTTCCCATTTGCCGTACTCGGAATGCTCCACGAGCCGGCGGCGGGCCTCGGGGAGCGAATCCTCAGGACCGACCGTCAGAACGAGGTACTCGTACTGCTTGACATAGTCCCGTTCCCGCCGGACCGAGCTGCTCAGAAAATGTTCTTTCATTGCTCTCCATTTTCGTCTTTTTCCGACTAACGTGAAGTCATGAGCATCGATCCGCGTGTCGCGCTTCAGTCCCTGACCTCTGCACTGGAAGAACACCTGGCGGCGGCCTCCGCCCGCAGAAGTGACGGGGATCCCGCGGTCGAGGCGGCGTTCTTCGCCGTTGCCGATGCCTTTGAAGTCTACGACGACGCCCTGTATGAGGCGTATGGGGAAGTGACGCCGCTCGAAGTGATCGACGGCGACGAAGACGGCGACGAAGACGATGTCGACGACGAAGAGGACCTCGAGATCCTCGAGAATTCGGAGAATTAGGGGGACCTGCGGATCTCCGCGGCCTCAGCCGGGGTCGGACACGTCTTCGAGCGCCTGCGCGATCTCCGGCGGCAGCGGCGCGAGCGCCGAATCCAGGATCTCCTTGAGCTGAACCGGTGTCCGGGGGCCGACGACGGCGGTTGCCACCCCCTGTTGGGACAACAGCCAGCTCAGCGACACATCCAGGGCAGTCCGGCCCAGCCCCTTCGCCGCCATGGCGACGGCTTCCACCACGCTGGACGCCGGTCCCTCGAGATAGGGTTCCACGTACGTCGCCAACCGCTGGTTGGCGGCCCGGGAATCAGCCGGGATGTGGCCACGGTATTTGCCGCTCAGGACGCCGCGTCCCATCGGAGCCCAGGCCATCAGGCCCAGCCCCGCGTCCTCGATGGCCGGAATGAGCTCAATCTCCGCGTTGCGCTGCAGGAGCGAGTATTCGGACTGGTTGGCCACGAGGGGGAAGCCCGCGATTGCGGCGGCCTTTGCAGTCTGCCAGCCGTTGAAATTGGAGACACCGGCGTATCGCGCCCGGCCGGACCGCACCGCGTGGTCCAGCGCTGACAGGGTTTCCTCCAGCGGAACATTCGGATCCCAGGCGTGCGCGAACCAGAGATCCACGTAATCGGTTCCCATCCGGGCCAGGCTCGCGTCCAGCCCGGAGAGCATGCCGTTGCGGGACGTGTCGACGCTGCGGCGACCGTCCGCCGTCGTCAGTCCGGCCTTCGTGGAGATCACCACTTCGGAGCGCGCCACGACGTCGCCCAGTATTCCGCCGAGCATCGCTTCGGCCTGCCCGTCGGCGTAGGACGCCGCCGTATCGATCAGGGTTCCGCCGGCATCGACGAAGGAGCGCACCAGGGCGGCGGCATCCTGTTCCTCGGTTTCCCTGGCCCAGGACATGGTGCCGAGGGATAGGGCGGACACGCGCAACCCACTGTTGCCGACATAACGCTGTTGCATGTCAGCTAGCTTACGGGGTCGGGCTGCTTCGTAACGTAGGGTCTATAAACGTGAACTGGATACAAGCGGCTCTGTTGGGCCTGGTACAGGGGCTGACCGAGTTCCTCCCGATTTCCTCGAGCGCCCATCTGCGGATTGTCGGCGCCTTCCTCCCGGAAGCGTCCGATCCCGGCGCCGCCTTCACGGCCATCACGCAGCTGGGCACCGAGACCGCGGTGATCGTCTATTTCTGGCGCGACATCCTGCGGATCATCCGTGCCTGGGCCGGTTCGCTGACCGGCAAAGTCTCCCGGCGGGACCCGGATGCGCGCATGGGGTGGCTGGTGATCCTGGGCAGCATCCCGATCATCGTCCTGGGCCTGCTGTTCCAGGACCAGATCGAATCGGTACTCCGCAGCCTGTGGGGCGTCGCGACCATGCTGATTATCTTCGGCATGGTCCTCGCGGTGGCCGACACCATCGGCCGGCAGGACCGTGAACTGACGCAGCTGACCTACAAACATGGGCTCTATTACGGACTGGCGCAGGCCCTGGCCCTTTTCCCCGGTGTGTCCCGCTCCGGCGGCACGATCAGCGCCGGGCTCCTGATGGGTTACACCCGTGAGGCGGCGGCCCGCTACTCCTTCCTGCTGGCAATCCCTGCCGTTTTCGGCAGCGGCCTGTACCAGCTGTACAAGGTGGTCTCCAAGGAAGGCATCACCGGCCCGTACGGTCTCCCGGAAACCGCCCTGGCCACCGTGATCGCCTTCATTGTGGGTTACGTCATCATCGGCTGGTTCCTGAAATACGTCTCCACCCGCGGCTACCGGCTCTTCGTCTGGTACCGGATCATCCTGGGAATGTCCCTGTTCCTGCTGCTCGGTTTCAATGTCATCAGTGCCTAGCACTAGGCTTGGTCTGTGAAATCCTGGACCTCCCGCCCTGTTGCCCAGCTCCCCGGCAGCATGCCCGCCCTGAGCCTCTTCGATACCGCCAAGGGCGGAATTGTGACCCTGGAGGCCACGGGTGAGCAGTCCATGTATGTCTGCGGCATCACCCCTTATGACGCCACGCACATGGGCCACGCGGCCAGCTATGTCGCCTTCGACCTCCTCAACCGCGCGTGGCGGGACGGCGGCCAGCACGTCGCCTACGTCCAGAACGTGACCGACGTCGACGATCCCCTCCTGGAGCGCGCCACGGCCACAGGCGTCGACTGGCGCGACCTCGCCGCGAGCCAAATCGAGCTGTTCCAGACCGACATGGAGGCCCTGAACGTCCTCGCCCCGGACCACTACATCGGTGCCGTTGAGGCCGTTCCCCTGATCGTTCCCGCCATCGAGCGCCTGCTGCGCAACGGGCTCGCGTACCGCGTCCCCGGCGCCGGCGGCGAGCCCGACGGCGACGTCTACTACGACGTCGAAGCCGCCGGGAAGCACTCGACGGACGACGTCGACGCCTGGACCCTGGGATCCATTTCCGGACTCTCCGACGCCGAAATGCTGGAACTCTTCGCCGAACGCGGCGGCGACCCTGGCCGGGCCGGGAAGCGCCAGGCGCTGGATCCGCTGCTCTGGCGGGTTGCCCGCGAGGGCGAGCCCAGCTGGCCCGGTGGCGAACTGGGGGAGGGCCGGCCCGGCTGGCACGTCGAATGCACCGTGATCGCCCAGGAGTACCTGCCCAAGCCCTTTACCGTCCAGGGCGGCGGCTCGGACCTTATTTTCCCGCACCACGAAATGGGCGCCGGCCACGCGTACTCGCTGGCGGGCGTGCCGCTGGCCCGCCACTTCGCGCACGCGGGCATGGTGGGCCTCGACGGGGAGAAGATGAGCAAGTCCAAGGGCAATCTTGTCCTGGTTTCCAGGCTCCGGGCTGACGGGGAAGAACCTGCCGCGATCCGCCTCGCGATCCTGGCCCACCACTACCGCACGGACTGGTCCTGGACCGCCGCCGGATTCGCCCAGGCCAAAGACCGGCTCCGCACCTGGCGCGAGGCCCTCGCCGTGGCGCCGGAAAGCTCCGCCGCGGCCCTGCTTGGCAGGCTGCGGACCGAACTGGCCAACGACCTGAACGCGCCCGGCGCACTCGCCGCCGTCGACGCCTGGGCCAAGGCCGCCCTGGCAGCCCCGGGGGAGGCCTCGGCCACGGACGCCGCGCTGGTGAGCGACGCCGTCAACGCCCTGCTCGGCGTCGAACTCTAACCGGTTTTCGGTCGGCCCGGAGGAAGATCCCAAAACCCAGCGGCCGTCTCCACGGTGGCTGCGTCGGCCGGTCAGGACGAAGCGGCTTCGATGATCTTCTCGTCGCCCTCGTTCACGGCTTTGACGACGGCGTCGTAGTCACCACTGTCGACAGCCTTGCTGACCTTCTTGGTGGCCTTGCTGATCGCCTTGTCGACGCGGTCGAGGTAGAGGTCATCGACGATGGCAACGATCGCCGAGGAGCCCGGCGGCAGAAACTCCTCCGCGTTGACGCCGATGGACTTCTCCTCGTGCCGCTTCCTGATGGCACCCACACCGGCGCCGATCCCGGCACCGATCACGCCGGACAGCAGCAGTGGCGGAGCGAACAGTCCGACCACCAGCCCGCCGACTGCGCCGGCCTTGGTGCCCCCGGCGACCAGTCCGCCGCCGTGCTCCTTGACCTCGGTCTTGCCCGATGAGTCCCGCGACAGGACGACGGCAGCCGCGACGGCCGCGTCATCCATGCCCTTGATCGCCTTGAAATCCTCTGCCGCCGAGCCCTCGTCGGCGTACGACGACACGAACAAGATGTAGTTGTGATCTGTCATGGTGTGCCCTCCACTCGGTGTTGGCCGGCGTCGCGGCCAGGTCCAACTCTCGCCGCGACAGGCGGCCGCCGGCAGGGTCATAAGACTCTGGTCCGGGGGAAGACCCCCATAGGGGAAGTGCGCGGGAAAGGTGGGAGTGGGAAGGGGGAGGGAAAAGCGGGACGCGGGCTAGGGCTTGTCCTTGCCCCGGCGCTTGAGGTAGCGCTCAAATTCGCGGGCTATCGATTCACCGCTGGCCTCCGGAAGGTCGGCGGTGTCCTTGGCCTCCTCCAGCTGGCGCACATACGCCGCAATTTCCGGATCCTCTGTAGCGAGCTCGTCCACGCCGCGTTCCCACGCGTCGGCCTCCTCCACGAGTTCGGTGGTGTCCAGCGGGACCTGGAGCAGCTCTTCGACCCGGTGCAGCAGGGCCAGCTGCGCCTTCGGCGACGGGGCCTGGGCTACATAGTGCGGCACGGCCGCCCAGAGCGACACGGTCGGGAGTCCGGCCAGCAGGGCCACCTCGCCGAGCACGCCCACAATCCCTACCGGGCCCTCGTACTGCGAGGCCTCCAGGTCCATCCGCTCACGCAGTGCGGCGTCGTCCGTGGAGGTGCTGACCGGAATGGGCCGGCTGTGCGGCACGTCAGCCAGCAGCGCACCGACCAGGATGACGTAGTCGACATGCAGCGCCTCGGCATGTACCAGCAGTTCCGCGGTGTAGGCACGCCACTTGTAGGACGGCTCGGTGCCCTGGACGAAGATGGCGTCCACATTCGAGTCGGGGACGCTGGCCTTGAAGATCCGCGTGGACGGCCACTTGATCTTCCGCTCACCGGCCGCTGTCCGCCGGATCGTGGGCCGGGTGAACTGGAAGTCGTAGTACTCGTCGGCGTCGATCGCCCCGACCTTCTTGCCGCCCCAGAGCTTGTTAAGGTAGCGCAGGGCATCGCTGGCGGCCTCTCCGGCGTCGTTCCAGCCTTCGAAGGCCGCGAGCATGACGGTGATGCGCCGGCCCTCGGGGACTGGCTGCAGCAGCCGCTCCGGCTCGGAGACGGCGCCTGGTTCGGTGGGGTCTGCCTCGAAGCTGTTCATGCCATCACCCTACGTCCAAGAACCCGCCGCGCGCAGGCAATCGCGCGCCAAGGAACCGCAATTTCCGCCCGGAATCCCAGGGTCAGGCGCGCGGAATTCGCCGTAGGCGTAGCGCGGGCGCCCGGCCGCGGGCTTCCCCGTAGACTGGAAGGCATGCGATCCTCAGCTTCCCGGCCCCTCCTTAAAGCAGCGCTCTGGGACATGGATGGCACCATTGTCGACACCGAGCCCTACTGGATCGCAGCCGAACACGCACTCGTCGAAGCCCACGGCGGACAATGGTCCCACGAACAGGCCATGCAGCTCGTGGGACAGTCCCTGATGTTTTCTGCGGGAATCCTGCAGGAAGCCGGCGTGACCCTGGAACGGCGCGAGATCATCGACACCCTCACCGGCCACGTGATCAGCCAGGTCCGGAGCTCCATTCCCTGGCGGCCCGGGGCCCGCGAACTGCTCGACGAACTCTACAACGCCGGCGTCCGTTGCGCCCTGGTCACCATGTCCGAGGCCCCGCTGGCCCGGGAGATCGTTGCGAGCCTGCCCGAGCCCTACTTCGAGTTCCTCGTCACGGGAGACACTGTGACGCAGGGCAAGCCGCACCCGGAGGCTTACCTCACGGCCGTTGAGCTACTGCAGCAGCAGGATCCCGAGCTCGGCCTGCACCACTGCGTGGCCCTGGAAGATTCCGTGCCGGGTGTCGCCGCCGCCGTGGCCTCCGGCGTCGTCACGGTCGCCATCCCGCACATCCTGCCCCTCCCGCACGATCCGCGCCGCGCCACCTGGAACACCCTGGAGGGCAGGACAGTCGCTGACCTGGAGGAGCTCGTGGCCCTGCGGCACGACTTCCCCGACGCCACCTTCGGCGCCGCCGCGGACCCAACCGGCCGCTTAAGCACGGTCTCGACTACGGTCTCGACCACACTCTCGACCGCGGGCCACGCCCGTGGCTGACACCGGCAGCCAGGGGCAACCCGGAAAGACTCCCGCTAACCGCCGGGAAGGGATCCCGCTAGGCCGGATCGCCGGCATTCCGGTATTTCTGGCGTATTCCTGGTTCATCATCGCGGCCTTCACGGTGATCGCCTACGGGCCGGTCCTGCAGAGCAACAATCCGCGCCTCGGCGTCACCGCCTTCTTCGTCGCCTTCGCCTACGCGCTGCTGCTCCTGATTTCCGTGCTGGCCCATGAACTCGCGCACGCGCTGACCGCGAAGCTGTTCCACTGGCCCACGGAGAAAATTGTCCTCAACCTCTGGGGCGGCCACACCCAGTTCCAGAGCTTCACGGCCTCACCCGGCCGCTCCGTCCTGGTGGCGATGGCCGGCCCGGCCGCGAACTTCGTCCTTGCCGGCGCAGGCTGGCTCCCGCTTGCCTACGGCAACCTGAACGGCGTGGCCGACATCCTGGCCAACATCTTCGTCTGGGCCAACCTGCTGATCGGCATCTTCAACGTCCTTCCCGGCCTTCCGCTGGACGGCGGCCGGCTGGTCGAATCCGCCGTGTGGAAAGCCACCGGCAGCCAGGAGAAGGGCACAATTGCGGCAGGCTGGGCGGGCCGGATCATCGTGATCGCCCTCGCCCTGTGGTTCATAGTCCTGCCGCTGGTCAGCGGCGCACGGCCGGATATTTCCTTCACCCTCATCACCGCCCTGGTGGGCAGCTTCCTGTGGATGGGGGCGTCGGCCGCGATCCAGCAGGCCCGCCTGCGGGGCCGGCTGCACCTCGTCGACGCCGCGGCCCTCGCCGAACCCGCCCTCGGCCTTCCGGAAACCGCGACGGTCGCGGACCTCCTGGACCGGGCGCCGGCAGGAAAGCCCACCGTGGTGCTGTGCGACCGGGACGGCCGTCCCGTGGCCATCGTCGACGCCGGCGCCGCAGCCAGTGTGCCTGCCGGACTGGCCGCAGCGACCGCCCTGACCGCGGTCTCCTACCCCCTTGGCGCGGGCGCCTATGTCCCGGAATGGTCCAAGGGCCAGGAGCTCGTCCAGTACCTGGCCCAGCTCGAAGGCCAGGAGTACGCGGTGGTGAACCGCGAGGGCGCCGTCACCGGGCTGCTGCGCCAGTCCGCCGTCGTCCGGGCCATAACGGGCAAGTACCGGAACGAACGCCAGAACCAGGGGCAGAACCGGTAGAGTTACTGGGCGGTCGTGAATTTCCGGCCCCCACGCGCAAGGACCGGTGCCCGCCGGCATGTCCGCGGCCACACAGCTTTACAGGAGCGAGGAACATCTTCATGAGCAGCGACACCGCCGCAGGCACTAACACTGCCAACACCACCGCCGCCGCAGGCACCGACACTCCCACCGCCGAGGGCAGCACTGCCGCCAGCGCTAATGGTGCCACCGGCGCCGCGCGCCGCCGCGGACCCTTCCGCGAAGGCGAACGCGTCCAGCTCACGGACGAGCGCGGCCGCATGAACACGATCACCCTCGAAGTCGGCGGGGCCTTCCACACCCACCGGGGCTTCCTGAACCATGACGAGATCATCGGCAAGCCCGACGGCTCAGTGGTGGTCAACAACGTCGGACAGCAGTACCAGACGCTGCGTCCGCTGCTCTCGGACTTCGTGCTCTCGATGCCCCGCGGCGCGGCCGTCGTCTACCCCAAGGACGCCGGCCAGATCGTGACCATGGCGGACATCTTCCCGGGCGCACGCGTTGTCGAAGCCGGTGTCGGCTCGGGCGCCCTTTCCATCTCCCTGCTGCGCGCGGTGGGGGACAACGGCTACCTGCATTCCTTCGAACGCCGCCAGGAGTTCGCGGACATCGCCCGCGGCAACGTCGAGACCATCTTCGGCGGACCGCACCCGGCCTGGAAGATCTCCCTTGGCGACTTCCAGGAGGAAGTGGTGCGCACCGAGGAACCCGGCTCCGTGGACCGCGTGGTCCTGGACATGCTCGCGCCGTGGGAATGCCTCGACGCCGTCGCCACCGTCCTGGCCCCCGGCGGCGTGTGGATCAATTATGTCGCGACTGTGACGCAGCTTTCGCGGACAGCCGAAGCCATCCGCGCGGACGGACGCTTCACCGAACCCGACGCGTGGGAATCCATGGTCCGCGGCTGGCATCTCGAAGGCCTGGCCGTCCGCCCGGACCACCGCATGGTCGCCCACACGGGTTTCCTGCTGGTAACCCGCCGCCTCGCCGACGGCGTCACGGGCATTTCGGTAAAGCGCCGCCCCTCCAAGACCGACTTTAACGAAGAAGACGTCAACGCCTGGACCCCGGGCGCTGTAGGCGAGCGTGCGGTCTCGGACAAAAAGCTGCGCCGCGCCGCCCGCGACGCAATCGCCGGAACGAACGTCGTCGACGCCCCGGAGATAACGAACTAGGCAGCATATTTCGGATGTCTCCAGCGGCACCCGCCTTCTTAGGGCTATGGTCTTAACAGAAGAGCAGGAAGGGGCTGATGCACGATGGAGACTCCGAATACTGACCCGGGCCGCACACCGGCCGAGGACGCAGCGGATGCTGCCGCCCGCATGGATGCGGCCCGCGCCGCAGCCGGCGAGGGTGACCGGTATGCCGCCAATGAACTGTCCGTCGCCGAGCGGCAGGTCAACATCCTCCGGGACAAGCTCCGCCACATTGACCGCCAGCTCGCCGCCGCGACGCAGAACAACTCCAAACTGGTCAGCATGCTGGAAACGGCCAAGGCCGAGATCCTTCGGCTGAAAAACGCCCTCGACCAGGAGGGACAGCCACCGTACAGCTTCGGCACCATCCTCCAGCTCAACCCCAAACGGCAGCCGACGGCCGGGAACAGCGGCCAGGCGGCCACGGAGGAATCCGTGGATATCTTCAACGCCGGCCGCAAGATGCGGGTTGGGATCAGCCCGCTGGTCAACATCAGCCAGCTCGCCGTCGGGCAGGAAGTCCTGCTCAACGAGGCCCTGATGGTGGTCGCCGGACTCGGCTACGAGCGGGCCGGGGACCTCGTCACGCTCAAGGAAATGCTGGGGCCTGACCGTGCGCTGGTGGTGGGCCGCGCCGACGAGGAGCGGGTCATCCGGCTCTCCGGTGCCCTGCTCGCCCAGCGGCTCCGGGTCGGCGACGCGCTCTCGATTGATTCCCGGACCGGGTACGCGCTGGAAAAGATCCCGCGCTCGGAAGTGGAGAACCTCGTGCTCGAGGAAGTCCCGGACATCACCTACCAGGACATCGGCGGACTGGGCCCGCAGATCGAACAGATCCGCGACGCCGTCGAACTGCCCTTCCTGCACCCGGACCTGTACCGGGAGCACGGGCTGAAGGCGCCCAAGGGCATCCTGCTGTACGGCCCGCCCGGCTGCGGCAAGACCCTGATCGCCAAGGCCGTGGCCAACTCGCTGGCCGCCCGGGCCGCCGAGCGCGCCGGCAAGACGGACATGAAGAGCTACTTCCTGAACATCAAGGGACCCGAGCTGCTCGATAAGTACGTCGGCGAGACCGAACGCCACATCCGCCTGATCTTCGCGCGCGCCCGGGAAAAGGCGTCCGAGGGCAGCCCGGTGGTGGTGTTCTTCGACGAAATGGACTCGCTGTTCCGCACCCGTGGCACTGGCATTTCCTCCGACGTCGAAACCACCATCGTCCCGCAGCTCCTCAGCGAGATCGACGGCGTCGAACGGCTGGACAACGTGATCGTGATCGGCGCCTCGAACCGGGAAGACATGATCGATCCGGCGATCCTGCGCCCGGGCCGCCTGGACGTGAAGGTGAAGATCCAGCGCCCCGACGCCGAGGCCGCGGCCGACATCTTCAACAAGTACATCACCACGGACCTGCCGTTCCACGAGTCCGACCTCGGCGAGCACAACGGCGACGTGCAGGCGACCGTGGACGCCATGGTCCAACGCACCGTCGAGGCGATGTACTCCACGGAGAAGTCCAACGAATACCTCGAGGTCACCTACGCCAACGGCGACACCGAAATGCTCTACTTCAAGGACTTCAACTCCGGCGCCGTGGTGCAGAACGTCGTGGACCGGGCCAAGAAGTACGCCATCAAGGACCTGTTGACCATCGGCCAGAAGGGCCTGCGGATCGACCACCTGCTCCGGGCGGTCGTGGACGAGTTCCGTGAACACGAGGACATGCCCAACACCACCAACCCGGACGATTGGGCACGCATCTCCGGCAAGAAGGGCGAGCGCATCACGTACATCCGCACCATCGTCCAGGGCAAGGCCGGCCAGGAGCCCGGGAAGTCCATCGAGACGATGCCCAGCACAGGCCAGTACCTGTGACGGCTGTTGTCCCCGGCAAGCCCGCCGACACCGCGGGCGGGCTGCCGGTCGGCGGGGCGATGCGGGTCATGGGATCGGAGACCGAATACGGCATCCACGCGCCCTCGGCCCCGGGAGCCAACGCCACGATGATGTCAGCCCGGGTCATTCAGGCGTACGCGCAGGTGACCCGGCAGCGGGCCGCCGGCGGCGCCGAGACCCGGTGGGACTACACGGACGAGGAACCGCTGCACGACGCCCGCGGCTGGACCTTGGAGCGTAGCAGCGCGGACCCGGAACAACTCACCGACCAGCCTCCCGTCCTCGACGCCGAGGCGATCGCCCTCGCCTACGGGCGGCAGGAACTCGAGGCCGACGGCGAGGACGAGTCCGGCACGCTGCTGATGAACATGGTGCTGGGCAACGGCGCACGGTTGTACGTGGACCACGCCCACCCGGAGTATTCCAGCCCCGAGGTGACCAACCCCCGCGCCGCCGTCACGTGGGACGCCGCCGGCGACCTCGTGGCACTGGCCGCGGTCCGGCGCCTCGCTGCGGATCCCGAACTGCCGCCCATCAACCTGTACAAGAACAACACGGACAACAAATCGGTCTCCTACGGCTCGCACGAGAACTACCTGATGCCCCGCTCGGTGCCCTTCGGCGAAATCGTGCGCGGCCTCACACCGTTTTTCGTCACCCGGCAGATCATTTGCGGTGCCGGGCGGGTGGGCCTCGGGCAGGACAGCGCCCGGGCCGGCTACCAGATCAGCCAGCGCGCTGACTTCTTCGAAACCGAAGTGGGCCTGGAAACCACCATCCGCCGCCCCATCATCAACACCCGGGACGAGCCCCACGCCACCGCGGACAAATACCGCAGGCTGCACGTCATCATCGGCGACGCCAACCTCAGCCAGGCCTCCAACTTCCTCAAGTTCGGCACCACCGCGATGGTCCTGAGCCTGATCGAGGCCGGGCTGGCGCCGCGGATCGAAGTCCATGAGCCCGTCGCCGCGCTGCAGGCCGTCAGCCACGACACCTCGCTCACCGGGTTGCTGCGCCTGGGCGACGGCCGGCGGATCAGCGCCCTGGACCTCCAGTGGATCTATTTCGAGGCCGCCTCCAAGCACGCGCAGGACACCGGCGTCGCGGACGCCGTGGACGGTGACGGCCACACCCACGAGGTCCTGGAGCGGTGGTCCGCCACGCTGAGCGAACTCGGCGGTGACCGGGCGGCGGCCGCATCCTCAGTCGAGTGGCTCGCCAAACTGTCCCTGCTCGAGGGCTACCGCCAGCGTGACGGCCTGGGCTGGGACAACGCACGGCTGGGCCTCGTGGATCTGCAGTGGGCCGACATCCGCCCCGAAAAAGGGCTCTACTACCGGCTGCTGGCGCGCGACCGGATGCACCGAATCGTCGACGACGCCGCGATTGCCCGTGCGGTGACCGAACCGCCGTCGGACACGCGGGCGTACTTCCGCGGGCGCTGCGTCAGCAGGTTCGGTGCAGACCTCGCGGGGGCCAGCTGGGACTCGGTGATCTTCGATGTCCCCGGCCGCGGCAGGCTCCAGCGGGTCCCTACCCGCGAGCCGCTGCGCGGGACCGAAGCCCTCACCGGCGGCCTGTTTGCCCGGCACCGGGAGGCCGGGACGTTCCTGGCGGAACTGCTCGGGCTCAGCCCCGGTTCCTGAAAACAAAGCCCCCCGCGGGCGCCCCGGGCGTGGCACTATTGCTACAGGATGTCCCTTAGGAGAAAAGGGACGGACATGAAGGAGAAAACAATGGCAGGCCAGGAGCAGCAGCAGCCGCAGTCGCGGGACACCGAGGTTGACGAGGACGTCCCCGCCGCGCCGCCGGCCCCGGCGGACGCCCAGGCGTCGGCAGCCACCCAGGGCGTCGATGATCTCCTCGATGAGATCGACGGCGTGCTGGAGTCCAACGCCGAGGAGTTCGTCCGCGCATTCGTCCAAAAGGGCGGCCAGTAGGAGCGCCGCCGGCCGCC
This sequence comes from Arthrobacter sp. 05T45, assembly GCF_056395875.1. NCBI lineage: Bacteria > Bacillati > Actinomycetota > Actinomycetes > Micrococcales > Micrococcaceae > Arthrobacter > Arthrobacter sp. 05T45. The sequence continues at coordinate 126,321 of NZ_JBFTKI010000002.1, read as the reverse complement.
GGATGAGGGCGGCGGGAGGGGCTAAGGGCCGGAAGAGTCGTTGATCCACCACGTTGAGGGAGAGCGTTAGTGCAGGAAACAACAGCCAACCGAGTAGCAGCCAACGCGACGTCCTCATTCACCGAGCATCTGCAGCGCGAACGGCCCGATTTGATGCCCTTCGGCCAAGTGCCTTTCAACCAGTTGCCTGCCGGCGGGCACGCCGGCCAGCCGGGAGCACCGTTGCAGGCCCCGCACGGGACGACGATCGTGGCGATGACCTATGCCGGGGGAGTGCTGATGGCCGGGGACCGCCGCGCCACCATGGGCAACGTGATCGCGAGCCGGCACATCGAGAAGGTCTTTCCCGCCGACCAGTATTCAGTGCTGGGCATTGCCGGGACCGCCGGCATCGCCCTGGACATCACCAGGCTGTTCCAGGTTGAACTCGAACACTACGAGAAGATCGAGGGCACGCTCCTGAGCCTGGACGGCAAGGCGAACCGGCTCGGCGCCATGGTCCGCGGCAACCTGCCCATGGCCATGCAGGGCCTCGCCGTCGTGCCCCTCTTCGCAGGATTCGACCGGCCCGCAGGTTTCGGCCGGCTCTTCTCCTACGACGTCACGGGCGGCCGCTACGAGGAACAGGAGCACCACGCGGTGGGATCCGGCTCGATGTTCGCCCGCGGCGCGCTGAAGAAACTCTGGCGTCCCGGCCTCTCGGAGCAGGACGCCGTGGCGGTCGCCGTCGAGGCCCTGTACGACGCCGCCGACGACGACTCCGCCACGGGCGGCCCGGACCCCGTCCGGCAGCTATGGCCGGTGGTGTACATCGTGAACCGGACAGGCGCCTTCCGGGTACCGGACCGCGACCTTGCCGCCGTGGCCGGCCGCGTCATCGAATCCCGCACCGTCGCCCAGCGGGAGGCCTGAGATGACCCAGCAGTTCTATGTATCTCCCGAACAACTGATGAAGGACCGTGCGGACTTCGCACGGAAGGGCATCGCCCGCGGACGTTCGGTGGTGGTCATCAGTTGCCGGGACGGGATTGCCCTCGTGGCGGAGAACGCGTCCCCGTCGCTGCACAAGATCGGCGAGATCTACGACAAAATCGCGTTCGCGGCCGTCGGGAAGTACAACGAGTTTGAGAGCCTGCGGCAAGCCGGGGTGCGGTATGCCGATGTCCGGGGCTATTCCTACGACCGCGAGGACGTCACGGCCCGCGGCCTCGCCAGCGTGTACGCACAGAGCCTCGGCGCGGTGTTTACGGCCGAACAGAAACCCTTCGAGGTCGAACTGGCCGTGGCCGAAGTCGGTCAGGCCCAGGAGGCGGACCATCTGTACCGGCTGACCTTTGACGGGTCCATCGCCGACGAGCACGGCTTTATTGTGATGGGCGGCCAGGCGGACAAGGTCTCCGAGGCTGTCGCGGCGGGCTGGCAGGGCGAACTCGACTTCGCGGGCGCCATCCGGCTGGCCCTCGCCGGGCTCGTGGCGGACAAGGAAACCACTACCCTGCCCGTATCCGCACTGGAAGTTGCGGTACTGGACCGGGGATCGGAAAGCGGCCGCGGCACCCGCCGGGCGTTCCGCCGGCTCGAGGACCCGGACATCGTGGCATTGCTGGCTGAGGAGAAGTGAGATGGACAAGCGCATATTCGGCATCGAAACCGAATTCGGAATTTCCTATTCAAGCCCGGAGTCCCGGCCGCTGGCACCGGAGGAAGTAGCCCGCTACCTCTTCCGCAAGGTGGTCAGCTGGGGACGGTCCTCCAACGTCTTCCTGACCAACGGCTCGCGCCTTTACCTGGACGTCGGGTCGCACCCGGAATACGCCACCGCCGAGTGCGACGACCTCGCCCAGCTGATCGCCCATGACCGTGCCGGGGAACTGATCCTGTGCGACCTCGTGGACGAAGCCCAGGAACGGCTGGCGGCGGAGGGATTCAACGGCACCGTATACCTGTTCAAGAACAACACGGATTCGGCCGGGAACTCCTACGGCAGCCACGAAAACTACCTCATCCCGCGGCGCGGGGAATTTTCCCGGCTCGCGGAAATCCTCATCCCGTTCCTCGTGACCCGCCAGCTGATCGCCGGGGCCGGCAAGATCCTCAAGACCCCGCACGGGGCGACCTTCGCGTTCTCCCAGCGGGCCGACCACATCTGGGAAGGCGTCTCCTCCGCCACCACCCGCTCCAGGCCCATCATCAACACCCGGGACGAGCCGCACGCGGACGCCGAGTTCTACCGGCGCCTGCACGTGATCGTGGGCGACTCCAACATGTCCGAAACGACGGCGTTGCTCAAAATCGGCACGGTGGACCTGATCCTGCGGATGATCGAGGCCGGGGTGATCATGCGCGACATGCGGATGGAGAACCCGATCCGCAGCATCCGGGAAATCTCCCACGACCTCAGCGGCCGGGCACTGGTCCGGCTCGCCAACGGCCGGCAGCTCACGGCCCTGGAAATCCAGCGCGAATACCTGGGCAAGGTGACCGCGTTCGTGGCCGAACACGGCGCGCACAACCCCCACGTGCCGCTGATCCTGGACCTCTGGGAGCGCACGCTGGACGCCATCGAAAGCGGCGACACGAGCACGATCGATACCGAAGTGGACTGGGCCATCAAGAAAAAGCTCATGGACAACTACCGGGAACGCCACGGGCTGGGCCTTGACGCTCCCAGGATTGCGCAGCTGGACCTGACCTACCACGACATTTCCCGTGGCCGCGGGCTCTTCTACCTGCTCCAGGCCCGCGGGGCCGTGCGCCGGGTGGTGGACGACACCGCGGTCAAGGACGCGGTGGATGCCCCGCCGCAAACCACGCGCGCCAAACTCCGCGGCGACTTCGTCCGGCGCGCCCAGGAACTCGGCCGCGACTACACCGTGGACTGGGTCCATCTGAAGCTGAACGACCGCGCCCACCAGACCATCCTGTGCAAGGATCCCTTCCGGAGCGTGGACGACCGGGTGGATGCGCTGCTGGACTCGATGGGCTGATACCCAGCTTCGCACGTTATTCTGGGGTAGGGCCGCCCTGCGGCCGCCGCTTTCTTTGCCACGGGAAACCGAACGGCACTGAGTCCACCCTGCCTCGACGAAAGTTTCCAATTGCGCCGACTACTAGCAATTCTTCTTCCCGGACTGCTGCTGCTGACCGCCTGCGGCGGCAACGAAGCGCCTCCGGCTCCGGAACCCACCAGCCAGTCCGCCGGTGAGACCGCCAAGCTGGACTCGGTCAAGTTGACTGAGAACGGTGACAAGAAGGCCCCCGGTGTCGACTTCACCAAGCCGCTCGACGTCAAGGAACCCACTGTCAAGGTGGTCACCGAGGGCAGTGGCGACCGGGTCAAGGCCAACCAGATCGCCGACATTTCAATCGTGGCGTTCAACGGCAAGGACGGCTCCACCCTCGAGGACACGTTCCCGAACGATCCCGAGCCGCTGGAACTGAACGACGAGCTCAAGGGCAGCAGCCCCGTCATCTACAACGCGTTCGTGGGCGCCAAGATCGGCTCGCACCTCGCCCTCGCCGTTCCCGGCCAGGCCGCAGCCGAGGGTGCCGAGGCCAAGCCGACGCAGCTCCTGATCGTCAAGGTGCTCTCCGCCAAGGACGCACCGCCGGTCCTGGACAAGCCCGAAGGCGACGCCGTCACCCCGCCGGCCGGACTGCCGACCGTCAAGGAAAACGACAAGGGCGTCCCGGAGATCTCGGTCGCCGGCGTCAAGGCTCCGACCGCGCTGGTCTCCCAGGACCTCATCACCGGCAAGGGCCAGGCCCTCAAGGAGACCGACACAATCACCGTCAATTACGTCGGCGTCGCCCTCGCCACCGGCAAGGTCTTCGACTCCAGCTTCGAGAGTGGCAAGAAGGCCACCTTCCCGCTGACCGGCGTCATCAAGGGCTGGACCCAGGGCCTGACCGGCAAGACGGTCGGCTCCCGCGTCCTCCTGGTCGTCCCGAAGGACCTCGCCTACGGGGATCAGGGCCAGGGCGACGCGAAGGGCGACCTCGTCTTCGTCGTCGATATCCTCGGCGTCAAGTAATCCACCGCTACAACTGCCACCACTACACGTCACCTCAAAGGAGTAACCATGTCATTTGGACAGCGCAACCTCGACCGCGAGAAGCCGGAAATTGACTTCCCCGCAGGAGACGTCCCCACCGAACTGGTCATCACCGACCTGATCGAAGGGGACGGCGCCGAGGCCAAAGCCGGCGACACCGTATCCACCCACTACGTGGGCGTCGCCTGGTCCACCGGTGAAGAATTCGACGCCTCCTGGGGCCGCGGCGCGCCGCTGGACTTCAGGGTCGGCGTCGGCCAGGTCATCCAGGGCTGGGACCAGGGCCTGCTGGGCATGAAGGTCGGCGGCCGCCGCCGGCTCGAGATCCCGTCCGAGCTTGCCTACGGTTCCCGTGGCGCCGGCGGGGCGATCGGCCCCAACGAGGCCCTGATCTTCGTCGTGGACCTCGTCGCGGTCCGCTAGTCCCCACCCGCCCCCCGGGGAACGAAGCGCGGTAACAATCGGAAAAGTTCTTCCGGCTGTTGCCGCGCTTTCGTCATTTTCCGCGACCGGCTTTAGTACCCTTGCGGGGTGTCCGCCTCACGTACAGAACGCCTCCTGAACCTGCTCATCGCCCTGCTCAACACCAAGTACGGCCTGCGCCGCAGCGAGCTGCGCGAAAAGGTCTACCACGACACCACGAGCAGTGACGTCGCTTTCGGCCGCATGTTCGAACGCGACAAGGGCGAGCTGCGCCAGTTTGGCTTCGACGTCGAGGCCGTGACGGACACGGGCTGGGGCTCCGACGACCCGGCAACCACCCGCTACCGGATCGGCAAGGAATCGAACCGGCTGCCCGACGTCAGCCTCACCCCCGAAGAGTGCACGGTCCTGATCCTCGCGGCCCAGCTCTGGGAGCACGCCGCCCTCGGCTCCGCCGCCGTCGACGCGGTCCGGAAGCTGCAGGCCGCCGGCGGCCTGGTCGACGCCGAACTCCCCACCGGCGTCCAGCCGCGCATCCGCCCCGCCGGCCAGGCCTTCGAGGACCTGGTCGCCGCGATACACGCCCAGCACCCGGTCCGGTTCAGCTACCTCGCCGGCAGCACCGGCCAGGACCAGGAACGCTTGGTGGAGCCCTGGGGCCTGGGCAGCCGCTTCGGCCAGTGGTACCTCGTCGGCCACGACCGGGGCCGGGGGGACAAACGGTTCTTCCGCCTGTCCCGCCTGACGTCCGCCGTGACCGTCCTGGAGAAGGAGAGCTTCACGCCGCCGGCCGGGTTCAACGTCCGCGCCGAGCTGGCCGGCCTGGCCGAGCTGCCGGTGCAGAGCGCCGTGGTCGACGTCGAACACGGGCGGCTCCTGGGCCTCCGCAAACGCGCCCAGCCGCTTCCGGACGCAGCGCCGGAAGCCCGAACACCGGGGCATTCGGCCGGGACGGACCGCCTCGCGGTGCCCTTCCGCGATGCCGAGACCCTGGGCGAGGAGCTGGCCTCCTATGGTCCCCGCGTCACCGTGATTTCACCCCCCGAACTCGCCGGCGCCGTCCACCGCCGCCTCACGGCAGCCGCCGAGTTCGCCGACAGGCCCCTGCCGGATGTGGCCTTCCCGGCGGCGGGCCGCGCCGGCCGTACCCGGAAACGAACCTCGGAGGACCAGCTCAAGCGGATGCTGCAACTCGTCCCGTTCCTTGTCCACAACCAGGGACTGCACATCAGCGAGGTCGCCGCCAGGTTTGGCATCACCCGCAAGGCACTCGAGGACGACCTGCGGATCCTGATCTGCTCGGGCCTCCCGGAGGGGTACCCCGACGATCTGCTGGACATCCAGTGGGACGATGACCACGTATTCATCACCCAGGCACTGGACCTGACCCGCCCCGTACGGTTCACCGTGGACGAGGCCTGTGCGCTCCTGACCGGCCTGGAGACCCTCAACAGCCTGCCCGAACTCGCCGAAGGCGGCGCCCTGGAATCGGTGACGCTCAAACTCATGGCCGCGGCGGGGGAGGAAGGCGTCAAAGCGGCGGCGCTCTCCGGCCCCGAGGTGGCCCCCGGCAATTCCGCCGTCCTCGACACCGCCCGCGCCGCCCTCGAATCCGGCGCGCAGCTGCACCTGAGGTACTTCTCGGCGCAGCGCGACGCCGTGTCCGAACGCGACGTGGACCCCCTGCGGCTCTATTCGCTGGACAACACGTGGTACCTCGAGGCGTACTGCCACTCCGCCCAGGGCCTCCGTAACTTCCGGCTGGACAGGATCGAAGCCCTTGAGCCCAACGGCCGGCGGGCGGCCGCGACGGCAAAGCCGGCGGACAGCTTTCCGGTGAAACTGTTCACCCCGAACGACGACGACACGGTGGTCGTGGTGGAACTCGCACCCCGCGGCACCGGCCTCGCTGACGACTATTACGCCGAGCGGACCGCGGCTCTGCCTGGCGGCGGAATGCTCGCCGAAATCCGGTTTGGCAGCACGGACTGGCTGCCGATGTTCGTGGCCCAGCACGGCGGGATGGTCCGGATCCTGCAGCCAGAGGCCCTCGCGGCCGCGTCGCGGGAGTGGCTCGCCGCGGCCCTGACGCAATACGAAGCCTTCCCGGATCGCCCGATAGACTGATCAGCATGCCTTGGTGGTCCTGGATCGTTATTTGGATAGCGCTTGTCGCGTTGTCGCTGTTGTTCTTCGGCGTGCTCGGCTTCCGGCTGTTCCGGCAGGCCACGACGACGCTCACCGAATTGGGTGAAGCCGCGGACCGCTTTTCCACCCTGCCTGCACCAGCGGGCACCGGCACCGTTTCAGCGGCCGGTTCGACAGCGGCCGGCGTTGGTGACCCGGTCAGCGCGGACGAGTCCCTTCGGCCGGCGCCCGGCGACGCCATTTTTGCCTCGCCCGCGCGGATGCGACATGATTACCACGCATCCAAGCTCGCCCGGCAAAACGCCCGCCGGCTGCGCCGCATCCAACGCAAGAAGGACCGCGGGCAACCCCAGGCACTGCGCGACATCGAAACGCGTTAGACATAGGATGTATTCAAACGAAAGGACCTCTCCCCATGAGGCTTGAAGGCTGGCATCTCATCATCATCATCGTTCTGGCACTGGTGCTGTTCGCTGCGCCGAAGCTGCCGGGCATGGCCCGCAGCCTGGGCCAGTCGATGCGCATTTTCAAGTCGGAAGTCCGGGAAATGAAGAAGGACGGCACCACCGATGCCAAGGATGGCTCCGAGCCGGTTGAAGGACGGGTCATCAACCACCCGCAGGCCGGCGCACCGGAAAGCCGCACGGGCGACGGAACCGACGTTCCGCCGTCGACCCGCGCCTAAGACCGCATGGCAGTAACCATGAGCCGTCGATCGAACCCCGAGGGGAGGATGGCGCTCCTCGACCACCTCAAAGAGCTGCGCAACCGGCTCTTCAAGGCGGCAATCGCCGTCGTCCTCGGGACGGTAGTGGGTTTCCTTGTCTACCAGCCAATGCTGGCGGCGCTGATAAAGCCGATCCGCGACCTGAATGAACATGAAGGCCGCCAGGCGACCCTGAATTTCGACGGCGTCGCGAGCTCGTTCGACCTCATGATCCAGGTCTCCGTGTTCCTGGGCCTGATTATCGCCAGCCCCGTCTGGCTCTACCAGCTCTGGGCCTTCATCGTGCCGGGGCTGCACAAGAAGGAACGCCGCCTGGCCCTGTCCTTCGTGGCGGCGGCCGTGCCGCTCTTCGTCGGCGGCGTCCTGCTGGCCTGGCTTGTGCTGCCCAACGCGGTCCGTGTCCTGACCGACTTCACGCCGTCGGGCGGCTCCAACTTCATCAGCGCCCAGGTGTACCTGTCCTTCGTGTTGCGGCTGCTGCTCGCCTTCGGCATCGCCTTCCTCCTCCCGGTGGTTCTGTTCGGGCTGAACCTGGCCGGGCTCATCAAGGGCCAGCAGCTGCTCAAGAGCTGGCGGATCACAGTCTTCCTGGTCTGCCTGTTCGCCGCGATGGCCGCTCCCGGCGCCGACGCCATGAGCATGTTCTACCTGGCCGGACCCATGCTGGCGCTGTTCTTCGCCGCGATCGGGCTGTGCCTGCTCAACGACCGCCGGCGCGAGCGGCGCGCCGTCAAACGCGACGCCGAGACCGAAGCCACCGCCGACCACGCCACCCCCAGCTCCGAGCTGGAGAATCTCTAGCCTTTCGCGCACTAGGCTGGAAACATGTCCTCACACCCCGGGCCGGAATCACCGTCCGAACGTTACCGCGCCAGCGTCGAGCGGGCTGCTGAAGCCAAGACCTATCTGGGCGGGTTCATCCGCTCGCTCGAATTTGAACTCGATGACTTCCAGCGCGAAGCATGCCTGTCCCTGCAGGCCGGCCGGGGCGTGCTGGTGGCCGCCCCCACCGGCGCCGGGAAGACGATCGTGGGGGAGTTCGCCATCTATCTGGCCCTCCAGCGTGGGCTCAAGGCGTTTTACACCACCCCCATCAAAGCCCTGAGCAACCAGAAGTACTCCGAACTGGCCGCCAAGTACGGCGCCGCCCAGGTGGGCCTGCTCACCGGAGATACCAGCATCAACGGCGACGCCCCGGTGGTGGTCATGACCACCGAAGTGCTCCGCAACATGCTCTACGCGGATTCGGACACCCTGGATGATCTCGGCTTCGTGGTCATGGACGAAGTCCACTACCTCGCCGACCGCTTCCGCGGCGCTGTGTGGGAGGAAGTCATCATCCATCTGCCCAGCGAGGTCCAGGTGGCGTCCCTGAGTGCCACGGTCTCCAACGCCGAGGAGTTCGGTGCGTGGCTCGACACCGTCCGCGGGCAGACCGATGTGATCGTCTCCGAGCACCGCCCGGTGCCGCTGTGGCAGCACGTCATGGTGGGCCGGAAGATCGTGGACCTGTTTGCCGGCGACACGAGCTTTGACGAGATCGCCCTGCCTGGTGGAGCAACTGCCAGTGAGACAAGTGCCAGTGGGGCAACTGCCAGTGAGGCGTCCGCCGACGCCGTAGCCGAGGCTGTCGTCGGGGGCCGGGCGGCCGCCGTCACCTCGGAAGCGCCCGGGCGGGCCGGCTTCGAGGTCAACCCGGAACTGCTGTCCATGGCCCGGGCCGAGAGCCAGATGAATTTCCGTGGCCGCTTCGGCCACGGCGGCCGGAACCAGCGCCGGCAGCAACGCAGCCAGCGGGACGAACCGCAGGGAGCCCAGCGCAGCCCGGTGCGGAAAGCCAGCCGGCCGCAGGTCATCGCCAGCCTGGACCGGCAGGACCTCCTGCCGGCCATCACCTTCATCTTCTCGCGCGCCGGCTGCGATGCCGCCGTGGCCCAGTGTGTCGCGGCCGGGCTCTGGCTGACGAGCGAGGCCGAACAGCAGATCATCGCCCGGCGCGTCGACGAGGCGGCACAGGACATCCCCTCGGATGACCTCGATGTGCTCGGCTTCTGGAGCTGGCGGGACGGCCTGCTCCGCGGGCTCGCCGCGCACCACGCCGGCATGCTGCCGACCTTCAAGGAGGTTGTGGAGAAGCTGTTCGTCGACGGGCTGGTCAAGGCCGTCTTCGCCACCGAAACACTGGCCCTGGGCGTGAATATGCCGGCCCGCTGCGTCGTGCTCGAAAAGCTGGACAAGTTCAACGGCGAGGCCCATGTCAACATCACGGCGGGGGAGTACACCCAGCTGACGGGCCGCGCCGGCCGCCGCGGCATCGACGTCGAGGGCCACGCCGTCGTGCTGTGGCAGCCCGGAACGGATCCGGCCGCCGTCGCCGGCCTGGCCTCACGGCGGACCTACCCGCTGAACTCCAGCTTCCGGCCCACGTACAACATGTCGATCAACCTTTTGGCGCAGTTCGGCCGGCCGCGCGCCCGGGAGATCCTCGAATCATCCTTTGCCCAGTTCCAGGCGGACCGATCCGTGGTGGGACTGGCCCGGCAGGTCAGGAGCCGGGAAGAATCCATTGCCGGGTTCAGCAAAGCCATGACCTGCCACCTGGGCGACTTCACCGAATACGCGCGGCTGCGGCGGGCCCTGGGCGATGCCGAAACCATGGCCTCCCGGAGCACGTCCCGGGCCAGAAAGTCCTTGACCGAGGACTCCCTGAGCAGGCTGCTCCCGGGCGACGTGGTGGATGTTCCGGCCGGGAAGTCGCCCGGGCTCGCGGTGGTGCTCAGCTCCGACCACGAATCCCGCGAGCCCCGCCCCGCCGTCATGACGCTGGACAACCAGCTCCGCCGGATTGGCCTGCACGACGTCGAGGGTCCGTTGTCGCCGATCACGCGGATCAGGATTCCCAAGACCTTCAACGCCAAGGTTCCCAAGTCCCGCCGCGACTTGGCCTCCTCGGTGCGCAACGCCATCCGCGAGCACCGGCCGCCGGCGCCGCCGCGCCGCGACGACGACTTCGGCCGGGCTTCCGCTGCGCCCAACCAGGAGAAGCGGATCGCCGAGCTGCGCCGGGAACTGCGCGCCCACCCGTGCCACGGCTGCAGCGAACGCGAGGACCATGCCCGGTGGTCCGAACGCTGGTGGAAACTCCGCCAGGAAACGGACGGGCTCATCCGCCAGATCCAGGGCCGGACCAACACCATCGCCAAGACGTTCGACCGTGTGTGCGGCGTCCTGACGGGCTACGGCTACCTGGAAACCTCGGACACCGGCGCGCTGTCCATCAGCCCGGACGGGCAACGCCTGCGGCGGATCTACGGCGAAAAGGACCTGCTGATTTCGCAGTCGCTGCGGATGGGGGCCTTCAACGACCTCGACGCCGCCGAGATCGCCGCGCTGGCCAGTGTGCTCGTCTACCAGGCCAAGCGTGAGGACCGCGGCCTGCGGCCCAAGATGCCGAGCGTGTCCCTGGAATCCGCGGTAGACACCGTGGTCCGCGAATGGTCCGCGCTGGAGGACGTCGAGGAAGCCAACAAGCTGCCCCTCACTGGCGAGCCCGAGCTCGGCCTCGTGTGGCCGATCTTCAAATGGGCCAAGGGCCGGCACCTCCAGGACGTGCTGAGCGGCACCGACCTGGCCGCTGGCGACTTTGTCCGCTGGGTCAAACAGGTGATCGACCTCCTGGACCAGCTCGCCGACATCCCGAACCTCGACCCCCGGATTGCGCGGCTGTGCGCGGAGGCCATCAAGCTCGTCAAACGCGGCGTCGTCGCCTATTCCTCCGTGGCCTAGGGCGCGGGCCGGACCGGCCCGCTCCCTGCACCACTCGCTGGGCCGCTGCCGCGGCCTCCCAGATTTTCGAACCCGCCGGCGCTCGGCCGGCCCCAGCAACAAGGAGTTCCCGCCCCATGACCGATTCGCCGGCCGCCCCCGCCCCCCGCAACGTCACGCTGTACCGCAACGGCTCGGTCTACACAGCTGCCGATCCCTTTGCGACTGCGATGCTGGTCGACGGCGACACCGTCGCCTGGGTTGGTTCCGAGCAGGCGGCCACGTCCATCGCCGATTCCTCCATGGAGGTGATCGATCTGCAGGGCGCGCTCCTGGCACCCGGCTTCGTCGACTCCCACATCCACCTGACGGAAACCGGAATCGCGCTGGAGGGCCTCCAGCTGGCCGGGGTGCGCTCCTCCGCTGAACTGCTCGACGCCGTCGCCGCCGCCTCCGCTTCCAGCGCGGACGGTCCCGTCCTGGGCCACGGCTGGGACGAGACCACCTGGGCCGATCCCGCCCTGCCCTCCCGGGACGAAGTCGAGCGCGCGGCCGGCGGCCGCCAGGTCTACCTGTCCCGCGTGGATGTCCACTCGGCCCTGGTATCGAACTCCCTGGCCGCATCGGCCGGACTGGACGGGCTCGACGGCGGCGGCGCCGGAAGCCAGGTCAAACGCGACGCCCACACCGCGGCCCGTCTGGCGGCCCGCCGGCTGCCGGCGGACGCCCTGCGCGCGTACCAGCAGCGCGCCCTCGCCGAGGCTGCGGCCAACGGCTACGTGGCCCTCGCCGAGATGGCCGCGCCGCATATCGGAAGCATCGAGGACCTGCGGCTCGCGGTGGCCTGGAACAGCACCTCCGGCAGAGGACCGACCGGGGTGGACGGCGTGGCAGCGCCGGAGATCCTGCCGTACTGGGGCGAGCTCGCCGGATCCGCCGAACATGCCCAGTCCATCCTGGACGAATTGGGCCTGCCTGTACTGGGCCTGGCCGGTGACCTGAACATCGACGGCTCGATCGGCTCACGGACCGCCGCCCTGCGGGAGGATTACACCGACGCGCCCGGAGAGCGCGGCAACCTGTACCTCTCCGTGGCCGAGGCAGCCGCCCACCTCGCGGCGTGCTCCCTCCTGGGGATCCAGGCGGGTTTCCACGTGATAGGCGACGCCGGCCTGGACGCGGCCCTCGACGCCCTCGACCTCGCCGCGGCTGAGGTGGGGGAGCAGCGCGTCCGTGCCGCGGGGCACCGTTTCGAGCACGTCGAACTCGCCGATGCCGCGGCCATCAGCCGGCTGGCCCGCTATTCGGTCAGCGTCAGCGCGCAGCCGGTCTTCGACGCCCTGTGGGGCGGCGGGGACCGCCTGTACCAGCAGCGCCTCGGCTCCCGCCGGCTGGGAATGAATGCCTTTGGCAGCCTCTACGCGGCCGGTGTGCCGATCTGCTTCGGCAGCGACAGCCCAGTGACGCCGCTCCGGCCGTGGTCCAGCGTGCGAGCGTGCCTGCAGCACACCAATCCCGCCGAACAGATCTCCGCCCGCGCCGCGTTCCTCGGCCACACGCGGGCCGGCTGGCGGGCAGCCCGCTACCCCAACCCCATGGCCGGGCAACTGGTGCCGGGCGCTCCGGCCAGCTTTGCGGTCTGGGAGGTTGAGGAGCTCATGGTCCAGGTGGCCGACGGGCGCGTGCAGTCGTGGAGCACCGACCCGCGCGCCCGCACCCCGCTGCTGCCGGCGCTGGACACCGGCAGCGATCCTGCCTGCCTCCTGACGGTACGGGACGGCCAGGAACTCTATGCCAGCGGCGCCCTCCACGCCTGACCACCTGGCGCCTGATCCGTCCCGTCATCCAGCGCACGGAGCGGAAACATTTCCACCCGCGACCCCGCCCTGACCTGCACCGACAGACGAAACGGCAGGTCACGGCTCGGTTGACAGATCGGCCCGCCCCCGTAGCATTGAGGGGCAACGGAGGGTTGCGTACCGCGCAGACTCCGGCAGTCCCCGGTCCTTCCCAGGTTGCCGCACCCGCGGGAGCTTTACTTGGCCATGACCACGGGCACCCCCAGGGGGCGGGTCTACTTCGCAGCAGAAAACGGTTCCGGCGCCGCAATTCGTGGCCTGCCGGAACTGGCCCGAAGCGGGTGGACCTGCCCGGGCGGCCGCACGGCCGCCTCGCGGGCGCCCCACGGGCGCGCAACTCCCTATAATGGGAAGTTGCGCCTGAATATCCGGAACCATTGACTTTCGGCGCACCGACCGCTCCCTTCAAGGAAAGGCCTCGCTGTGCGTGTCCTCACCATCATCCCGACCTATAACGAGCTGGAATCGTTGCCCAAGACCCTCGGTCGCCTGCGCACAGCCGTGCCCGCCTCCGACGTGCTGGTTGTCGACGACAACAGCCCTGACGGCACGGGGCAGCTGGCGGACCGCATGGCCGCAGAAGACGGACAGGTCCACGTCCTGCACCGCGCCGGAAAGGCCGGCCTGGGAGCGGCGTACATCGCGGGCTTCAAGTGGGGCCTGGACGCCGGCTACGACATCCTCGTGGAGATGGACGCTGACGGCTCGCACCAGCCCGAGCAGCTGCCGCAGCTGATTGAGGCCGTGGAGCAGGGCGCGGACCTCGCCATGGGCTCCCGCTGGGTTCCCGGCGGCCGTGTGGTCAACTGGCCGCTCTACCGCCAGGCCATCAGCCGCGTCGGCAGCACGTACGCGCGGATCATGCTCGGAGTGAAGATCAAGGACGTCACCGGCGGCTTCCGCGCCTTCCGGCGGACCACCCTGGAGAAGCTGAACCTGGATGCGGTCGACTCGGTAGGCTATGGCTTCCAGGTGGATCTGGCCTGGCGCGTGGCCAAGCTCGGCCTGACCATCGTGGAACGGCCCATAACCTTCGTGGAGCGCGAGCTCGGCGCTTCGAAGATGAGCGGCAACATCGTCGTCGAAGCCATGATCAACGTCACCAAATGGGGACTCACGGCCCGCTGGAACAAGCTCCGGGGCAAGCAGGACAGCAGGCAGAACGCCTGAGGCGTGTCTCCCGGTCCGGGCATCGCCTGGGTATAGGGTCGGGCGGTATGGCGCTGCGACTTGTTCAGGTGAATTTCAAGGCTCGGGATGACTCAACGCTCGGCCGGTTTTGGGCGGAGGCACTCGGCTGGGGTGTGTCCAGCGAGGGACCCGGTGTGACCAATGTTGAACCCCTGGGTTTCGTCTGGCCGGACCCCGCCGCCGTCTGCATCGATGTCGTCACCGTCCCGGACCCCGAGACGGTGAGGTACCGGGCACGCCTCGATCTCGCCACCACCTCTGCGGCCCACCAGGCGGAGCTCGTGGCGCACCTCTTGGGGCTCGGCGCGACGCCCGCCGACGTCGGCCAGGGTGCTGAGCCCTGGAGGGTTCTGGCCGACCCGGAGGGCAACCTGTTCCGCGTGCTGGAGCCCCGCCCGATCTACCAGGACACCGGGCCGATCGCCGCGGTGGTGGTCAGCTGTGCAGACCCGCGGGCCATGGCCGGGTTCTGGGGCGGGGCGACGGACTGGACCCTGCACGAGGTGGGCGATGATTATGCGAGACTGCGTTCGGCCAAGGGTGTCGGGCCGTACCTTGAGTTCCTTCGCACGCCCGGCGTGCAGGCCGTGTGGGGCCGTGTCCATCTCGACCTGATGCCGTACCCGGGTGATGATCAAGCGGCGGAGGTGGCCCGGCTGCGGGCTCTGGGCGCCACTGACGCCGACGTCGGCCAAGGCGATGTGCCCTGGGTCTGCCTCGCCGATTCGGAGGGCAACGAGTTCTGCGTCCTCACCCCCGGCTGACGCAGAATCCCGGCTCCTGTGCGCGTCCAGACGGTGCAGCCGCAGGAGGTGCAGGGGAGGCGCAGAGCATGGAGGCGCAGGAACAGAAAAAGGGCCGGGCCCGCATCATTCGATGCGGGCCCGGCCCTTGCCGTGGCCGGTGCGCTGGGGGACTAGGCCGAGCGGCGTTCGCCGCGGCGTTCGCGCAGGATGGTGAGGCGATCTTCGAGGATCTGCTCAAGTTCGGGAAGCGAGCGGCGCTCCAGCAGCATGTCCCAGTGCGTGCGCACTGCCTTCTCGTTGCTGTTGACGGGGCGTTCGCCGTCCACCAGCAACGCCTCCTTGCCCGTTTTCGAAACCCAAACCGGGGGGATCTCGGCTTCCGAGGAGAATGTCACGAACACCTGCTCGCCATCCTCGCAACGGTATTCAACCCGCTGGCGCGGAGCCGGTTCGACGCCGGATTCGGTCTCCATGCTCTGTGCGCCAAGGCGCATACCCCGCAGGCTGCGATCGCTCATCTTTTCTCCCTCTATTCGGTTCGCAGGGTCAAGCCCTGCGTTGTCCGGGGACCGTCAGGCGCCGGACTTCTGGTTGCACCGCGCTGTACCGTACCTAGCCCGGTGTGGCCCGGCCAGATGACAGTCACCAGTGGACAAAACTCTTTGGAACGTCATTGGAATCAACGCTGTGCGGAGCGTTTTTGTTCCGGACGGCTGAACGGACCGGACAAATATTCAAGTATACGGGAGTGGTGCGGGCGCGGTAAAGCGAGTAGCCCCGCGGCGTGAACTGCGTATCCTGTACCCGACCGGGCCGGCCTTAAGCTGACTGGCCCCCGCAGCCGGGCCGAAACGGCCGGTCTGCGGGGGCCAGGACGGAACTATCCGATCCGAGAGACCCAGTGCGGGAGCAGGCTCAGGTCCGGTTCCCTTGGCCGTCGGCTGCGGCGGGCGGTGAGTACGGTGCCACGTCCGGCGTTGAGGCCGTCTGCTCCTGCACCGCGCCTGCACCCAGTACGCTGCCGATCCCCTTGAGCGCCTCGCCAACCTCGCTGGGAATGATCCACAGCTTGTTCGAGGATCCCTCGGCAATCTTCGGGAGGGTCTGGAGGTACTGGTAAGCCAGCAGTTTCTGGTCCGGGTTGCCCTTGTGGATCGCGTCGAAGACCTTCTGGATGGCCTGCGCCTCGCCGTCGGCCCGCAGGATGGCCGCCTTCGCGTCGCCTTCGGCCTTCAGGATGGAGGACTGGCGCTGGCCTTCCGCGGTGAGGATCGCGGACTGCTTGGTGCCCTCGGCCGTCAGGATGGCGGCGCGGCGGTCACGTTCGGCCCGCATCTGCTTTTCCATCGAGTCCTGGATCGAGTGGGGCGGATCGATCGCCTTGAGCTCGACCCGGGAGACCCGGATGCCCCAGCGACCGGTCGCCTCGTCCAGGACGCCGCGGAGCTGGCCGTTGATCTGGTCGCGCGAGGTCAGCGCTTCCTCCAGGTTGAGGCCGCCAACCACGTTGCGCAGAGTGGTGGTGGTCAGCTGTTCCACTGCCTGGATGTAGTTGGCGATTTCGTAGGTGGCGGCCCGGGCGTCCGTGACCTGGAAATAGACCACGGTGTCGATCGAGACCACCAGGTTGTCCTCGGTGATGACCGGCTGCGGCGGGAAGGACACCACCTGCTCCCGCAGGTCGAGCAATGGCAGCAGGCGGTCCACGAACGGGATCAGCAGGGTAAGTCCGGGATTCAGGGTGCGTTGGTATTTACCCAGCCGTTCAACGACGCCGGCACGGGCCTGTGGAATGATCCGGACCGACCGGACCAGCACAATAATTACAAACACAATTAGTACCAGCAGCACAATTGCGACTGCGATATTCATACATCACCTATTCCCCAGTTGTTTTGTTTTAGTCTCGCGCCGGCAGCGCCGCACCGGCCGGACAGCAGTGCCCGCCGGACAGCGCCCTTTATTGGACGGCGGATTCCGGTTGCGGAGCCACGATCGCGGTGGCCCCTTCGATGGCACTGACCACAGCCTGCTGTCCGGGCGCCAGCACTCCCGATTCGGACCGCGCACTCCAGACGTCCCCGCCAATCTTGACGAGCCCGCCGTTTTCGCTCACAGCCTCCATGACGACGGCGGATTCGCCGATGAGGCGTTCAATGTTGGTGCGCTGATCCGCCGGTCCCCGGTGGAGATGCTTGAGGGCCACCGGCCGGACGAAGCCGATCATGAGCAGGGACACCACGCAGAAGGCGATGATCTGCAGCCACGGATCGGCGCCGGCGAAGTCCGCCACAAGCCCGGCGAGGGCGCCGCCGCCGAGCATGATGAAGAACAGATCGAGTGTGATCATCTCGACCACGGCAAACAGGAGAAAGAGCGTGAGCCACAACGCCCACCAATTCTCGATCAGCCATTCAGACATCAATTCCCCCTAGAGTTCCGGGAGCTGCAGGCACAGGTCCCCAGTAACTGTGATTCCATCCTAAGCGGAAAGGCAATAGCTGGGACCGGCGGTAGGGAATTGATGGCCAAAGTGGCCAAGTCGTTATTTCGCGGGTCGATTCCCCGGCCTGGCCTTCCGCCCCCCTCCCCTCCCGGGGGTGGTTTCAGGGCGTACCTGACGGCACCCGCGAAGCGGCGGGAGCGGGAATGGTCAGCGGATGGGTTGAAAGACGCTGATCCGGAAGCGGGCAGAGACGGAGGTCCGCTCCGGAAGCGCGGCCTCGAGGGCTACCAGTGTGGCCCGGTCCAGGTGGTGGCCGGCCGGTCCCATGTAGGCCAGGTTGGCGACGTCGCGCGGGCCAAGGGTCAATGCCAGGTCCAGATCAGATGCTGCGACGGGGGCGAAGTGCTGGCCCAGGGACGCGGCGAGCCGCTCGTCCTTGGCCGGCTCGATCCCCAGCATCCCGGCCGGCCCGGCAACCTCCGCCAGGTGGCCGGGCCGCGGTGTGACCACGACAAGGCGGCCGCCGGGGCGGAGGACCCGTGCGAACTCTGGCGCGTTGCGCGGCGCAAAGACCACGGTGACGACGTCGACGGCGTTCTCCGCGACCGGCAACGGCTGCCAGACGTCCCCGACGACGTTCAAAGCCTCGGGATTCAGCCTGGCCGCGCGGCGCAGGGCGAACTTGGAAATGTCCAGGCCGATTGCCGCGGCCGGACCACTGTCCGCGGCCCGGTCCAGCACGGCCCTGAGGTAGTGGCCGGTGCCCGTTCCGGCGTCGAGCACGAGGGGCCGGCCGGCGGGGGCCTCCCGGAGCGCCGGTGTGGCGAGCCCGGCCACGGCATCGGCCAGCGGCTGGTAATGCCCCGCGGAGAGGAAGTCGAAGCGGGCCGCCACCATTTCTGCGCTGTCGGCTTCAAAAACCGTCCCCTTGCCGACCAGGAAGTTGAAGTAGCCCTGCCTGGCCGCGTCAAAGCTGTGGCCGGCCCCGCACACCAGGGTGCGGGCGCCGCCAGTGAAACGGAGGCCCTGGCGGCACACCGGGCACAGGAGGGGGAGATCGGCGGCGGGCATAGCTTTCATCCTATGCGCGGACCCCGGCCCGCCGCGCGGACGGGACATTGGCTACAGGGGCGCCGGGCACCGGGCACGCCGCGGCGTGCCTCGCCGCACCGGCGCAACGTGAGGTGTTTCACAGCGGGCACGCCACGGGCTAGGCTCGCAATCGTGAAATCTGAACATCTTCCGCTGCTCAATTCCGTGTCCGCCCCTGCCGTGCACCCCGACGGTTCCCGCGCCGTGGTCTCCGTGCTCCGCCCGGACTTCGATGCCGATGCCTACGTGGGCCAGCTGTGGACCGTGCCCCTGGGCCAGGACCCGACCCACCCGGACTTCAACGACCCGGACCAGAGGCCACGCCGGCTGACCCGGGGCTTCCGTGACACAGCACCGGACTTTTCACCTGACGGCCGTGCCCTTGGCTTCCTGCGTGCGGCAGCGGACGGAAAGCCGCAGCTGTTCGTGGTGGAAGCCGCCGGCGGCGAACCCCAGCTGTTGACGGCGGCCCCACTGGGGGTCAGCTCCTTCACGTGGTCGCCTGATTCCCGCAGTATTCTCTTCAGCGCCAGGACGCCTGACGAGGGCCGGTATGGCAGCATCGACGGCGTGAGTGCGGGCAGCGAGGACGCCCGGCTGATCACGGATTTCCAGTACCGGATGAACGGTGTTGGCTACACCGCTGACAAGCCGCTTCAGCTGTTCATCCTCGAGGTCCCGCAGCTTGACGCCGAACCGAAGGTGGCGCCGGCCGGACGCGCCCTGAAGGCCCTCGGCACCGCGGCCGATCCCGCGGAGAATGCTGCCGGGCTGCTGCTGGCCGCCAAACAACTCACCACCGCACCAGCGGACCACAACGGCGCCGGCTTCAGCGCCGACGGCGGCACCATCTACTTCACCGCAGCCCTGCACGATGGGCGGGATACTGACCTCGTCAGCGGAATCTACGCGCTGCCTGTTACCGGAGGGCAGCCGCAGGCTGTGGTGCCGGCCAACGCCGGACGGCAGAGCATCAGCGCCGTGCGCCAATCCGCCGATGGGCAGTGGCTCTTCTTCCTGGCCCAGGACCTGGTCGCATCCGGGCTGGACTTCGTGGCCAGGAACACCGTCCTCTATGCGATGCCTGCCGACGGCGGACACGCCACGGCGCTCAGCGATGCCGAGGCGCTGGACCTGTCCGGCGGCAGCCGGCTGGAGCTGCGCGGCGGCGCGGGCGCCCTGGTGCTGAACAATGCGCGGGGAACCGTGGAGCTGCACGAATTCGTTGCGACGGGCGGCCACACCGTCCTCCTGGAAGGCAACCGGGTGGTGACCGGCGCCGCGGAGGGTGGCGGAACGCTCGTGGTGAGTTTCAGCGATTCGACGACGGCCGGTGATGTTGCCGTGCTCGACGGCGGGCAGGTGCGCCGCCTGACGGACTTCTCGGCCCAGCTGCGGAGCGTGGCGGGGATCAGCGAGCCGCAGGAACTGACTTTGCCCTCGGACGACGGGTACCCGGTCCATGGCTGGCTCGTGAAGCCGGCGGGCCCTGGCCCGCACCCGGTGCTGCTGAACATCCATGGCGGCCCGTTTGCCCAGTTCGGGGTGGCGTTGTTCGACGAAGCGCAGGTCTATGCAGGGGCCGGTTACGCCGTGCTGATGTGCAATCCGCGGGGTTCGGCCGGTTACGGCCAGGCACATGGCCGGTCCATCAAGGAGCGGATGGGAACCGTGGACATGCAGGACGTCCTGGCGTTCCTGGACGGGGCTGTGGGGAAGTTCGAGGATCTGGACGCCGCCAATGTCGGCATCATGGGCGGATCCTACGGCGGCTACCTGACGGCGTGGACCATCAGCCACGACCACCGTTTCCGGGCCGCCATAGTCGAGCGTGGTTTCCTGGACCCCGTGAGCTTCACCGGTTCGTCCGACATCGGCTGGTTCTTCGGTGGCGAATACACCGGCCCGGCGGCGGAGCAAATGGCGGCCCAGAGTCCCATGGCGCGCGTGCAGCACGTAAGGACGCCGTCGCTGGTGATCCACAGCGAGGAGGACCTCCGGTGTCCCGTGGAGCAGGGCCAGCGGTACTTCACCGCCCTCAAGCAACAGGGCGTCGAGACCGGATTCCTGGTCTTCCCCGGCGAGAACCATGAGCTGTCCCGCTCCGGCACGCCGCACCACCGGAAGCAGCGGTTCGATGAAATCCTGAAGTGGTGGGCCCGCTACCTGCCGTCCGCGTCGAATCCGGCGCCGCAGCCCTAGCCCTGGCCCTGGCCCTGGCTCGCAGGCTTAGTCCGCGGCCGGGTCCGGCAGGAACCCGAGTTCCTGCCGGGCGCGGCTGATGTCCGGCTGGGCCCAGCGGGCGGAGTATTCGGCATTGTTGCTGATGGAGCGCAGCTCGGCCCGGTCCAGGAAGAGGATCCCTTGGAGGTGGTCGGTTTCATGCTGGACAATCCGGGCCTGCCAGCCGGAGAAAGTCTGCTGGAGTTTCGTGCCGTCCGGCGCCGTGAAATCGAGCTGGACTGATTCCGGCCGCACGACCGCCGCCTGCAGGCCGCTAATGGAGAGGCAGCCTTCGTAGAACGCCGCGGACTTCGCGCCCAGGGGACGATAGCCCGGGTTCAGCATGGCAAAGAACGGCAGCGCCTCCCGCCCGCGGACGGCAGCGACGTCGGGATCGACGTCGAACTGGTCCTCCAGGACAGCGATCTGCAGCGGAATCCCCAGCTGCGGGGCCGCCAGGCCCACGCCTGGGGCCTTGTGCATCACGCTGCGCATGAGGTCGATGAGGTGGCCGAGGTCGGCATCAGTCAACTGGCCATCGTACGGCGCCGCCACGTGCCGGAGCACCGGGTGTCCGGCCTGGACAATCGGCGGGAGGATGCCGGCGCTCAGGATCTCCTGGACGGTCTCGCTTATCCGGGCGGCGCTGTAGTCAGTGGGCCTGGCGTCATAGGGCATGCCCCCACACTACTGGCGCCCGCACGCCTTTGTAACAAAGTCGTAGATGCGGGCGCGAAGTTGGCTGCCGGCGTCGATCTTCACAATTCCCTCGCGGCCCGCCACCCTGACCTGCAGGGGAAGGAGTGTGCCCACTTTGTCTTCGGCCACTGCATGGGGATCGCAGCGGGAGGGCCTGATGCCGAGGCGCACTTGGGCCGGGGCACCGCCGGCGCGGACCGTCACCGACCGGGGCCACGGGGCTTGTGAGGCCTCCGCCAGCAGCGTGGTTTCCTCGATCCGGTCTATCACCAGTTCACCGGCGCCGGCGGCGCGCGGTTGCAGCAGCAGACGCACGACGGCGGTCTGACCGTCCGCGGCGACCTCGAGCTCGGGATCCAGCGCGATCGTGGCGACGGCCGAGGCTTCCCGGGTCAGGCACAGCTCCGAATTGTTCCGCGCCAGGACGCCGAACGGGTCTGTTGCCGGAGCCATGGCCGGGACCGGCACGGCACCTTCCGGCGTGGCCAGCCGCAGGGATACACGGGCGTCGCCCGCAGCCCCGGAGGTGGCTCCCGGTCCGGCCGGGTTGCCGCAATCCGGGGCGGGCAACGGTGCCGGCAGGCTCTTGGGCTGTCCGGGCGGAAGCTCGATCCCGCCGGTGCGGGCGGACCAGATGATCGGGGCCGCGAAGAGAGGGCTGGTCAGTTCTGCGCCGAGGACCGTCAGGGCATGGCCGGTGGTGTTCGTGAGCTGGATTTCGATGATCTGCTTGCTGTAGTTGTCGCGGAACTGGCTGATTTCCGCGGTCACGGGGCCTGTGGGGATCGGGGTCGCCGACGCCGTCGCGCTTGCCGGGGAGGCGGTGCCACCGGCGGTTCCGGGGCTGCATGACGCCGCCGCGCCGAGCAGCAGCGTGGCGGCCGCTACCCGCAACGCCCAATACGATGCGGCGCCGCGCATCCCGGGAAGTCCGTCCATGCGCACAGTCTATTCCGGGGCAAACCCGTGCCAATGCGCTGCCTAGTGCATCGTGAAACGGCGGGCGATCAGGGAATTCACCGGCGGAACCGCGGCGACGCCTGCGATGCCACGGTTCCGCAGCGCCAGGAGACGGTCCGTGAGGGGCCGGCCCAGGGCCATGTTGATTTCCGCCTGGCGTGCGGCTCTCGCCGCCGCCCGCAACCGGGTCCGCTCAAAGGTCCGGAGGCGATCCGCGACATCCTGGCCGCGCACGGCCGCCGAGACGATCGGTGCCAGCGCCGCCGCGTCCAGCCAGCCGAGGTTCATGCCCTGCCCGCCGATGGGGCTCACCTCGTGGGCCGCATCCCCGATCATCACCACCCGGCCGGCCACCATCCGGGGGGCCAGGCGCGTGCGGACGCCGAAGCGGCTGAGCATGCTGTTGGTCCCGGCGTCGATGGCGAGTCCCGTCCGTTCGCGCACGCAGCCCGTGAGCCACCGGGCGTCGACGCCGGGTCCGCCGGCATCAGGTCCGCCGGGCGGGGAGCAGCCGGCCGTTGAGTCGCCGGTACCGAGCCGGACCACCCAGCGGCGGAGCTGGCCGGGCAAGGGGAACGACTCCACGATGCCGGCGCCGGAGAGGAACAGTGCCGCGTCCGGACCGAACCCGGTGCCGTCCGCGAAGTCACCCATCAGGTAACTGTCCGGGTACTCTTTCACGCGCACGTCGGCGCCCTGCAGCGCCCGCACCGTGGAACGCACGCCGTCGGCGGCAATGACCAGCGGCGCCGAATAGCGCAGGGTGCCATTCTTGGAGTCGGCTTCCACGCTGACCCGGCCGCCGTCGTCGGACAGTCCGGTGAGGCGGACGCCGCGGTGCAGGGCGCCGTCGCCGAGCTCGTTGACCCGCCGTTCCAGGTGCGCCTCAGTACGGGCCTGGGGCAGGGACAAGACGAACGGAAAGCGGTCCGAGACGCCGGCAAAAGACATCCGGGCGAGGCATTTTCCGCCGGCCAGTGCCATACCTCGGCGGATCTGGACCCCCTCGGCAATCATGGCCTCGGCAACTCCGGTTCCCGCGAGCGCGGCCAGCGCCGGCGGATGGATGCCGATGGCGCGCGACTGCGGCTCCGGTGCGCCCCGCTGTTCCAGCACCTGCACATCCACGCCGTCCTGCAGCAGCAGCGCGGCCATGAACAGCCCCACCGGACCGGCACCGATGATCAGAACCTCAGCCACTGGCGCCGGACCCTGACTGGTAGCCGCCGCCGGGAGTGCCGTGCAGCAGCAGGTTCCGGAAGGGGGCGTGGCGGGCGACGGTCCAGCCCGGGGGAGCGGCGGCGGCCAGCTCCGCGGCGGTGTAGCTTCGGCGGATCGAGGTCAGCCCGTCCTGCCGGATGTAGGAGCCGGTGAGCACCCAGGAGCCGGCAGAGAACAGCGCGTAAGCGGCGGGGCTGCGGCGGATGTCGTTGTGGACCACTGTGCCGCGGGACAACCGGGCCGACTCGGCGAGAAACGCTTCCAGCCCGTCAAGGTGGTGCAGGACATGGTTGGATACCACGAGGTCGTACCGGTGGCCCTCTTCGAGCAGCTCCGCGCTGGCCGCCTGGCGGAACGTCACGTCCGCCGTCGCGTGGCGGGCGCGGGCGAACAGGATCGCCCGCGGATCCGGGTCAATGGCGGTGACCTCGAGACGCAGTCCGTCCCGGGCCGCCCACCGGGCCAACAGCACGGAAACGTCGCCCCCGCCGCACCCGATATCCAGCAGGGACGTGACGGAAGCAGTGGACAGCCGGGGCCTGATCCGGGACCGGTAGATGCCGCGCCAGCCGGCGACGGCACGGTTGACAAGCGCAAACTGGGCATACGTGCGTTCCAGGCGGCCGGGGTCGCAGCCCGGCAGGTCCATTTCCTCGACGGCGTCGGATGCGCGGTCCCGCAGGAGGGCCGGCCGAAGGTGTTCCGTGCCCCGCTTCGCGCTGAACGGTTTCAGCGTGGCCGCTTTCAGACCCGCACCGCTACGGACTGTGCAGGTTCCGCCGGTTCCGCCGTTGGCTCCTGCCGCGGAGCTGCGGCGGTCCGCGTGGCCGCCACCCGGGTGAAGAGCGCCGTCTCGACCGTCAGGCCCGGACCGAAGGCCATGGAGCAGATCCGTTCCGCGCCCGGGCCGGCCCCGGCGTCGTCTGCTGCATCGTCCGCTGCCGGCAGTTCGAGGATGTGCTTGAGGACGAACAGGACGGTGGCGCTGCTCATGTTGCCGAAGTTCCGGAGGGTTTCGCGGGCCGGGACCAGCTGCTCGTCGCTGAGCTCCAGCCTGGACTGGACCTTGTCCAGAATGCTCCGGCCGCCCGGGTGGATGCCCCAGTGCTCGATCTCCCGGTAGGGGAGCCCCTTCAGCGAGCCGTCGCGGGACAGGAGCGGTTCCAGCGCGCCAATAATGTGATCATCGATGATGTGCGGGACATAGTTGCCCAGCACCATCTCGAAGCCCTCGTCACCGATGTTCCAGGCCATCGAGTCCTCCCCGACGGGCGTCAGGACGGTTTCGAAGTGGTCCAGCCGCAGCAGGGGCGTTTCCCCGGGGACGTCCCGCGCTGTGATGATGGCCGCGGCAGCGCCGTCGGCGAACAACGCCGACCCCATGATGGTGTCCGGATCATTGGAGGTCCGGACGTGAAGGGAACAGAGTTCGGCGCAGACCACCAGCACCGTCGCCTGCGGATCCGCCTCGCAAAAGGACTTCGCCGCCCGCATCGCCGGGAAGGCTGCATAGCAGCCCATAAAGCCGAGGTGGTACCGCTGGACAGCCGGATTCAGGCCGAGGGCCCGGACAATCTTGTAGTCCGGGCCGGGATTGAAGAATCCGGTGCAGGAAACCGTGATCAGGTGGGTGATGTCCCGCTCCTCGACGCCCGGGCAGGCATCGAGGGCTTTTTGGGCTGCTTCAATGAAGAGCTTGGTCGCTTCCGTGGCGAAAATGCCGTTCCGGGTCTTGGTGCTGGGGCTGAGCACCAGGCCGGTGGCGGGGTCGAAGAACTGGGGGTTTTCCGCCTTGCTGTCCGCGGTGAGTTCCTCCACCGCCGTGTGCCGCGTGTCGATGGCTGCAGAGTCAAAGCACGTGTTGACGAGCCGGGATCCGAGCCGGGTGAGGCCCGGCTGGGCGGCGAACACGGCCCTGGCCTCGGGCTGGACCAGGATGGTTGGCGGGACTGCAGTTTCCAGAGACCTCAGGTAGACCGTCATGGTTCATTCTCAGCGAGCCTGCCGCCAAAGACAATGGAACGGCCGGAGATTCAGGAACACCTCCGGGCTGGACAACTCCGGCACGACGTAGCACGATCGCACTTGTGACCAGCAAACCCGACCGGGCGCAGCGCTTGCGCGACCTCGCGCTGTTACGCCGCGTCCGCGACCGAATGGACCGGGAATACGCACAGCCGCTGGATGTCGAGGCCCTCGCCCGCGGCGCCCACATGTCCGCCGGGCACCTCAGCCGCGAGTTCCGCCTGGCGTACGGCGAGTCGCCGTACAGCTATCTCATGACACGGCGCATAGAACGCGCGATGGCCCTGCTGCGCCGCGGCGACCTGAGCGTCACCGAGGTCTGCTTTACGGTCGGCTGCTCGTCGCTGGGCACCTTCAGCACCCGCTTCACCGAACTGGTTGGCGTGCCGCCCAGCGTCTACCGGCGCGAGGCAGCCAGGGCAACCGCAGGGATGCCCTCATGCGTCGCGAAACAGGTCACCAGACCGGTCAGGAATCGAGAAGTCCCGGCCCCCGAACCGCAACTAGCATGAAGTCCATGGACATCACCATTCACGCGAGTTTCCTCCCACACAACGATCCCGACGCCGCCCTGGCCTTTTACCGGGACACCCTCGGCTTCGAGGTCCGCAACGACGTCGGCTACGGCGGGATGCGCTGGATCACGGTCGGCCCGGCCGGCCAGCCGGACACATCCATCGTCCTGGAACCGCCGGCTGCCGATCCCGGCGTCACCGACGAAGAGCGCGGCACCATCGACGAGATGATGGCCAAGGGCACCTATGCGCGCATCCTCCTGGCCACCAAGGACGTCGACGCCACCTTCGAGCGGCTGCAGGCCAGCGGCGCCGAGGTCGTCCAGGAACCGACAGAGCAGGCCTACGGGGTGCGCGACTGCGCCTTCCGCGATCCCGCGGGCAACCTGATCCGCATCCAGCAGCCGATCTAAGGTGGCCGCCGGCCACCGCCGGGCCGGCCACCAGCTGGTTAGATAGAGCCAGTCGACGACGACGGGGACGCTTGGGGCTGCCCCGCCCAACAGATGGAGACACGATGAGCATTGCCACGAGCACGGACACGCAGCCGCCCGCGCTGCATGAAGCGGACAGCCACGACCTGATCCGCGTGCAGGGCGCACGGGAGAACAACCTCAAGGACATCAGCGTCGAGATCCCGAAGCGCCGCTTGACGGTGTTCACCGGCGTGTCCGGCTCGGGCAAGAGCTCGCTGGTTTTCGCCACCATCGCCGCCGAGTCGCAGCGGATGATCAACGAGACCTATAGCGCGTTTGTGCAGGGCTTCATGCCCAACCTGGCGCGGCCCGAGGTGGACCACCTCGAGGGGCTGACGACGGCGATCATCGTTGACCAGGAGCGGATGGGCGCCAACCCCCGATCCACCGTCGGCACCGCCACCGACGCGAACGCCATGCTCCGGATCCTCTTCAGCCGCCTGGGCATGCCCCGCATCGGGCCACCCACTGCCTTCTCCTTCAACGTCCCGACGCGCAAGGCGAGCGGGGTGATGAGTACCGAGAAAGCCGGCGGCCGGGTCGAGCGGAGCGTGGTGCGCGATGTGGTCTACCTGGGCGGCATGTGCGCACGCTGCGAGGGGATGGGCTCGGTTTCGGACTTCGACCTCACTGCGTTGTACGACGACAGCAAATCGCTCAGCGAGGGTGCCCTGACGATCCCCGGCTACAGCATGGACGGCTGGTACGGCCGGATCTTCAGCGGCGCCGGCTTCGACATGGACAAGCCGATCGCGAAGTTCACCAAGAAGGAAATGCACGACCTCCTCTACAAGGAGCCCACCAAGATCAAGGTCGAGGGCATCAATCTGACCTACGAGGGCGTGATCCCGAAGATCCAGAAGTCGATGCTCTCCAAGGACGTCGACGCCATGCAGCCGCACATCCGGGCCTTCGTGGAACGCGCCATCACGTTCCAGGCCTGCCCCGAGTGCGACGGCACCCGGCTGAGCCCGGAGGCTAGGTCCGCGAAGATCCAGGGCAAGAACATCGCGGACCTCTGCGAGATGCAGATCAGCGACCTCGCCGCATGGATCCGCGAGCTTGACGCCCCTTCCGTCGCACCCCTGCTGAAAGGCCTGCAGCACCTGCTCGACTCGTTCGCCGAAATCGGGCTGGGTTACCTCTCGCTGGACCGTCCGGCGGGCACCCTGTCCGGCGGCGAGGCCCAGCGCACCAAAATGATCCGGCACCTGGGCTCGTCCCTTACCGACATCACCTACGTCTTTGACGAGCCGACGATCGGCCTGCACCCGCATGACATCGAACGGATGAACCAGCTGCTGCTGCAGCTGCGGGACAAGGGCAACACCGTGCTCGTCGTCGAGCACAAGCCGGAGACCATCGCCATCGCCGACCACGTCATTGACCTTGGCCCCGGCGCGGGTACGGCGGGCGGCAGCGTGTGCTTCGAGGGAACCGTGGAGGGCCTGCGGGCGAGCGACACCATCACCGGGCGGCACCTCGACGACCGGGCCAGGTTGAAGGACTCCGTGCGTACCCCGTCCGGCACGCTCGAGGTGCGGGGCGCCTCGACGCACAACCTCAAGGACGTGGACGTCGACGTCCCGCTCGGCGTGCTCTGCGTCGTCACGGGTGTTGCAGGTTCGGGCAAGAGCTCGCTGATCGACGGCTCGGTGGACGGCCGGGACGGTGTGGTGGTGATCGACCAGGGCGCCATCAAGGGTTCGCGGCGCAGCAACCCTGCGACGTACACGGGCCTCCTCGAGCCGATCCGCAAGGCGTTCGCGAAGGCCAACGGCGTGAAGCCGGCGCTGTTCAGCTCCAATTCGGAGGGTGCCTGCCCCACCTGTAACGGCGCGGGTGTCATCTTCACCGAGCTCGGTGTCATGGCCACGGTCGAATCCACCTGTGAGGACTGCGAGGGCCGGCGGTTCCAGGCGGCAGTTCTGGAGTACACGTTGGGTGGCCGGAATATTGCCGAGGTGCTGGCCATGTCAATGACCGAAGCCGCGGTGTTCTTCAGCGAAGGGGAGGCCCGCACCCCGGCGGCCCACAAGATCCTCGACCGGCTCGTCGACGTCGGGCTGGGCTACCTCACCCTGGGCCAGCCGCTCACCACGCTGTCCGGTGGCGAGCGGCAGCGCGTCAAGCTCGCCACCCAGATGGCGGAGAAGGGTGATGTCTACGTCCTCGACGAGCCCACCACCGGCCTGCATCTCGCCGACGTCCAGAACCTTTTGGGACTCCTGGACCGGCTCGTCGACTCCGGCAAATCGGTCATCGTCATCGAGCACCACCAGGCGGTCATGGCGCACGCCGACTGGATCATCGACCTTGGTCCCGGCGCCGGTCACGACGGCGGCCGGATCGTTTTCGAGGGCACGCCCGGCAGCCTTGTGGCCGCCCGCTCCACCCTCACCGGCGAGCACCTCGCGGCTTACGTCGGTTCAGTGGCTGAAAACAGCATCAAGTGAACGAGTGCGGTGAATCGGGGGACTAATCTGGGGGCGTGGCAAGCATTCGAGACGCTCAAAGGCAGATGACCCGCCGGCTTTTCCTCGACAAGGGGCTGGAGCTTTTCGAGGAGAAAGGGTTCGCCGCCACCACGGTGGATGACATTTCGGCTGCCGTAGGCACCACCAGGGCAACCTTCTATTCGCATTTTCCGTCCAAAGCCCAGCTCATGCGCTCGCTCGTCGAGCGGTCCAACGAGATGCTGACGGAGGCCGATGTCCCGCCGCTGCATTCGGTGGTGGAGTCCGGGGACCGCGAGCTGATCAGGGTCTGGCTGGCCCGGAAATTTGACCAGTGGGCCGACATCCGCCCCTATGTTGTGGCGGCTCACCAGGCCGCGGCCAGCGAACCGGACATCCAGGCGGCTTTGGACCAGTGGTTCGACGCGGCGATCGACGACATGCAGGCGGGCCTCGACAGCGCCGGGCGTTTTGACCCGGCCAGCCGCCGGGTCCGCTGCGCGCTGGCCTTCGGCGAGCTGGAGTTCTTTTCCCGCCGCTGGATGCGGCTCGGCTGGACCGTGGACCGCGATACTTCACTGGATCTGATGGTCGAGAACTGGTGCTTCCTGCTGGCTGAGTGAGCAGGCGGCACCAGGGCGCAGCCTGTTGGCTGCGCCCTGGTGTTGTCAGCTGCCGCACGGCATCAGCGCGCCTGGACGCCCGCCGGCTGGCCCTCCGCCGGTTGGCCCTCCGCCGGTTGGCGGGAGGTGAACGGCAGGACCAGCCTGGACTGGTGGGCGGCGTCGCGGTAGATCTTGTGGGTGACGGGCCGGCCCACCGGCAGATGGAAGGCATCCGGCGGCAGCAGCGCGTTGTGCTCGTCGGCCAGCGGCTCGCCGTTCGAGAGCTCTGCGATGAGCTTGTGGCCCGGCTTGAAAGTGTTCGCGAACGGATAGAGGCGCAGGACGTACTCCTCGATCGTCCCCGGCTCCACCGGCACACTGCGGGTGTGCGGGTGGAGCGGGTTGCCCTCGGTGCTGCGGTCGTCAAGTTCGCGGTGCGAGGCCTTCAGGTATCCGCTGGTGATCAGCTGGCGCGCGCCGGTGGGCGCGTAATCCCACAGGCGGAGGATGAAGTTGGTGTCCGGCTGGTCGATCTCGGCGAAGATGTGCGCGGCGCCGGTGCCGATCATCTCCGTGTCCTCCTCGAAGACAGGGGTGGACCAGCTGATGATCTCCACCTTGTCGGTCACTGTCAGCGGCGCCTGGTAGAAGCCGTCCGGGGCGGCGTACTCCGCGCCCATCAGCTCGGGCTCGGTCGACAGTTTGTGCCGCGGGCGCAGATAGAGGGACTTGTACTCGACGTCCTTCGGCGGCCACGCCTCCGCAGTTACCAGCTCACGCGAGCCCTCCACGAAGACGCTCACGGCCGGCTCGTCCATGACGCCGTTGTCGATGCCCTTGATCCAGTAGTCGTACCACCGGAACATCTTGTCGTGTTCTTCGATGAAGGGACGCGACTGCATCGGCGGGTACGGGCCGATGTCCAGCTTCTTGGGGCCCTTCAGCTCCTTGAACAGCTCAATCGTGCCGTCCATCGTCCAGCCGCGGCCCTGGTCGATCTGCAGGTAGACCGGGATGTCGATGTTCGAGGCCAGCGTGATGGGGTTGCGCTCCTCGTACCAGTCCCCGTCGAGCTCGTTCATCACAATGTCGAACCAGGCCTCGTGGTTCTTCGGGTAGTTCAGGACATGGACCAGGTTCGGCCAGGCGGCCACGTCCGGGTCCGCAAGACGCGTGGCAACCAGCTTCGTCAATTCCCCGGGGGAGTACTTCTCGATCATGCGGGACTTGACGTTGTCCGTGAACGCCCAGCCGGAATCGCCGCCGCGGCCCTCGCGTGCAGCACGCGGCATGAACCACATGATGCCGCCATGGTAGGTGGTCTCGTAGAAGTCGTAGTGGCCGCCGGAGACAAAGATCGCCTTCAGGTGCGGCGGCCGCTCGGCCGCTGCCAGCACCTGCATGGAGCCGAAATAGGAGATGCCGACCATGCCGACGTTGCCGTCGCACCACGGCTGCGCGGCGACCCACTCGATGAAGTCGTAGGCGTCCTGGCCAAGCGACACGCCACCGGCGTTGTAATTGCCGATATGTTCGCCGCCGGAGTGACCCGAGCCGCGCAGGTCGCCAATGACGTGGACGTAGTCCTCCTTGACGATGCGGGCGATGTCGCCGGCCTCGATGCAGCCGTCCCACATCGGGCTGGGGCGCCGCTGTGGCGGGGTTGTGAGGGCCAGCGCCTGCAGTTCTTTGCCGTAGGGGCTCAGGGCTACGAGGGCGGGGCGCGGTTTGTCCTCAGTGCCCTGGTAGGCGTCCGCGGCGAGCTCGACGCCGTCCCGCATCGGGACCCGGAGGTCCTTGCGGACGGCGATTTTCTCCGCGCCGGCATCCAACATCTTCAGGTCATCCATGGGTGCGAAGCTCCTCATCTTTGGTCAGGCGGTCAAAGGCCGTGCGGTAGCCGTGGAGCGTCGTGAAGAACGGGGACGGCTCGAGGCTGGGGTCGCCCGCGTAGCCGAGTTCTGCAGCGACGCGGGCGAAGGGCGAGTATGGCGAGTCCGTCTCCTGGAGGCCGTCGCGAAGGTACCGGCGGGCGGCGTCGTCGATTCGGGTCTCGAGGTCCAGGCTTCCCTGCAGGGCATTCCGGGCCGCCTCACGGTCCAGTTCAACGCCGTACGGCACGCCGTCAGCGCCCCGGTACGGGTGGCCCAGGTACAGGTGTTGCGGGCGGACGTCGTCGCGCAGGTACCGCAGGCTTGAGCGGTAGGCGGCCGGATCCTCGTAGCCGGGGAAGCCGTTGGCCGCTCCGTGGATCTGCACGGCGTCGCCGACGAAGACCGACTGCTGCCCGTCCACGACGTAGGCGACGGACCCGGCCGTGTGGCCGGGGATGTGGTGGACCGAAACGGTGACGTCCCCGCCCAGGGCGAGGGTCTCGCCGCCCTTAACCAGCATGGTCGGCTCCATCTCGCCGGAGATGACGTGGTTCGCGGCTTTCGTCTGCTCCTCGACGGCATTCGGATTGTCGATGTACTGCTGGCGCACGTCCACGTACTGGTCGACGTGCGCGCGCCGGGAGCGCAGCAGAGGCGCGTCGGCCTCGTGGATCACGACCTTCGCACGCCGTCCGGTGAGCTCCCATAGGGCGTGCGCACCGCCGAGGTGGTCGATGTGGCCGTGGGTCAGCAGGATCCAGCGCACGTCCTCGATCCGGCGGCCGATCGCCTCCAGTGCCGGGACCATGCCTTCGGCAGGCGAGGACGCGATCCCGGTGTCGACGATGGCGGGTTCGGGAGCGTCGATGAAGAAGCTGTAGAGCCCGAACCGGCCCCACGGCGAGACCAGGGGATGAACAGCGACTGGCCCCGTCATTGCCCGGCCCCCGCGTTCAGGAAGTCGCCTGCTTCCTCGAAGGCCCGGTAGAACTCCGGGATCCAGGAAAAGTTCTGGACGAAGCCGTGGTTGGCCCCCGCGTAGCGGCTGACGGTTGCCACGACGCCGGCCTCCGCCAGTCGCTGGCCGTAAAGTTCGCCCTCATCGCGCAGGGGGTCGTGCTCGGCGGTGATGATGAGCGCCGCCGGCAGGCCTGTGAGGTCATCGCGCTTGATGGGGGAGACGAGCGGGTCCGCCGGGTCCGCCCCGTTCTCCAGGTAAAAGGAGTTGAATGGCTTGAGACCCGCCGTCTCCAGGCCGAATCCTTCGGCGTTCTCCCGCAGCGAGGCGTAGCGGTCGACGTCGAAGTCCAGGTCCAGGGACGGGTAGAAGAGGACCTGATGGGTGATCCGGTCGAACCCGTCGTCGTGGGCCATCGCTGCGACGGCGGCGACGAAGTTGCCGCCCGAACTGTCGCCGGCGATGGCAAGGTTCTTGCCGTCCCAGCCCAGGCTCGTACCCTGCTCGGCGGCCCACCGGACCACCCCGTAGCAGTCGTCGAGGCCGGCAGGGAAAGCAGCCTCGGGCGCCAGGCGGTAGCCGACAGAGATGACCTTATGACCTGTCTCCTTGGCCAGGGCCCGGGCAACGTGGTCGTGCGTGTCCAGGCTGCCGAGGAAGAACGCCCCGCCGTGGAGGTACACCAGAAGCCCATGAGCGTCGGCCCCGGCCGGCGTGTAGATCCGCACGGGCACCTCGCCCGATGGCGTCACTGCGGTGGCGTCCTCGACGCAGTGCAGCGGCAGACGGTCCTCCAATGCGGGAACCTGCGCGGCCTCGCCGGCGCGCATGGCCCCCGGGTTCAGCGGCGAGCCGTCGGGCGCCGGCAGGGTGCTGAGGATCTTGGCAATTTCGGGATGGATGGTCATGAGTCAGGCCTTCGACTCTGCTGGTGCGTTGACGGCGGCGGGCTTCTGGGACGTGGGCTTTTGCCCCGGGAAGACGTCATTGACCTCGTCCTCGGTCCACCCCTGACGCGAGATGCGCTGCAGCTCGTCCGTTACCGGCTTGCGGGTTGCCTGGAACAGGGCCAGTGCATCCTTGACAGAGCCGGCCTCCGCCAAGGCATCGGCGAGCGCACCGGCATCCTCGATGGCCGAGTTGGCGCCCTGGCCCTGGTGGTGCAGCATCGAGTGGGCCGCATCGCCCATGAGCACGACGGAGTCCGTGTGCCACGTGTCGACCGGGTCGATGTCGTAGACGGCGCGGATGTTGACGGTGTCCATGTCGAGGCCGCGGGCGATGTTGACGATCCGCTCGTCGAAGCCCTCCACCGTCGCCACGAGGTCATCCTTCGTGATGGTGGGGGCCCAGGTGCTGTCCGGGCACAGTGCGGTGATATCGAAGGACATCTGGTTGCGGTGGCGCAGCGGCAGCAGGTAGACCTTCGTGCCCCTGCCCATGTACATCCGCAGGTTGTCGTCCACCACCATGCCGTGGGCGTCGTCGGCGGAGATCACAGCGCGGTAGGCGTGTTCGCCGGAGAACACCGGGCCTTTGTCGCTGAAGAGCTGCTCGCGCACCACTGACTTGATGCCGTCGGCGCCGACCACCAGGTCCGCCTCGACCGTCGTGCCGTTGGTGAAGGTCAGGACGGGGCGGCCGCCCTTGTCCTCGATGGTCTCCAGCTTGTGGCCAAGGTGCACCATGCCCTGCGGCAGCACGCTCAGGAGTGCGTCGATGAAGTCGCCGCGGTGGATGAGGTGGGTCTGGCTTTGCCCGCCGAACTCAGGCCAGGTGTCCTTCATGATCGGCTCACCCGTGGCGGTGAGGATTTCGAAGTAGTCGCTCGGGGAGCTTACGTTCGCGATCGTGTCGAAGATGCCCCACTGGCTGAACCGGTGCATGGTGGCAGGACGCAGCCCGATGCCGGCGCCGACCTCCCGCATCTGGGATGCCTGTTCGTACACGCTGACGTCGGCACCGAGCAGGCTCAGGGCCTTGGCCGCCGCTGCGCCGCCGTACCCCGCGCCGACGATGGCGATCTTGAGGTTCTTGATGTCTTCAGCCTTCATGGTTTCATCTCTTTCTTGACTCTTTCTGGGCCCGGGCCATGTCTGGCGGAACGGGCAAGTTGTGGGGGTCTGTCCGGTCAGGCGTGAAGGGACAGGAAGCCGGCCGGGTTGTCCTCAAGCAGAAGTTTGAGGGTGGCGTCGTCGATGCCGGCCGCGCGCATGTCGGGGATCATGTCCTCGAAGATGTAGTTGATGGTGTGGCCCTTCACGCCCGGCCAGCCCAGCGGGCTGCAGTTTGCGTCCGCCGAGACGAGGAGCTTGTCCGCATAGCCCTTGTTCACGAGGTTGACGAAGTGCTCCATGCGTTCGGCACGTTTGCGGCCCCAGAACGGTGGATCAGGCAGCTCGAGGTCGTAGCCGAAAGTGTCGAAGCCGATGCGGCCGCCCTGCTCGTAGATCCAATCGTGCGGGGTGACCGGAGCGTTCAGGCCGTCGTCGGCGTGGCCGAAGAGCACGCGGTCCAGCGGGAGGCCTTCTTCGTTGAAGATGTTCACTGCCGGTTCCGGGTCGATGGCCAGGTGGGTCAGGACCGGAGCGCCGGTGACGACGGCGGCGCGGGCCGCGGCCCGGTAAATGCGCTTGTCCAGATCCGTCATGCGTCCGCCGCGGCTCACGCCGACCTTGATGACGCCGGCCTTGGCGCCCGTGTTGCCGATGCCGACGGTGATCTCGTGGATGAAGACCTTCGTGAGGTAGTCCACGCTTGCGCGGGAGAAGTGCGGCAGGGCGGTGTCGCCGCCGACGAAGCCGGTGCAGGCAACGATGTGCACGCCCGTCTTCCGGGACAGGGACTTGTAGTAGTCGACGTCGCGGCCGTTGCAGATGCCCGTGGCGTCCACGAAGGTACCGCCGCCGTATTCGCGGAACTTCCGCAGCTTCGGCACGGTTTCCTCGTAAGCCTGCTCCGGCGACTTCCACCACTTGGTATCCAGTTCGGACCCGGGCATGCCGTAGCCAATGTGCTCGTGGACCGCCACGATTTCCAGTTCTTCGGCCGGGATGGTTCCCAGCACGGTGTTGACCTTGGTCATTCGTTCACCTCAGGGTTTCGAAAGCTTGTTGTGTGTGGACCGAGCGGTGCTTAGCGCACGGTCAGCAGGTTGCGCGGGTTATCCACGAGGATGCGCCGGGCGTCTTCGTCGCTCAGGCCGTGGGCCTTGAGGTACGGCACGAACGTCGTCAGGACGTGGCTGTAGGGCAGGTTGTACTCCGGCAGCCCTTTGGCAACGCCGATCGAGTTGCCCGACAGGATGATCCGGTCGGCATGGCCTGCCTTGACGAGCCCGAACACCAGTTCGGCGCGGCCATGGTCGGTGAGGTAGTCCGCGTGGTCGTTCAGGCCCACATGGTCGATGCCGACGAAGGCTCCCCGGGCGGCCACCTCGATGGCGGAGCCGGCAGCGTCCCTGCGGTCGAGGTCGCCGACGAGCACCCGGTCGGCCCCGAGCTGCTCGTCCAGGACGATGTCCAGATCGTGCAGGACATCGGCGCCAAAGCGGATAGAGACCGGGACGCCGGTGTTCCTGGCGGCGCGGGCGGAGCCGCGGAACAGGCTTTCCTCGGTCGGGGTCATGCCGGCGCGGTCGGCAATGGTCGCGACGATGCCGGCGGCGGCGCGGCGCTCGACCCGGGGAACCACCATCCCCTCAGTGACCTCCTTGCCGAAGAGATCGGCGAACTTTTCGGCCGGCCACGGGGTGGGCGGGTTGGTCTGCGGCGTCAGGAAGTATCCGCCGAGTTCTTCCTCCGGGCCCAGGCCCGTGGAGGCGACGATGTGGACGCCGGTGGTGCGGGACAACGCCTCGTAGAGCTTGAGGTCGCGGCCGTGGAACATGCCCGTGCTGTCGACGATCGTCTGCCCGCCGTGCTCGCGGAAGTCCGCGAGCTTGGCCGCCAGGGCCTCGAAGATCTGTGCCCTGTCCATGGAGATCTCTGGTGCGTACTGGGCGCCCGGGACCACTGACAATAGGGCCTCATGGAGCGCGACTACGCCCAGTTCCGAGGCAGGGACGGGACCCAATACCGTATTGACGGTTTGCCCGGTGGGGGCGAGGAACGCGTCCCCGCTATCGACGGGTGTGGTGTGACTCACTTGGCTTCTCCCTTGAAGATCGGGTGCTGAATACAGGGGCGCCGGGGTGCCTGACCGTGCCGTAGCCCCGTTGCGGTGTAGCCAGCATCACATCTTTCTTTACAGTGTGTCAAGAAAACAGACGAGCCGTACACGTCCTTTGGGTGTCGATGCGTTCATGAAGCAAACGTTGAGTATGTTTTCTTGACATCTCGTAAAGATTGATATCAGACTGTGGTGAGCGCCACATCCACCTCCGCCTGCCGGCTCTTGCTCCGGCAGGGCACCAGTCATGGCGCGTCACCGGAGGATCGACCCGGAACAAAGGAGTTTCATCGATGAGTCAGACCATTTCGGTACCGAGCCGCAGCTCGGTGCGAGCCACTTTCATAGCCGCCTACAGCGCGGTCACACTGGCCCAGATCACCAACGCGCTGCCGGGCGCCCTCAGCGGCACGTTCGCCGCGGAATTCCATACTTCAGGCGCGGGCCTGACCTGGATCGCGGGCATGTTCTTGATGGGTATTGTCGTGTTCGAACTCAGCTGGGGCCTCCTGGGCGACCTGTTCGGACGCAAGAAGCTTCTGTACATCGGAGCCGGGGTCAGCATCGTCGGCTCCGTCATGGCTGCGCTGGCGCCGACAACCGAGATGATGATCGCCGCCCAGGCCGTCGGCGGCATTGGGGCGGGCATCCTGTTCCCCATCTCGCTGTCCATGATCGCCGCGATCACCCCGGATCACCGCGCACGGGCGAAGGTCATCGCCACGTGGGCCGGGTTCCTGTCCCTCGGCGCGGTGATCTCCCCAGTGCTCGCTGGCTTCACCGCGCAGTTCTTCACCGTGCCGG
Organism: Arthrobacter sp. 05T45; assembly: GCF_056395875.1. NCBI lineage: Bacteria > Bacillati > Actinomycetota > Actinomycetes > Micrococcales > Micrococcaceae > Arthrobacter > Arthrobacter sp. 05T45. The sequence goes on along the minus strand of NZ_JBFTKI010000002.1, from coordinate 88,883 downwards.
GTGCTGCGCCGGGTGCGCCGAACGGGTTCAGCGGCTGGCGGGCGGCCTACCTGGTTGCGGCCGCAATTGCCGTGCTCGTACTCCTCGTCGCGCTCCGGGCGAAGGACTCCGCAGCAGCCGAGGGGCGCAAGTTGGACATCCCTGGCCAGATTACGCTCGCGCTCGGACTTATCGCCGTCCTCTACGCCACGGTGACAGCGGTTGATGCCGGCTTCGGCAGCGCCCAGGTGATTGCAAGCTACGTCGCGGGCGGAATCCTCCTGGTCTCCTTCGTCGTCATCGAATCACGCACCGCGCAGCCCCTGATTCACCTGTCGCTGTTCAAGAACAGCGCCTACTCGATCACCGGCATTGTGGCGGTCACCGGCATGTTCGCCTTCCTCGCGATCTGCTTCAGCACCAGCGTCGCCGTCAGTGGACTCGCGCTGGCCGAGACCTGGAAGGTCGGTGTGCTGTTCGTCTTCATCCAGGGCCCGGCATTCGCCTTCATCCCGGTGGTGGGGTGGCTCATCCACCACGTAGCACCGCGCTGGGTGCTCACCGCGGGCTTCGTCTTCATGGCAGTCTCCGGTTTCTGGCTCTCTACATTCGCCCTCGGCACTCCGGAGGCCTTCGGCGGCACGCCTTGGACGGCCTTCATTCCGCCGCTCCTGCTGTTGGGTATCGGATTCGCGCTCACCGTCGGTTCCGTCACCGCTGTTGCCATCAACACCGTCCCGCCCCAGCAGATCGGCATGGCTTCGGCGACGACGAACCTCCTGCGCGACCTCGGCTTCGCCCTCGGCCCCGTTGTCGGCTCAGCCATCGCCTTCGGCATCGGAGCCACGGCCTTCGCGGGTCCCCTTGCCGGGATCCTCGGCGGGGCGGGACTGCCCGCAGAGGCCGTCAGCGGGCTGGCGAACGTGCCGCCGCTGGGCTTCCTCGCCGGCTGGGACGGGGTCATCGCCCAGTTCTCCGGCCAGGCACTGGCCGGCGGCGCGCCCACCCCGGCGGTTGACGGTATGGTCCAGGCCCTCAACGCCGCACAGCCGCAAATCCAGGGTGTGGCAGGGACCTCACTGGGCCAGGGGTTCCAGGCTGTATACCTCACCGCGGGCATCGCGGCGATCCTCTCCGCCACTCTCACCCTCTTCATCTCTGCACGGTCCTCGGCGCCCGCGCCCGAGGCCATCGCCGAGACCACCGAAGTAAACGCCGAGGCCGCCGTCTAAGCCTGACGGCCTCCGGCACTGACCTGACCACCTACCTTCCGCAAGGAGAACACCGTGACTGCACCCACCGAATCCGGCATCGACATCTGGGACGACGACATCCTGGTCGACCCTTACCCTACCTACGCCGCGCTCCGCGAGCAGGCCGCAGTGGTCCACCTCCCCAAGAACGACCTCTACGTCCTGACGCGCTACGACGTCATCCGCGACGCGCTCGGCGATCCGGAGACCTTCTCGTCCACCAGCATCGGTTTCAACCCCATGGTGAACGAGGCGCTGCAGGGCACCTCGCTTGCCTCCGACCCGCCCGTCCACACCCAGCTCCGCGCCACGCTGTCCCAAAACCTCACCCCCCGGGCGCTCCGCGGCCTGAAAGTCGTCATCGACGAAAAGGCGGACAAGCTCGTCGCCGAACTCGCCGCCAGCGGCAGCTTCGAGGCCATCGATTCCCTGGCCCGGGCCTTCCCGATCGAAATCGTTGCCGACCTCATTGGCTTCCAGGGACACGTCAAGGACAACATGCTGCGCTGGGGCCAGGCCGCGATGCAGGTCCTCGGCCCGCTGAACCAGCGCACCCAGGAGAGCTTCCCGATCGCCGGCGAGCTCTACGGCTGGTGCTCGTCGGTCACCGCAGAAGACCTGGCGCCTGGCTCGATCGGCCGAGGTATTTTCGATGCCGAGACACGCGGCGACATACCCCAGGGTTCTGCGGGGCACATCATCCACCAGTACCTGGGAGCGGGCGTTGACACGACAATCGCGTCAATCGGGAACATCATTGCGCTGTTCGGCCGCCACCCCGAGCAGTTCGACCTGGTCCGGAAGAACCCGGACCTGGTCCCCGCAGCGTTCGCCGAAGTGCTGCGCTACTGGGCCCCGGTCCACATCTGGGGCCGCAAGGCAATGCGCGACGTGGAGATCGAGGGCGTCACGATTCCCGCAGGGGCCCAGGTGGGCATCCTCTTTGGGGCCGGCAACCGCGACCCGCGGCACTACGGGGATCCCGACACCTTCAACGTGATGCGGAACCCGGTGGACCACCTGTCCTTCGGCTACGGACCGCACGGCTGCGCCGGCCAGGGCCTGGCGAAACTGGAAGCGCATGCGATTATTGAGGCGCTTGCCCGCAGGGTGAGAACGCTGACGATCTCCGATGAGGTCCGGGAGCCGAGCAACATCACGCGGAGCCTCGAGTCGCTCCAGGTCGCCAAGGTGGTGGCAGCATGAGGATCGAACTTGACCGGCCGCGCTGCGAGGGTCACGGCCTCTGCGAAGAGGCCGCGCCCCGGCTGATGCACCTCGACGATGAAGGCGAGCTGGTACTCGACGTCCCGGACGTGGAAGGGGCTGACCTGGACGCCGCGAAGGCGGCGGTAAGGGTCTGCCCGGTTGCCGCACTGCGATTGGCCGCGGCATGACGATGCGAAAGATCGTGGTGGTCGGCAACGGCATCGCCGGGCTCACGGCCTGCGACTCACTGCGCTCGGCCGGCTTCGACGGCGAGCTCACCGTTGTGGGCGCGGAGCGCCACCAGCCCTACAGCCGGCCGGCCCTCTCCAAGGCGCTGCTGCACGCTGTCGACGGGCAAAGCGACGGGAACAGCGACGGCGGACTCCAACCCCATGTGCTCCCCGAGCCGACCCACGAAGCAACGGAGCTGCTCGGAGTCAGCGCCACGGGCCTGGACGTCGGGGCCCGGCTGGTGCGCCTGGACGAGGGAGGGGAGCTGCCGTATGACGGCCTCGTCATCGCTTCGGGTTCCCGGGCAAAGCGACTCGGGGCGGGTGCGCAAGAGACGCAGAAGAAGGGAACAGCCGGACCGCAACGGGACGGCTCCCACCGGGAACTCACCCTGCGCACCATCGAGGATGCGATCCTCCTCAAGGAACGCGTCGCATCGCGCCCGTCGGTTATCGTGATCGGCGGCGGAGCGCTGGGCATGGAGGTCGCGTCCGGTTGCGTGCACGTGGGCTGCGAGGTCACCCTCGTCTCCGACGGCAAGCCCCTGGCGCGTCAGCTCGGCGACCATCTGGCGGACATCTTCACCGCCGCCGCCATCCGGCGCGGACTGCGCGTGGTTGGCGGCGGGAAGGCCCGGCTTGTCGATCACGGTGCCGGGGCAAAGGTCGTCCTGGCCGACGGCACCGTGCTGGAGGCTGACCTGGTGGTCACCGCCATCGGCGATGAGCCGAACATCGGCTGGCTCGCCGGCTCGAACCTTCTCGTCGACGGAGAGCTGCGGGTCGATTCGCGCGGCAGGCTCCGGCCGGACATCGTCGCCGCCGGCGATGTGGCGTCCTTCCCGACCCGCCGCGGGGTGGAACGGGTGCCCCTCTGGACCAGCGCCATCGACCAGGCCAGGGTCGCCGGCGTCGGCCTCCTGAAGGGTGACGCGGCGCCCGAGTTCGACTTCCAGCCCTACTTTTGGACGGAGGGCTTCGGCCTCTCGCTCAAGTCGGCGGGCTTCGCGCCGGCTGTCGGGCCTCCCGACTACTGCGAGCCCGGCGGGGGCGCGGGCTCGATGCTGCTTCGCTGGGACAACACGGACGGTTCCGGCACCGCCGCCGCGCTTAACTACCGAATCCCCGTCCCCAAGCTGCGCCGGTTCGCCGACGCCGGTCCGGCCGCGCTGCGTGCGGCGCGCCCGCTCTAACCTGACGCCGCACAACACCGTTAGGATTGATCCATGTCGTCGTTGCGAGAAGCCCAGAAGCAGCTGACCCGCGACGTGATCGTCGAACGGGCGCTGGAGCTCTTCACCGAGAAGGGCTACGCCGCGACGACGATCGATGAGATCGCCGCTGCGGCCGGTACCACCCGGGTGACTTTTTACGCCTATTACCCCACGCGCAGCGACCTGATGCGGGACTTCATGGCCCGCGTCAACGCCGTACTGGACCGCGCGGCCGGCCCCGAACGGGGATCGACCGCGGCCGAGCTCGTCGACGTCGTGCGTGCGGGCGAACTGGCGGGCATCCTGGCCTGGCTGGAGTCGCGGGCGGCGCTCTGGCCGGTCTTCCGCCCGTACCTCGACGTGCTCGAGGAGGCCGCCGCCATCGATCGCGAAGTGCGCGCCTTGGTCGAGGGATGGCATGAAGAGGTCATCTCGGACCTCGTGCGCGGAATGGAGCTGGCAGGGCGCTTCCCGGAGGAGACGCACCACATTCGCGGCACCCTGGCCTTCACCTCGCTCGACTACGTGGCCACGCTCTGGACCCGACGGAAGTTTGAACCAAACCGGGAACACGCCCTCGAGGTGCTCGCCGATAACTGGTATCACCTGCTCTGCGACGAGGGCTAAGCCTGCCCTCGCAGACGGACGCCTATGCTTATGGAATGGAAAGTATTGGCGCAGGCGAAGTGCTGGACGAGGCAGTCGACCACCGGGCCCTGGCCGTCGCCGTGATCGACATCTCCGCCGACGTCCGGCGGAAGTCGCACAATGACACCGGCGTCCGGCCGCTGTCCAACGGCGTCCTGGAAATCCTCCGCGTCATCGAAAGCCACCCCGGCATCACCGTCGCGGAAGTCGCTTCCCGTCTGGGGCGGCAGTTCAGCAACGTCAGCGTCCAGCTGCGTGAGCTGGTCGCCGCCGGCCTCGTCACCCGGATCCGCGACGCCGCGGACAAGCGCTACGTCGCCCTCCACCCCACGGCCGAATCCCAGCGGATCAAGGCGCTCCTGGAGGGTGCCTGGGCGGAGGCGCTGGAGTCGGCAAGTTCCCGGCTGCTGCCTGAAGAGCGCGAGCAAATTGCCGCCAGCCTCCCGGCCCTGCAGCGCCTCGCCTCGATACTCTCCGAACCCGAGTAACCCACATCACCCCCTGCAACGGTCATGACCCGTCGCCCCCGATAGTTATACTTTTATAAGTATTACTACTTTGGAGGATGGGACATGGGTATGGCAACGCAGTTGGAAGAGGCAGTCGTCCGGCGGGGGAGCAGGCCAGGGAAACGCTGGTGGGCGCTGGTGTTCCTCGCCCTCGCGCAGTTCATGGTGGTGCTGGACGGCACGATCGTGAATCTGGCGCTTCCGCGCCTCCAGCTCGAGATGGGGATCAGCGACTCGACCCGCTCCTGGGTGGTCACGGCCTACGCGCTGGCCTTCGGCGCCTTCCTGCTGCTCGGCGGACGCATCGCAGACTTCTGGGGCCGCAAGCGGACGTTCCTTGTGGCCGCCGTCGGCTTCGCCTCCGCGTCCCTGGTCGGCGGCATCGCGCAGCAGCCCTGGGAGCTGATCGGCGCCCGAGCGCTGCAGGGCGTGTTCGCTGCGCTGCTGGCCCCGGCAGCCTTGGCGCTGCTGACCGTCGCCTTTCCGGTCGGAAAGGACCGCGGCACGGCGTTTGCGATTTTCGGTTCCATTACCGGCGTCGGCGCGGCCGCCGGTGTCCTGCTGGGCGGGTTTTTGACCGAACACGTGAGCTGGCGCTGGTGCTTCTTCGTAAATGTGCCGATTGCCGCCATCGCCCTCTTCGGCGTGTGGTCCCTGGTCAGTGAAAGCAAGGCCCAGGGGTCCACCAAGTACGACTGGCCCGGGGTCATTCTGGCAGCCCTCGGCCTGGGATCCCTTGTCTACGGCTTCACCAACGCCGAGCACGGCTGGGGTGCCCCCGAAGCCTGGGGCTTCATTGCCGGCGGCGCAGTTCTCCTGGCACTCTTCGTCCTGGTCGAGACGAAAGTCAGGCATCCGCTCCTGCCGCTGCGCGTGGCCACCGAACGAAACCGCGCGGCCGCCTTCCTGGCGTCGTTCCTTTCCGGCGCTGTCCTCATTGGCGGCATCCTGTTCATCAACTTCTACATCCAGATCGTGCTGGGCTTCGCTCCGTTCCTCGCCGGGCTGGCTTCGCTGCCGATGACCGTTGCGGTAATCATCACGGCAGCGCTCGTCGCGAAGAACCTGCCGAAACTGGGGGCCAAAATCCCGACGGCCGCGGGGCCGGTCTTCATGGCGGCTGCGATGCTGTGGCTCACCCGGGTCAGCGCCCAGGGCAGCTACTTCGTCAACATGCTTCCCGCCCTGCTTCTGCTTGGCATCGGGCTGGGCATGGTGTTCGTGCCCATGCAGAACCTTGCCCTGTTCGGCGTGGACAAGGATGACTCCGGTGTGGCCAGTGCGTTGGTCAACGCCTCGCAGCAGATCGGCGGCTCCCTTGGCATCGCCTTGTTCAGCACTATCGCCGCAGCAGCCACGGCCGGTGGCGCGACGCTGTCGGCCCTCTCTGCAGGCTATGCCATGGTGTTTCTCTGGGCCGCAGGCGTCGCGATCCTGATTGCCCCGGTAGCCCTGCTGCTCATCAACATCGACCGCGAGACGTTCACCGGATCAGCTGGCGACACTCCAGTCGTGCACCCGGGCTGAGCCAACCAGGCACGAAAAGCGGAAGGCCCCCTCGCCGAGGGGGCCTTCCGCTTTTACGGCCGTTTAGCCAGTGCTCAAATCCACTTCGGGGCGGCTGGAACCGTCCCGTCGTTCGCTTCAGTGCCGGGCCCGGTGGCGGTGACGCCGCCATTGCCGCGTCCGGCGGCCCATTCGACGACGGCGGCCAGCGGTCCGGAGACCACGGTGGGGGTCGCCGTCGCCGTGTCCCCGAACGTCAGGTCGCGGTCGGTGACCGCGACGACGAGGCCTTGATCGGTGCCGCGGGTGTGCCAGGCGCCGGTAATGTCCGTCAGGAGCCGTTCCAGCACCGGTGCCGGGATGTCGGCGAAGCTCGCGCCGTTGGCGAGGTCGACGGCGTGCATCCAGACTTCGCGGCTGCGCATCCACACCGTTTCCGTGGCGGGCACTTCCCGGCCCTGGATGGTGCGGACTTTGTGGTGCCAGGCGCCCCCCGGCAGGTCGCGCCATTCGACGTTCAGGTGCACGGCGGAGTGGTCGAAAAGGTGCCGGAGCGCGATCGGGCTCAGCGTGGCGCCGAAGTCGATCTCGTGGTCCCGGACCTCCGTGGACGGGTACATCGGGGTCTCTACCCCGGTGGCAGCCCATTCGATGAGCCGGGCGATGGCCCGGGCGTTGTAGCCGATGTGCGCGGTGATGTGGCGGCGGGTCCAGCCCGGCAGCAGCGAGTCGCCGTCGAGTTCCGCGTCGGAGAGCTCGTTGAGCTTGCGGGCGAAGAACGCCGTGCCGCGCCGCGCCTGCAGCAGCGCCGCGAGCAGTTCCGGGTCCGTCGTCTGGTCCTGGCGGGCAACCATCAGGCTTCCTTGATGACGCGGTTCTTCAGCTGGCCCAGTCCCTCGATGGTGGTGACCAGGATCTGGCCTTCCTGCAGGTAGCGCTTCGGGTCCTGGGCGTGGCCCACGCCGCCCGGGGTGCCGGTTGCGATCACGTCGCCCGGGTTCAGCGTGATGATCGTGGAAATGTAGGAGACCAGGAACTCCGGGGTGAACACGAGGTCACCGGTCGGGGTGCTCTGCTGGATTTCGCCGTCGACCGCGGAGGTCATCAGCGGCCCGGCGGTGAACTCGTCCTTGGTGACCAAGGCGGGGCCGAACGGGGTGGACTTCTCCCAGGTCTTGCCCTGCAGCCACTGGATGGTGCGGAACTGGTAGTCGCGCATGGACACGTCGTTCAGGACGGCGTAGCCGGCGATGTGGTCCGCGGCGTCGGCTTCGCTGATCCGGCGGCCCTTTTTGCCGATCACGACGGCGAGTTCGGCTTCCCAGTCGACGGCGTCGGATTCCTGCGGCAGCGCCAGGTCATCGTTGGGGCCGATCAGGGATTCCTGGTACTTGGCGAACAGGGTGGGGAACTCGGGGACTTCCCGGCCCATTTCCTTGATGTGGTTGCGGTAGTTGTGGCCCACGCAGATGATCTTGCCGGGGGAGGGCACGACGGCGTCCAGGTCGGCGCCCTCGAGAGGGTGCGTGGCGCCGGCCGCCGCCTTAGCGGTTGCTTCCCAGTCCTGGGTGCGGAGCAGTTCTCCGACGTCGGCAAAGCCGTCGATCTCGGTCAGGGTGTCGCCGTCCTGGCGGACAGCCTTATTAGCTGTTTTGTCTCCAACAGAGGTGCGGAGGGTGAGAAGTCTCATTACTTGTTGCGTCCTTCGATGTAGGTGCGGTTGAAGTTCAGCCGTTCAAAAATGGGGGCGTCACTGAAGCGGAACAGATCAAACTGGGTTCCGGCCTGCAGCGACCATTCCTGCCAGGACGGGACCACGAAGAGGTCGCCCTTGGCCAGGGTCCGGGTTTCGCCGTTGAGGACCACCGAGCCGGAGCCTTCAAAGACCTGCCAGACGCTGGAGCCCACCTCGCGGACCGCTTCGGTGCTGGCCCCGGCGCGGAGCCGGTGGAATTCGGCGCGGATGGTCGGCATCACGTCCCCACCGGTGGTGGGGTTGGTGTAGCGGACGGCGGCGTGGCCCTGGGACACAGTGGCTGGATGGCCCTCGTCCTCGAGCAGCAGCTGCTCGGACAGGGCACGGTCCGTGTGTTCCCAGCGGTAGGCCGCGATGGGGGAGCTCGTGGTGTCATCCAGGCCCGACAACGGGCGCAAGCCCGGGTGCGCCCAGAGCCGCTCGGAGCGGGAGATGTCCGGGGTGGCCTCGTCGGTGACGCGCTCGGTGCCGAATTCGAAGAAGCCGGCGTCAGCGTAGTGCACGAACGGGATGTCCAGGCCGTCGATCCAGGCCATCGGCTCATCGGTGTCGTTGTGGTGCCCGTGGAAGTTCCAGCCCGGGGTCAGCAGGAAGTCGCCGCGGGACATCCGCACCGGGTCCCCGTTCACCACAGTCCAGACCCCTTCGCCCTCGACGACGAAGCGGAAGGCGTTTTGCGAGTGACGGTGTTCGGGCGCCGTTTCGCGGGCGCCGAGGTACTGGATGGCTGCCCACAGCGTGGGTGTGGCGTACGGCGTCCCGGCCAGGCCGGGATTGGCCAGGGCGATGGCCCGGCGTTCCCCGCCCCGGCCCACCGGGACCAGATCGCCGGCACGGGCAGCCAGCGGGTAAAGGTCGCTCCACCGCCAGACGTGGGGGACCGCCTTGGGGGTCGGGACCATCGGCATGAGGTCTGCGATCTCGGTCCACAGCGGGATCAGGTTTTCGCGGTCAAAATCCCGGTACAGCTCTTTGAGCTGGGCCGCTTCTTCGGGCGTCGGCTCCGGAGCAGTGTGCCCCGCGGCCACTGATTCGTGAGTCGTGTTCTCGGCGCTGATGGACACGTGGGCCTCCTCGGTAGGTCAGAACAGTTCGTTGGCGTAGTTCGACTCTACGGATGCCGGTGTGTGACCCCCAACATATTCTGCTGGTCAGAATTCCCGGAACCGGGCTCCCGCGGCGCTCAGTCCGGCTCGGCCGGGTTGGCCGCGATGTCGATCTCCAGCTGCCGGCAGGTTTCCCGCAGGGCGGGAACCAGTCCGGCGTCAAACACGCGGCGGAAGCGGGTCGCGGGGGTGGCGACGCTGAGTGCGCCGACCACGTGCCCGTGCCGGTTGTGCAGGGCCATCCCGAGCGCGCTCACGCCCTCTTCCGTGCCTTCGAAATTGGCCGCGAATCCGTTACTGCGGACGGATTCAAGCTCACGCAGGAACGCCGGGTACTCCGCGGCCGCAATGGTGTCCCCGCCAATTTCGGCATTGTTGCTGCGAAAGAGCTGATCGATCATCGGCGGTTCCAGTTCGGCGAGCATGGCCTTGCCTCCGGACGTTTTGTTGGCGGCCATCACCGTCCCCTGCCGGTCACCAACCCGCAGCACATTGCTCCCTTCCACCGTCGCCAGGAAGCGCACTTTCGTCCCCACCCGCACCATGAGGTTCACCGTCTCGTTGAGCCGTGCAGAGAGAAGCTCCATGTGCGGCTGGGCCAGGGATCGGAGCAGCCGGGTCCAGCTCAGGCCGGCCGGCCCGACGCCCATTGCCGGGCCGGGGACATAGCGGCGCGTTTCATCCTGCACGGCGAATCCCCGGTAGACCAACATCGCCAGCAGGCGGTGGGCGGTGGACGGCGCCACGCCCAGCTCCTCGGCGGCGTCCTTGAGCCGGAGTGCTCCGCCGTCGCGGAGCAACTGGAGGAGCTGCAGCGCGTTGTCCACCGCCTCGATGGAATAGGTGGGCCGTTTCTGGACGGGCTTGCGGGCCGCTCTGCCGGATGGGTTGTTCTGCACATCAGAATTGTATTGTGGTTCACCTGCGGCGGCTAGGACAGTGAGTGGCATGAATCACACACAATCTGTTGCAGTGCCGCAACGGTCTTCGCCGGGGGCCCCTGCTCCCTCAACCGTTGGTGGGCCTGCATCACGGTTCTCCAAAGGCTCGGCAGCCGCCGTCCTGGTCTGCTGGCTGTTGGTGGTCTTCGATGGCTACGACCTGATCGTCTACGGCACGGTCCAGTCCTCCCTGATCTCCGAGACCGGATGGGGGCTGACCAAGGCCACCGCCGGGACAATTGGTTCCATGGCTTTCGTCGGCATGATGATCGGGGCGATCTTCGCCGGCCGGATGGCCGACTCGTGGGGCCGCCGCCGCACCATCCTGGGTTGTGCCATCGTCTTTTCGATTTTCACCATCCTCTGCGCCTTCGCCCCCAATGCGGCCGCCTTCGGGGGGCTGCGGCTCTTGGCGGGCATCGGGCTCGGTGGCCTGGTGCCCTCGGCGAACGCCCTCGTTGCCGAACTGGTCCCCACTAAGTGGCGGTCCACCATCGCCACCCTGATGATGTCCGGCGTCCCGATCGGCGGGTCCATCGCCGCCCTCGTCGGCATCCAGCTGATCCCTGCCTTCGGCTGGGAGTCCATGTTCCTCGTGGCCGTGCTCGCACTGATGATCGTGGTGCCCCTCGGACTGAAATACCTGCCCGAGACGCTGGCCCCGGTCAGTGCCGCGGACAGGGGAACTCGCAACCTCAAAGAGCCGATCGGCTTCAAGTCCCTGCTCCGCGCCCCTTACCTGGGGGTGAGCCTGCTGTTCGCCCTCGCGACGATCGCTACCCTGTTCGCCTGGTACGGGCTGGGAACCTGGCTGCCCAACCTCATGCAGCTGGCCGGCTACAACCTAGGCTCCGCCCTGACCTTCGCCCTGGCCCTCAACCTGGGTGCGGTGGCCGGCTCGGTGATCACGGCCTGGGCCGGGACCCGCTTCGGTCCGATTCCGACGGCGATCGCCGCGGCCGCCGTCGCCGCCGGCGCCCTCGTGGTCCTGGTTGCGGGACCGCCGGTCACCGTCGTGTACCTCATGCTGGTCCTCGCCGGCGTCGGCACCCACGGCACGCAGTGCCTCATCATCGCCGCCGTCGCGAGCCACTATCCCGGGCACCTGCGCGGGACCGCGCTGGGCTGGGCACTGGGGACCGGCCGCATCGGCGCCGTCGCCGCACCCCAGATCGGTGGCCTCCTGCTGGCTGCCGGTCTGGGCGTCAATTCCAATTTCCTGGCCTTCGCCGGTGCAGCCGCGATAGCAGCGGTCCTGCTGGCCGCCGTCGGGCTCAAACTCAAATCAAAACTCTCAACCTCCCCTTCACTAACAGGAGCAAGCAATGTCTGAGCACGTCCCGTCCACCAGTTTCCTGTCCACCGACGGCCGGTCCACCGATGTCCTCGTCATCGGAGGGGGAATGGCCGGATTGGCCGGAGCCCTCGCGCTGCGGGAAAGCGGCGCCGACGTCACCCTCGTGGAGCGGGCGCCCGAATTCGGCGAGGTCGGCGCTGGGCTGCAGATGGCGCCCAACGCCTCCCGCGTCCTGAAACGCTGGGGCCTGCTGGACAAGGCCTTGGAGATTGGCGTCCAGCCCAAGCACCTGGTCTTCCGCGACGCCGTCACCGGCGAGGAGCTCACGCGCCAGAGCCTCGGCGGGGAATTCGAGGAACGCTACGGTGCGCCCTACGTGGTGATCCACCGCAGCGACCTGCACCGGGTCCTGCTCGAGGGCTGCGAAGCGGCGGGCGTGAAACTGGTCAACGATGTCATGGTCGAGAGCGTGGAGACCGTGAACGGCAGGGGAGTGGCCCACACGGCCGCCGGTGTGGACTACGAGGCCGACGTCGTCATCGGCGCCGACGGGCTCAAGTCCACCCTGCGCCCGCTCGTTGCCGGCGACGAGCCGGTCCCCTCGGCCTACGTCGCCTACCGCGGCACCGTGCCCATTACCGAACACACACCCAAGGCGGACCTCGAGGACGTCATTGTCTACCTCGGACCGGACTGCCACCTCGTGCAGTACCCGCTGCGCAAGGGCGAGCTGCTGAACACCGTGGCCGTTTTCAAGTCCGCCTCCTTTGAGCGCGGCGAGGAGCAGTACGGGGGAGTCGACGAGCTCGAGGCCGCGTACAAGGACTGCGTCCCCGCCGTCCAGGCTGCGCTGAAAAACCTGGGCACCAGCATGCGCTGGCCCATGTACGACCGCGATCCGATCGAAAACTGGGTGGCCGGACGGATGGTGCTGATGGGCGACGCCGCGCACCCGATGCTGCAGTACCTGGCCCAGGGCGCCTGCCAGGCGCTCGAGGACGCGGCAGTGCTGCAGGACGTCACCACCGGCACCGTGTTCACCGCCGACGGCGTCCACCCCGAAGCCTGGGACGGCGCGATCAAGGAATTCAACAACCTCCGCGCCGGCCGCACCGCCAGGGTCCAGCGCACCGCCCGCGTCTGGGGCGAATCCTGGCACGTCTCCGGGCTGGCCCGGACGCTGCGCAACCTGCTCTTCAAGAGCCGGATGGACAACGATTTCCGGTACAACGACTGGCTGTACGGCCAGGACGGCGACGGCGTGCCGGCGGCCCGCGCGGCACACTCCGGCATGGCGGACAAGATCTCCGCCTAATCCGGGCTCCGGGCGAGGCGCCGTCCTTGGGTGACCCGTTACGAGCTCCGGGCCGGCTTCTTCAAGGAGCCGGCCCGGAGCTTCTTCCGTCATGATCCAGGGCGGACTTTCCGCCGATTCCTGAATGTGGTCGACGCACGGTGTTCGTCAACGGCAAGAATTCCCGGCCCCCTAAGCTGGGCTACGTCCGCGGCCCCGCCGGAATCATCATCGGGCTGGTCGAGGAGCTCCGCTGACGTTATGTCACTGCTTCAGGCCGACGCTGTTTCGCGGAGGTATTGGCGGAGCCCGGGGATTGCGAAGTCCACCCTGCCGTAGCCGGCTGACTCGATCAGTCCCGCGGCGATGAGTCTCTTTCGGTACTTGGACACCACGTTGGGCTTGGCTGTCATGATGTTTCCGATCAGGCCCGCTGCCGATGGTCCATCCTGAAGGGCCATGGCGTCGAGGAACTCGCGGTCCTTGTCCGAGATATCCGACAGTGCTGACTCGACGACTACTAATGTGTTTCGTCTTTGGGCGGCGGTGATGGCGCTGTGCACGCTGCTCTCATCCAGGTTCCAGTTGGCCTTTCCCGCCTCCAGCCAGAGGTAGTAGCCCACAAGCTGAATAAGGAAGGGGTAGCCCTCGGTAGCCTCCGCGGCTTCACTGACGAGGCCGGGGGAGACGACTATTCCTCCCTCACTGAAGAGCTCGCTGTAGGACGCGGTGACTTCGGCGATGGCTGCCTCATGGAGATTGATCCTGTCGGCGCGTCGCAGGAAGGTCGCCACTCCTTCATTTAGGAGGTCGGAGACGGCGGATGGCAGGCCGGCGAAGATGAGGCCGATGGGCAGTCCGTCGCGGATGAAATGCTGCACTTCAGCGGCCAGTTGGGAAATTTCTGTGCGGTCGACCGCATGTATCTCGTCGATGGTGATAACGAGTCCTGTACCTTTTGCGTCCAACAGCCGCAGAAGTTCGTTCCCGGTCCGTCGCCAGTCGGCATTCCGTTCCTGGGGGAGTTGCGTTGTTAGTCCGAACCCTGCCGCCGAGAATGCTGTGATTTTCCGTGTTGGGGGCCCGTCTCCGAGTTCCTCGACAAGCCGGAGCATGTCGTCGCCGATTCCGGCGAGGAAACCGGGGTTTGCTGTTCGGGAGATAACCGCCCAGCCGTGAGTCCCCGCGATCCGTTCCGCGGCGCTCAGCATGACTGTCTTGCCGATGCCTCTGGATCCGGTGATGATGGTCAAAAGCCCGGGCGCTCCCGAGCCTTACTGCAGGCCGTACTCGAATTCATCCAAGAGCCCGGCCCGCCCAATCAAGTCCGGCGGCGTGGCTCCTGCGGTGGGCTTGAACGGGTTCCGCACCGGGACCTCCAGGGTGAAAGTAGGTGAAACTGGTGAAACTGGTGAAACTGATGAAACTGATATCACACTATCAGACGCCACATCCCGCAAAGCCGCAGGAGCTCCTGCAGGGAGAATATGTAGGCCATCCCTGTACGAAAACAAGTCGCCCAGTGGCTCTATGCAGTTCGGTTCTGACCACCTGAGACTGCCGTACTCAGGCTGCGGCCAGGCAAGCTGACAGATACGGCCCTGATTCGCATGGTTGGATAGCGGCATGCCGATTCTTCCAAGGACAGAAAATTCACTCTTGGTCCGCACGAGCTTCGCCGATGACAAAGCTTGGTTGACTTGGACGAATTGTCACATGAACCGTTCCGGTGCGTCGCCAGTGAACTTTGGGGAATCGATAACAACCTGAATACTGCCAACATGGACTGGGAAGAGTTCGCAGAGAACACAGACGACGACGGCGTATTTAGTGTTTTTCTTGACCGTTCTTGCTGCGGCAATGTCCACTGCTACCGCCGTACTTTAAGTGCCGATAATCAACATTATGTCAAGTTGAATCAATCCAAGTGCAGAATCTGCAGATTAGGACCCGGTGATACGCACTCCCCGGTTTCGACTGACTGGACGCCGAAGTCCTCGCCGTTACAGGGATCCGGGCCCGACCGGCGCCGCGCCGGGCAACAGCCCGGGCGTGTAAAGGTCAACTGGTTCGAGGTACCGTGCAGCTAGAACTGGACCGTCGATGATGCCGACGGGTTCTTCGCCCATGAGCGCTCGATCCTGAATCTGGCGTTCACCCGGGCAGAGCTGCAAGGCGTCTTCGATCTGGCCGACCTCGAAGTTGAACGGGTCCTGGCCTCGGGACGTAGGGGCAATCGATCGGCGGAACCGGGGGCAGAGTTCGACGAATATGATTCTCCCCCGGGGCGGCTTATCTGCCCCTGCCTATTTAGTCTTCGGGGTCTTCTGGGTCCAGGGGAAGACCCGCCGCGATACGCCGCCGGTCCTCCGCGGCCGATGTCCGGACGCGCTTCAACCGGAGCCCTCCCCGAACCAGGAAAAAGCCGGCCACAAGCATAACGACGGCCACCATAGCTGCTGCCCAGTAGGTGCTCGGATCATTAGCTTTGGGTTGGAACACGACGGCCACGATGATGGCTACCAGCATCGTGAGATTGGCGATTTTCAAGGGCCCGAGCATGGAGTAGACGGACTGCCACGTCGCCTTGCTGGACCTAGCCTTGCCGGTGCCCTCAACGTCCATGCGGAATTTTCCCCCAGTGTTTCTCACCGTGAGCGTACCTGTCGCTGCTAGGCAGGGGAAGGCATGAAACAGCCCGCATGGGATTCCCATGACCTCTCGCCGCTAACATCCGACTGATCTAGCCACCCAACTCCGACGAACTGGACTCAGACCGGTAAGTCACTTTCGCGCTTGTAGTCTGCATCTCATCAGATGCATCAGGCAGCCCCCTCTCCCCCGACCATTCGGACCATGCAGCCAATGCGTCTTAGTGCATCGCCTTTAGGCCAGGGATATTCCGCTGATCGGTGTTCCGGGGGGAAGAGTTCGGACCTGATCGTGAATCTGGCCAGCAATGTTCAGGGTCACGACAAATTCGCCTAACTCGACGTTGCTAAGTGCGGTTGGACCTCCGAGAACTGGTGGTATGCGAAAACCGTAGATTTCGGCCTCGCCCGGTTGGAGGCCCGCGTTCTCTGCCTGGTCGGCCAAACCGACCATGAGGTACTCGGCTTGCCCCTCGCGAGAGTTCAGTACCGCGATCAGGTCACCCTCGCTCGACCACAGCCGAGTAAGTTCACCGGCAATGACGTCGAGGAACCAGAATCCGCTCTCCGTCTGCAAGAACACGTCTCCGAACGGCGAAGTGAAAAGCGGACGCTTGTCGGCAAGATCGAGGAACGTCCAGGACTCGAGAGCCTCGGCATAGAGAGCCGGCGGGAATCGACGAAGATGTTGCATAACGTGACATTAGCGGAGATACTCGCGGCCCACGTGCGAAATTCCCAGAAGTTGGGCGCTATTCCATATCAAATACGCCCGAACTTGATCGCAGAGATGCCAGTAGGCGGTATGTAAGGACGAACCAGGGTTCATGGCAAGAAAATGGCCACCCCGTCAGCCTCCGTTTCGGGCGTCTGGGCCGCCTCGGGAAACGCCATGTCAATTTCTTGTCCCTTGACTGGGGTATGGGCGTGAATCTTGACCGTCAAATTCATCAGCAGAAGCCAAAGACAACCTAGGTTTGGGAGCCTATGCTCGGGTTCAGCGTTCATTCTCAAGGGGGAACAATGGATCGCGCCTGGCGCCTTCGAATAGGAATTTCGGTTCTGGCGGCATTGCTCATGACATCATGCGCAGCCACCCCATCAGGGGTGCCGGGATCAGCAGCCTCCACGCCCACCACTTCCGGAATCGCAGCAACATCACCGGGGGCCCTGACCAGCTCCGTGGGTAACAGCCCCGTCCCGGCCACCTCAGGCCCGCCGCAGGAAACGTGCGCAGCTTTCCTGCCCACCGCGCCTTGCTCCACCTACAGCAGCGTCGCCGCAACATCAAACGGTATGGCTCTACCCTGGGCAGCGGCCGGGACCATCAAGGTTCGACTGAGCTCCGTCGAAGGTACCCTGCAGCTGGCCATGAAAACGGACTGCTCCCCCATTGGCGGCCCAGTCACAATTGCTGGAAACATCATGACCCTCGGGAAGATCGCCACTGGCGCCAGCGGCTGCATCGGTACTGCCGGCGAATATCAAGCATGGATTCATGAATTCCTGAAACGTCCCATTGCAATGACCTATACACAAGACACTTTGACCTGGACGAGCGGGACAAATACGCTCAGCTTCCAAGCTAAGTAACCACAGTTCGAGAACATTGCGGACGTCCCTGGGCGGTCCGCTTCCTTGCCCGGCCCCGACGGCGACAAATGAGCTGCCGGATAGGCGCCGAATCCACGGGAGGCTCCCTGCACGGCTGCCATTGGACTGCCGGGCCACGACTGAGCGGACTCCCCTAGATCGCTCCAGGTCCTGTCAGCCCAGCTCCCCCACCGCCCGTTCTCAGGTCTCCGTATTGGTTGATCAAATGTCCTTCGCATAGAAATCGCGGAGACTAGCCGCGAAGATCGGCCGCAGCTGCTTCGGATTGACAGTGCCTTCGGCGGTTCGAATGATTGCGGTGTCCACCTCAGCCAGGAAGGCCTCGGATGATGCGTGCCCTTCCGGGACGCGGATCATCCAGACGTAGCCCCTCGGCCGCGGCGGGAGGCCGGCATCCCGGAGGTACCGGTCGATGTCATCGTCGATTCCCAGCCGGTCGGCAGCTGTGAACGGTTCCTCGAAGGGTTGTTGCTTACCCCCGCGCTCGGTGTAACCGGTGATTGTCCTGCCGGCGTCCGAGGACGGGCGGCGGCGTAAGTTGTCCAGGCCGGCTGCCCAGCCGATGAGCGCCCCCCAGCCATTCTCGGGCAGGTCCAGCCAGGAAGCTGAGGGCTCGGATTCCTGCACGTCACTCCACATGGGCTGCTCCTTGCCTCTCCGAATGGGTCACGTCTCCGCACGGCTGCGGCGGGGCAGAACATCCGGTTCCGGGACCCGCGTCAGGGCGGCTTCCCGTGGAAGCTTGAGCCCGTCGTTGCAATCCGTACCTTGACCTTCGTCTGCGTCTCAGGGCGTGCGGTGGGCCGGGGCGAACTGCGCCGCGCGGTTGGTTTCTTCGGCGCGGATGAGGTGCACGAGCGCGTTGATGAGGGCCAGGTGGGTGAACGCCTGTGGGAAGTTGCCGAGGTGACGGCCGCTCACCGGATCCAGCTCCTCAGCGTAGAGGCCCAAGGGGCTGGCAAGGGACAGCAGACGTTCGCACAGTGCCTTGGCGCGTACCACCTCCCCGATCTCGACAAGGGCCGAGACGAGCCAGAACGAGCAGGTCGTGAAGGTCCCTTCGTCGCCGGTGAGACCGTCGTCGGTCTGCTCGGGACGGTAGCGCAGGACGAGTCCGTCCCGGGTGAGTTCATCGGCGATGGCCACGACCGTGGCGCGCACGCGAGGATCGTTGACGGGCAAGAATCGGACAAGCGGAACAAGGAGAAGCGAGGCATCGAGGTTCGTTGTGCCGTAGGACTGGACGAACACGCCTCGGTCGTCGACACCATTGCGGCAGATGTCCTCATGAATCTCCGTGGCGATGGCGTCCCACTTTCGGGCGTAATCAGCCTGACCGTGCAGGCGCGCCAGCCGGGCACCACGATCCAGGGCGACCCAGCACATGAGCTTTGAGGAGGTGAAGTGCTTCGGTTCGCCACGGACCTCCCAGATCCCGTGGTCGGGGTCCCGCCAGTGGGCGGCGGCTTGCTCGACCTGGCGGAGCAGGACGGGCCAGAGCGGCTCGGGAAGCTGGTCACGGGATTTGGCGTGGAGGTAGACGGAGTCCAGCATCATGCCCCAGACGTCGAGCTGGCGCTGGTGGGCGGCAGCGTTGCCGATCCGGACGGGGCGGGCGCCGTCGTAGCCGCCGAGTCCCTCGACAGTAACCTCGGGAAGGTCCCTTTCGCCGTCGATGCCGTACATGATCTGCAGGTCGTCCTCGGCGGCGACGTCGCGGATGAAAGCGAAGAAGTCGTCGGCTTCCCGGTCCAGGCCGAGGGTGTAGAGGGCCCAGAGCGCGAACGTGGAATCGCGCACCCATGTGTACCGGTAGTCCCAGTTCCGCTCTCCCCCGGGTGTCTCGGGCAGCGAGGTGGTGGGCGCCGCGACCAGAGCTCCAGTCGGCGCGTAGGTGAGGCCCTTCAACGTCAGCGCGCTGCGCTGCAGCTGCTCCCGCCACGGGTGGTCCGGGAACTCGCCCCCGGTGATCCATTGCCTCCAGAATTCAGTGGTCTGCCACTGCTTGCGTGTGGCTTCTTCCCACGTCCGCGGCGGGGGCAGCGACCCCCAGGAGAGCGCGATAAAGGCCTGCTCGCCCTCGGTCATCCGGCTGCGAATGACCGCGATGGAGTCCTCGATGCCCAGCCGGCGGTCGGTAGTCAGATGCAGCACCGGATCCCCCTCATCGCCGCTGACGGTCACGGCCTCTCCGTATGCGGGGCTGGAGAACTCCCACCGTGCCCGGCGCTGGCCGTAGCCGAAGACCGGCTCGCACAGCACGGACAGCTCAACCGCACCGTTGACGCACCGGACGGTGCGCAGCAGGCAATGCTCGGCCTCGTAGTTCGTCGGCGGGCGGCGGTACCGGCCGGCCCTCTCGTCGGTGTGGTGCCACGGACCCATCACCAGGGCATCCCTCACGATCAGCCAGCCCGTCCTGGTCTGCCAGGTGGTCTCCAAGATCAAGCTGCCGGGGAGATAACGGCGCGCAGTGGGCTCCCGGACGCCGTAGGGTGCCACCTTGAAGCCACCCGCGGCGCGGTCGAGGATAGTGGAGAACACACTCGGTGAGTCGTGACGCGGCACGCACATCCACTCGACCTGCCCGCTCGATGCAATCAAGCAGTTGGCCTCACAGTCAGACAAAAACCCATAGTCGGCGATCGGCGGATACGGGCTCGTGCCGGCCCCGGGCCGCCGCCTCCCCTCCGCCCCTGACCGGGCGTCGATGCTCACCACCCCAGTATGTTCCCCTCAGGGTGGAAACGGGACCCCGGCTACCTGGACGGCTTCCTCCCCAACGGTCAGTGCTTCATCAACGGTCAGTGCTTCATCGCAGAGGACGACGGCGATGCGGCGGCGAAAATATCGTACGGCCGCCGGCCAAAGAGGCGCTGGACCTGAATTCCCTACATGGTCGATGGCCTCCTCGACCCGGGACAACGTTGACCCGCTCTGCCAACCCTTGGGATTGTTCAATCGGGGCGCTGAAGGATTTCGACGATGATTGTGCTAAGAATCCCCGTCGGCTCAGCAATTCCGATGGATCGACAAGATGAACAACGGAGGATTGATCTCATGTCACAGGTACGGCGTTTCGATCATGTTGGTATCACCGTTGCCGATCTCAAAGAGGTGACGGCGTTCTTCGTCGGGCTGGGCCTCGAGGTCGAGGGCGCGCCGATGTTCGTCGAGGGCGAGTTCCTCGACACGGTGATCGGCATCCCCGACTCCCGTACGGAAATCGTCATGCTCCGGCCGCCCGACGGAGGTACCCGGCTGGAGCTTTCGAGCTTTGTCCGGCCCGACCACCAGCCTGGATCGCCCGCGGCGATGGCAAATGAGTTGGGGCTGCGCAGCGTCGCCTTCGAGGTCGACGACCTCCAGGCGGTCGTCGACCGGCTGGCCGCGGACGGCTACGGGCTGGTCGGCGACATCGGCCAGTACGAGCATATCTGGCGCATGGCCTATGTGCGCGGTCCGGAGGGGATTATCGTGTCCCTGGCCGAGCGGATCGGCTGACCCGCCAACTCCAAACCCGCTAGCACGCCTGCGCCTTGATATGTCAGGGCCCCGCCGAGTGCTGGCATGATGGGCGCATGAGCAGAGTCACATGCGATCTGACTATTTCCCTCGACGGATTCGTTGCGGGCCCAAACCAAAGCATGACGGAGCCTTTGGGCCGGGGCGGAGAACTCCTCCACAGGTGGATGTTCGAAGAAGCCGAGTCCAACGCTGCGGAGCTCGAAGGCATCCTCGCCGCTGGCGCCTACATCATGGGCCGGAACATGTACGCCGGTCCCGGGGCATGGGATGAGCAGTGGCGGGGATGGTGGGGTGAGGACCCGCCTTATCACGCACCTGTGTTCGTTCTCACCCATCACCCCCGCGAGCCCTTGGAGATGGAGGGCGGCACAACGTTCAACTTCGTGGCCGATGGGATCGAATCGGCGTTGGCCCAGGCGCGGAAGGCCGCTGGCAGTAAGGACGTGGCCATAGCCGGAGGAGCGCAGACCGCCCGACAATTCCTTTCGGCGGGGCTGATCGACGAACTGCGGCTCCACATTGCGCCCATAGTTTTGGGAGCGGGCGAGCGGTTGCTGGACGGCGTGACGGACCTCAAACTTGAGCCCACGGACGTGAGCGGTTCCCGCCTCGTCACCCACGTGCGCTATCGGGTAATCCGCTGACAGGCTGACCCTTAGTTCTCGGAGGTCACTCGCCGGACGCTGGGGCGCCCGCGGCGCCGTCCAGAAGCATCGCTGACCTTGGATTGCCGAAGTTGAGCGTCCACCCCAGTCCGAACCGTCGCGGAACCATCAGCGAGTGGTCTTCGAGGTTGATGTAGACCAGGCCACCGCGCCAGTACTTGTCGTCGTCCCGGTGGGTCAGCACTGTGTCCTTCTCACCCTCATCGCGCTCGCGGTTGTTCCTGGCCAGGACCACGACGGCAACCACGACGGCGGCCGGGATCGGGAGCGTGACCACCAGTCCCGCCTACTGCCCACGGCGTGACCGTCCCGGTCCACATCAACGGCGACGAGCCCAGCATCCCCACGTCGATCATCGCGACCAGCCCGAGGAGCGCTTTGACGCCCAGTGACATGTACTGCCGGTACCAGCGCGCCGAGGCCAGCGGGCGCGCCGGGTCGAGGTCGGGCCGGCTGTGGAAGGTGGCCGCCGCGAGACCCACTAGCAACCCGGTCACACCGGTTTGCACGAACACCTGAGAGAACGCGGAGTCCACCGACTTGGCTGCCAGCCGGTTGGGAGCGCCGTTCGCGCCCTGGTGGACCGCGAGCGCGTCGGGCATCGACGGGTAGCTGCCCGGCATCTTCGCGATTCAGGTCCTCGGACCCGACCACCCAGACCTCCAGCCCACCGACCGCTGGCGTGTAACTCCTCTCGATGCTGGGCGGAGGCTAGTGACTGCGGACAACCTCACCGAGTGGTGGACAGCCCCTCCGCAAGCCCCACCACAAGAGGATCTAATCTTCCTGCGAGAAGCCAACGCGGCCCTCCTGTCCAAGTGGGCCTGACCAAAGCGCCACCATGGTCCCAGGACTGCTTCTCATCAAAATTTGACGATCGGCATTCTGTCCGGACAACGAAGCATCCCCGTCGAACCGCGAACCATCTGACCGCGCTACTTGACGTTGCCGGAACTGTCTCTTTCCATGCACGAAATGGGGCCAGCGATAACCGTCCTACGGGGGCCAGAATTACTTGACGCAACCACTCTGAGAGGGCGGGAACTACTGGATCCGGCGCGGAGCGGGTACCGGACGTCCTCCATGCGGGGGGCGGTTTCGGCCGGGGGTTCTGGCTGTCCCGGTTCCGCCGGTTTTGCTGCGTCGGCCATGAGCTGTTCACTGCGTGCCGAGTCCGTCTGGGCGGCTTTGAGCGCGTCGGCGCGCCTGAAGAGTTCCGCCAGGGCTTTATCTGCCTGTTCGGCGCGCGACCCGGTACGGTGCACACCGCCGTCGATCGGGTGGTTAGGCTGGGTGGATGGCGACAGTTATTCTCGTGCGGCACGGCCGCACCACAGCCAATGCCACTGGACTGCTGGCCGGGCGGGCCGTCGGCGTCAGCCTGGACCAGATCGGGCGCGACCAGGCGGCTCTGACCGGAGACCGGCTCGCGGCCGTGCCCGTAGTCGGGGTGGTGTCGAGCCCTCTTGAGCGTTGTCAGCAGACCGCCCAGCTCATCCTCGATCGCCAGGCTGGCACGCCGTACGCGCCGGTCGATCTCGATCTCACCGAGTGCGATTACGGCCAGTGGCAGGGCCGCACGCTCAGTGATCTCGCGACCGAGGATTTGTGGCCGGTTGTGCAGTCGCAACCGTCCGCCGTCGTCTTTCCCGGCGGTGAATCCATGGCCGCGATGCAGGCTCGGTCGGTGGCAGCGATTCGACGCCACGATGCAGCCTTCGAAGCCGAGTACGGGCCAGGGGCCGTGTGGGTGGCGGTGAGTCACGGTGACATCATCAAGTCAATCCTCGCCGACGCGCTCGGCATGCACCTTGACCTGTTCCAGCGTATTAACGTAGGCCCCGCCTCCGTATCGATCGTGCGCTACGGCGCTAGTCGGCCGAGCGTCTACGCGACCAACACCGACGCGGGTGACCTGTCGTGGCTGTCGAACGGCATCCACTCTGGCGATGCGCCGGTGGGCGGCGGTGCAGGGCAAAAGGCGCCATGAACCTCATGTGCCTAAAATACTGACATGCCTACACGTGTTCACGAGTTTGCCTGGCCTGATCGAATCGTCGTCGGCACCATTGGCCTTCCAGGGGCGCGCACGTTCTACCTGCAGGTGCGCGCAGGGACGCAGATCGTGAGTATTGCCCTGGAGAAGCAGCAGTCGGCTCTGCTCGCGGAGAAGATCGACGAAATTCTCGACCAGCTCATCACCGTCGAGGGCAACCCCTTCAGCGTTCCCACGAGCACTCCCATTGAACTTGTCGACAATGACCAGCTCGAGGCCGTTCAGGAGCAGTTTCGCACCGGCGCCATGAGCTTAGGTTGGGACCCAACCACGGCCCAGGTCGTAATAGAGGCCTACCCCATCGCCGATGTCGATGCTGATGACAACGAGGAACCGCTTAATGAGGGCGGCGCTAACGAGTCCGAAATGCTGCTGGTGCGAATGCCGGTCGGCACCGCCCGCGCATTCGCCAAGCGCACCCGTGAGATCGTGGGCGCCGGGCGTCCGACGTGTCCGCTCTGCGGTTACCCCATAGACGCCGACGGGCACATCTGCACCCTTCCCGAGGTCTGATGCCAGCGCCGGACCTAGTGACCGCCGAGCTGACGCTCACCGGCCGCATCACGACGGCTTCAAACGCTACATTTCTGGGCAGCATCGGCGACGTGGTGGTCGTCTATAAGCCGATAGCAGGCGAAAGTCCGCTGTGGGATTTTCCCCACGGCACCCTGGCTCACCGGGAGGTGGCCGCCTACCTGGTCTCGCAAGTCTTAGGCTGGGACGTGGTGCCGCGCACCTGGCTGCGCGATGGTCCTTTGGGCGAAGGAATGGTGCAGCTCTGGCAGGAGCAAGACCCCGCCCAAAGCGCCGTGAACCTGGTCGCGACGGACCAGGTGCCGGAGACGGGCTGGAAACATGTTCTCGAGGGACGGGATGAGAACGGACGGATGGTCGCCCTCGTTCACGAAGACTCGCCAGCGCTCAGACGCATGGCGGTGTTCGACATGGTCGTCAACAACGCCGACCGCAAAGGCGACCACATTCTTGCCATGACGGACGGACACCGGCACGGCGTGGACCATGGGCTCACCTTTCACCGTGACCACAAGCTGCGCACGGTGCTGTGGGGATGGCTGGGAGACGCTCTGACCGCCGAGGAACGCGACGGCATCGATCGTGTCAGCGAAGGACTGCACGGTGGGCTGGGCCGAAACCTGGCGGACTTGCTCAGCGCCGAAGAAATCGCATCGCTCGCCGCGCGCTGCGCACGGTTGCGCTTGGCAGGGCGGTTTCCGGCTCCGAGCGGTGAGATGTCGGCGGTGCCCTGGCCGCTGTTCTAAGGGAATTGCGGCTCAACTGTCAAAATTTGGCTGCCCAAACGCCGATAACAGCGCCTACGCTCAACCAAGCCCGCAGGCCCCACCTTCCGCAGACGACGCGCCGAGCGTCCCATATACAGCACCCCTTCAGTCAGGTGTTGCGATGTTGAGGAGAAACCGCGCTGCCCACGCAGCCGAGGGATATGGGCAGAGTCCAACTTTTGTCGGCCCATCCGGCTACACTGAATGTATCGAACATATATTCGAATAAGGGTGTGTTGTGGGCGTTGTTGTCGGTCCCCGCGTGATAGACGCGGGCATGTCGTTGCTGTCGGTGCTGATCTCTCCGGTCCCCGTCGCGGCCGGGTATCCATCGCCGGCGCAGGACTACTTTGATGGGCGGATTGACCTGAACGAGCATCTGATCAAGGACATCACCAGCACGTACGTCGTGCGGGTCTCCGGAGACTCGATGGAACGCGCCGGCATCAGCGACGGGGATGAACTGATCGTCAACCGGGCCGTGGAACCCAAGGACGGGTCCGTAGTCATAGCCGTCCTGGACGGAGAATTGACCATCAAGCGGCTGCGGATCACGGCCGCCGGCGTCGTGCTGCAGGCGGAGAATCCGTCCTACCCGGACATCCGCGTTCCGTCCCTGTCGGATCTGGTCATCTGGGGCGTCGCGACCCGCTGCCTGCACCATGTTTGAGGCACACCATGTCTAAGCCCTCCCCGATGCGGCGGATGCCGCAGATCGCGCACGTGGATGTGAACTGCTTCTACGCCTCGGCCGAGCGGGCATTCGACCCGTCCCTCGAAGGCCGGCCCGTCGTCGTACTGTCCAATAACGACGGGTGCGCCGTCACCCGGTCCCCGGAAGCCAAGGCTCTCGGCATCGGCCTCGGTGAACCATGGTTCAAACTCGCCCCGCGGGCGAAGGAGTGGGGACTTGTTGCCCTCTCGAGCAACTACGAGCTTTACGGGGACATCAGCGCCCGGGTGATGGAACTGCTGGGCCGCTACAGCGCTTGGTTGGAGGTTTACAGCATCGACGAGGCCTTCCTGGGCGTCAAAGGCGCGCCGGAGGACCTGCTGGTCCTGGGCCAGACCATGAAGGCAGCCGTGCGGCGCAACGTGGGGGTTCCGGTCTGCGTCGGGATCGCCGGGACCAAGACCCTCGCGAAACTGGCCAACAAATGGGCAAAGCACAACCCGGCCTTCGACGGGGTCTGCCACTGGGACTCCGTGCCCGCCGCCACCAGAGAAGCGCTGATGGGCCGGCTGTCTGTGATCGAAATCTGGGGCGTCGCGACGCGCCTGACCAAACGCCTCAACGCCTTAGGGCTTCAGTCCATCCTTGACCTGTCCCGGGCCGACCCGGTGATGATCCGGGACCGCTTCTCCGTGGTCATGATGCGCACCGTCCTGGAGCTGCAGGGCACGCCGTGCATCCCGATGGAGGAAGAACGGATCGGCCGGGACCAGCTCATCTTCTCGCGCTCCTTCGCCACCCCCATCACCACCGCCGCCGGCATGCGGCAGGTCCTGTCCGTCTACGGCCAGCAGGCATCGGCACGGCTGGCCAAATACAGCCTCCAGGCCAAGGTCCTCACCGCCTTCGCCGGCACCTCGCACTTCAACCCGAACGACACCTCCTACCCCTCGGTGTGCGTGCCGCTGCCGATGCCCACCGCCGATCCCGTCCTGCTCACCCGGGCCGCCCACGCCCTCCTGCCCCACATCCAGGAAGGCATCAAATACGCCCGGGCCGGCATCATGGTCACCGACCTGCGGCCCACCGGCAACCAGGCACCGCTGGCCCTGTTCCAAAATCCGCACGAGGAACGCCACATCGGAACCCTCCTGGAAGATGTGACCCGCCGATACGGGCGCGGCTCCATCGGCCTCGGCCACGCCGGCATACGGGGCGGGCCGGACTGGACCATGAAACGGGACATGCTCTCCCCCCGCTACACCACCCATTGGGACGAACTCCCCCTCGTCAAAGCCGCCTAACGCCAACACGCCCCCGCAGCACCGCACCACGAAAGACCACCCCCATGACCCTCAGCACCGAAAACCCCACACGAACCCTTGACCTTCAAGTCCGGCTCGACCCGGCAGGCAAGCCCCTTGCCATCCGGCACGACGGACGGATCTGGCTTGTCGATCCGGCCACCGAATCCCGGCACTGGATCGGCGGTGACGCCGGGCGGGGCACCCGATGCACGGCCGCCGCTGGCGCCAACCCGGCCGGTACCGAATACTGGCGCGTCGAGGCCCGGCTGGGGGCTAATTCAGCGCTGCGCACCTTCACGCTGCGCCGGAATCCACGCTCCGTCCAGTGGCTCCTGGACGACATCAGCGACGGCGGCTAGGCAACGGTGACACTGAACCGTCAGCCGATCAACGACCAGATCTGGGCGGGGATCAGGGAAGAATTCACGCTGCCCGCCCTGGAACAGGTCCGCCGCCGCCTCGCCGAACTGATGGACGACCCCGACCCTGTAATGCAGCAGCTCGTCCGCGTCTTCATCGACGACGGCACGTTCTGCCCGGGATTCCAATTCGTCGCCGGCGGCCACCTCCACCCGACCGTCGTCGACCTCTTCCAGCGCGCCATAGAACTGAAGGTTCCGCACAACTACTTCACGGCCTGGATGGTTACACCCTGCCGGGAACTCGGCGGGTCCCGCCCCGTTGACCATCTGAAAAGCGGCCGCGCTCCCCTGTTTCGCGCGCTGGAATCCCACCGCTGGCAGTAGAGGCCGACCCGCGAACCGACGTCCAACGGTTCCGCTGATCAGTCCGGCCCGGGATGCATTGAGTCACACGCGGGAATCGCAGCTGCCCTGCCGTTGGTAGTCTTTAGCCCACCATCCCTTTCCGCCCGACACTTGAGGTGCGAACCATGATCCCGACGACTCCCACTCCGGGCACTGTCC
Source organism: Arthrobacter sp. 05T45 (assembly GCF_056395875.1). Lineage (NCBI taxonomy): Bacteria > Bacillati > Actinomycetota > Actinomycetes > Micrococcales > Micrococcaceae > Arthrobacter > Arthrobacter sp. 05T45. The sequence goes on along the minus strand of NZ_JBFTKI010000002.1, from coordinate 61,220 downwards.
TTCTGGCCGGCGCCACCGGCGATCTCGGCGGGCGTATCCTGCAGAATTTGGTCGCCCTGGGGGCCACCGTTCGGGTCCTGACACGGCCTGGGACCAGCACGGAGCGCATTGCGCAGCTCCGCGCCCAAGGCGTCGAAGTGATCCAGGCGGGCTACGACGATCCGGTGGCCCTCCGAAGGGCCTGCGCGGATGTTGACTGCGTAGTCTCCGCGATCAACGGCGTGGACAGCGCAATTTTCGACGCCCAATCGCGCTTGCTGGAGGCGGCGGCCGCGGTGGGCGTACCGCGTTTCATCCCTTCCGATTACTCCATCGATTACCGCGGAATCCGCCCCCGAAGCAACCGGAACTTACAGTTCCGCCGAGACTTTGCACAGCGGCTGGATGCCACCGAAATCCGGGCCACTTCCATCCTCAATGGCGCCTTCACCGACATGCTCTCCGGGCAGGCTCCCATGATCCTGTTCTCGCGGCGTCGGGTGCTCTTCTGGTCCGACGCCGACCAGGTGCTCGACTTCACCACGAAGGATGACACTGCCTCCTACACCGCCGCCGCCGCCCTCGACGAGCGGGCGCCCCGCGTCCTTCAGATCGCCGGAGACCAGGTCACGGCAAGGACCCTGGCAGCCACCATGTCCGACCTGACCGGAACGCAATTCGGGCTCCTCTACGCGGGCAGCGTCGGCTCCTTGACTGCTATGAGCCGGGCCGTCAAAGCCCTCATGCCGGCCTCTGACAAGCCGTTCCCGCCGTGGCAGGGCATGCAGTACTTCGCCAGCATGTTCAGCGGCGACGCGACCCTGAACTACGTCAGCAACGACCGGTACGGGAGCCGGACGTGGACCACCGCCCGGGACGTCCTGGACCAGCACGTTCAGCAGAGCTCACCGGCCCCGGTCCCCTAGCCTGGGGGTTGTTGCACGGACAAGCCCCGAACCCCTAGGGTTCGGATCATGGCCGCGCCCGGGGGACCCGCTCGTTATGGATTGCACACGACGCCGACACTGCTGTCCGTAGTATGCCTCGCCGTCGTCGCGCTAACCGCGGCCCGCGCGTCAACTCCCCCACTCAGCACGTCGGCAGGCGAGCAAACCGTCACCAAACCGCCCGCCGCCACGGCCGCACCATCGACGGGCGCCGGACTGTCACCAGGCATGACCCTCGCCCCGGCTCCGCCGATTCCGCCTGCCCCCGGGCACGGTTTAGATGAATGCCGGCCACAGCGTGCAGAGAAAGTCGTAGGCAATGGAGCGCTGGAGTGCCAGTACTTCACATCCGGTTCCATGACGCCGGCTTCTGTGCCCCGTGATCCGGGAATGAGCTCCGGCGATTACGCGGTACGGTTCGGCAGCGTTGGCGGCCGCACGGTGATGTCCGTGCGTATCCCCTGCGCTTCGTATGCGGTCACGGTCAGCATTGCCGGCGAAACGATCACGCCGGATGTGGGGACACTGGAAAGTTCCCTGGGCACGTGCAACTTCCCGTGGGACCAGGAACAGGCGCGGATGAATCGATACCTTCAGGCTCCGTTTCAGTTTGCACAGCGGGAGACTGGAATCGTGCTGCACAACCCGGAATGGGGAATCACCCCGTTCCGGACCCCCTACTCGGCCGGCTGATCCCCCGGTCCCGCCTAAGGGCGCCAGGCGTGCCGCGGGAGGGGTGCGAGGCTGGGGGCCAGAAATACCTGACACGATCCAGTGGGAATAAGAACCGCCGCCATCATGTTCGTTTCCGGTGTGAAGAACATCGGATTCCTGTCCTTCGGCCATTGGACCGACCACCCGGATTCCGGCACGCGCACCGCGTCGGACGCGCTGTTGCAGGCGATCGACCTCGCGGTCGCGGCCGAGGAGCTGGGTGCGGACGGCGCCTACTTCCGGGTCCACCACTTCGCGCAGCAATACGCCTCCCCGTTCCCGCTGCTCGCTGCGATCGGGGCCCGGACAAGCCGCATCGAGATCGGCACCGGCGTGATCGACATGCGCTACGAGAACCCGCTCTACATGGCGGAAGACGCTGGCGCGGCCGACCTGATCGCGGGCGGCCGGCTGCAGCTGGGCATCAGCAGGGGTTCACCCGAGCAGGTCATCGACGGATGGCGTTACTTCGGCTTCGCCCCCGCCGAGGGCGAGTCGGACGCCGACATGGGCCGCAGGCACGCCGAGCGTCTGCTCGAGGTGCTCACTGGCAAGGGCTTTGCGGCGCCGAACCCCCGCCCGATGTTCCCGAACCCTCCGGGCCTGCTGCGCGTGGAGCCGCACTCGAGGGGGCTGCGCGAGCGCATCTGGTGGGGCTCCGGCTCGAACGCCACGGCCATCTGGGCTGCGAAGCTCGGCATGAACCTGCAGAGCTCCACGCTCAAGGATGATGAGAGCGGCAAGCCCTTCCACGTCCAGCAGGCCGAGCAGATCGAGCTCTACCGGCAGGCCTGGAAGGAGGCGGGGCACGAGCGGGAGCCGCGCGTCTCGGTCAGCCGCAGCATCTTCGCGCTGACGGACGAGCGCGACTGGCAATACTTCGCCCGCGACCGCCACAGCTCCGACCAGGTGGGCAACATCGACGAGAAAACGCGCGCGGTCTTTGGCCGCTCCTACGCCGGTGCCCCGGACGAGCTGGCCGCGAAGCTGGCCGAGGACGAGGCGATCGCCGCGGCAGACACCCTACTCCTCACGGTCCCGAACCAGCTCGGTGTCGACTATAACGCCCACGTCATCGAGTCGATCCTGAAGTATGTGGCGCCGCAGCTCGGCTGGCGCTGACCCCTCGTGACAGATTCCCCGGGCACCGCGCCGTCGACACTTGCGGGATCCAGCCTTGCAACGCCAGTGCGACGACGACGGCCCGGCCGGCACTCACCAGCGCGGCAGCCTTGACGCCGAACGCCACCTCGGCTGAAGCACAGGGCGGGCGGCCGCGATGCGCTCGCGACCGCCCGCCGGTACGGGGGCACCCGGGCTCAGCGCACCGACTTGCGCTCGTAGATCGCCATCGACCAGGCGTACCCGGCGACCACAATCACGACGCACCACCCGATTGCCAGCACCGGGCTCCAGCCGAGCGGGGTACCGAGCAGCAGCCCGCGGATGGCCTCGATGAACGGCGTGAACGGCTGGTACTGCGCGAACCACTGCAGCCATTCCGGCATCGACTCGGTCGGCACAAAGCCGCTGCTGAGGAAGGGCAGGAAGGTCAGCACGAGGGGCAGGTTGCTGGCGGTCTCGGCCGACTTCGCCTGCATGCCCATGGCCACCCCGAGCCAGCTGATCGCGTACGCGATGAGCACGATCAGACCTGCGGCGGAGATCCATTCGACAAACCCGGCGGTCGGGCGGAAGCCAATCAGGAGGCCGACGCCGAGCACAAGCACGACGGCGATAATCGCCTGGATGGTATTGCCAAGCACGTGCCCGGCGAGCACCGCGGCCCGCGAGATCGCCATCGTCCGGAACCGCGCGGTGATGCCCTCGGTCATGTCCATCGACACGGTCGTCGCGATGCCGCCTGCGCTGCCGGCGATGGTCAACAGCAGGATGCCCGGCATGACGTAGGCGACATACGCCTCGCGCCCGCCGGACGGATCCGCGCCGGGCAGGCCGGCCCCGAGCGTGCCGCCGAACACGAACACGAAAAACAGCAGCAGGACTACCGGCCCCACGATGGTGAACACCGACAGGCCCGGATAGCGCAGCATGTGCAGCAGGTTGCGGCGCAGCATCGTCACCGAGTCGGCAATGACGTGCGCTTGCTGGCGGGTGCCCGGGGCCGTCCGGCGCTTGGCGGCGATGGTGGTCATGATTCGGTTCCCTTCGTCTCGACCCGGCCGGTGAGCGCGAAAAACACGTCATCGAGGTCCGGGGTGTGGATGCTGAGGTCGTCGACCTCCAGGTTGGCCGTGTCGAGGCGGTCCAGCACGGTCCGCAGCGCGCCGACACCGCCGTCGCTCGGCACGGTGAGCGAGAGCCCGGCGTCGTCGCGGGCGGACTCGCCGAGCAGGCGGGAGGCGGCGTCGAGCCGCCCGGCGTCGGCGAACCGGAGCCGGATATGTCCGCCGGGCACCAGGCGCTTGAGCTCGTCCGGCGTCCCCTCGGCCACGAGCCGGCCGCCGTCGAGCACCGCAATGCGGTCCGCGAGTTCGTCCGCCTCGTCCAGGTACTGGGTGGTGAGCAGCACGGTGGTGCCGTCCGCGACCAGGCTGCGGACAATGTCCCACATGGTGTGGCGGCTGCGCGGGTCCAGGCCCGTGGTGGGCTCGTCCAGGAAGATGACGCTGGGCGCCGAGACGAGGGTCATGGCGAGGTCGAGGCGGCGCTGCATCCCACCCGAGTAGGTGGCGAGCGGCTTACGGGCGGCCTCGACGAGGTCGAACTGCTCAAGCAGCTCGGCCACCCGGGCCTTCGAGCGCTTCGCTCCAAGATGGCGCAGCCGGGCCATCAGCAGCAGGTTCTCCTCGCCGGTGAGCAGCTTGTCCACCGCGGAGAACTGGCCGGTGAGGCCGATCGCGGCGCGGACGCCGTCAGGGTCGCGCACGACGTCGCATCCGTTCACCAGTGCCGTGCCGCCGTCGGGCCGCACCAGGGTGGACAGGATGTGCACGGTCGTCGTCTTGCCGGCGCCGTTCGGGCCGAGCAGCGCGGTGACGGTGCCCGCGTCCACGGTGAGGTCGACGTCGTCGAGCACGGCCTTTGCGCCGTAGGACTTCCGCAGCCCGCGGACGTCGATTGCTGGCGTGTTCATGTGCTTGGTTCCCTTCTGTTGGTGGCCCGGAGTCATTGAGCGCGCTGAATGCTGATGTCGCCGTGCTGGGTGCGTGCACGCACTGCGACGGTCTGTTCGGACGCGTCCGGAGCGCGGTCGCTGTCCAGCTGGTTGCGGACGTGCCCCTCTTTCGAGGACAGATCGAGCCAGGCGGGAACGCCGGGCCGCACGCCGATGGTGACCTGACCGAAGCCGCTCTCGACCTGGATGGAACCACTCGAGACCTCTGCGAGCTGGATGCTGCCGTAGGCGGTCTTCGCCGCGACAGAGCCGAGTGCCTTCGAGATCTCGAGGTCGCCGTAGGAGAGCTTCGCTTCAAGGTCGCCGCCGGACTCCCCGATCAGGATGGTGCCGTGCGACGCCTTGAGGATCGCGTCGCCGGTGACTTTGCCGATCCGGATCTGACCGTGGTCGGCCGTGATCTCGATCCCGCCCTCGGCGGTGCCGAGGGTCGCGTTGCCGTGCGAGGCGCGCAGCCACAGGTCGCCGGTGGAGTCGAGATCAACGCGGCCCATCGAACTCTTGATCCGGGTTGCGCCGAGGCGTCCGACGGCGCGCACGCCGCCGACCCCGATCTCGGCGGTAAGCCGCGACCCGGCAGGCAGCTCGACCTTCACATCGACCGACTCGGTTGGGCCGATCCAGCTGATGCGGGGCCGGGGGCCGGTGATGATGAGCCGCTGGCCGTCGACGTCGATTTTGGTCTCTTCCGCGCCCCGGCGGTCGACTGCCTTCGCGGGGTTCGTCGGCGAGACGGTCACGACCGTGTCGTCACGGTCAGTGGCGATGATTTCGATCGCGCCGACCTGCAGTTTGATGGCGAGGTCGATGGGGGTGGGGGTGTCGTAGGTGGGCATGCTGGCGCCTTCCTTTTGGGTGTGTTTGATCGACCCCGCGGGTCCGCGTGGTTGGTGGGTGTGGTGCGGTGGGCGGTTTAGCGCGCCCAGCCGGCGAAGTTGTCGCCGGTGCGCAGCGTGCGCTGCGCGGATCGTCGCTGCTTGGGCTGGAGAGCGGCTGCGACCGCGCGGACCAGCCAGGTGTTGACGGACAGGCCGTCAGCGGCCGCGGCCTCGTCCACCCGCGTCTTGAGGGCATCCGGCAGGCGGAGCGTCGTGCGCGAGGTGCTCGCGTCGTCGAGGTCGAGGGGTGCGGCCGGCCGCTCGTCGGTGTCAGATTCCGGGTTCGGCTGGGTCACCACGAACTCGACGTCGCGTCCGCGCAGCCGCATGTCGACTGATCCGGGTGCGAGGTCGCGGGTGATCTCGCCGACTGCAGCCGAGAGAACGTCGAGGAGCACGAGCCGGGTCGCGGCGTCCAGTCCGGCGGCGAGCCGCTCGGCCACGGCGCGGGTGTCCTCCGAGCCGTTCTCCGCGGCATCCACTAGCTGCCGCTGCAGGTCGTTGACGTATTGTCCGAGTTCCATGCCACCATAGTGACACCACGGTGGTGTCACGTCAAGCCTTCGTGGTGTCACGGGTGATCCGCAGGTTGGTGCGGCGGCTCGATGAGGGTGAGCGGGTAAAAGGCCCCCCGCCCTGAGTCCTAGTTGGCGTCCTGTCGGTTCACCATTTCGGCGATCCAGATCGGCGCGAACGGAGAGGTGCAGTTCGGCGGCGTCGGGTAATCCTTGAGCACCTCGAGGCGCTCGCCGATGCCGATCGCGCGGGCGCGGTGTGCGGGGTGCTCAATCCCGATCTGGGCCAGGCAGTGGTTCATCGCCCACTGCAAGCGGTCCGGGGCGTCCTTCATCTGCGCCTCGATGATGTCGAGCAGTCCTGGCAGGTCGAGGCCCTCCGGCTTCTTCGCAACGCGGTCGGTGGTCAGCGCCCAGCCGGCACTTGCCACCAGCGGGTCCGGATCGGCGAACCAGGCCACGCGCAGTTCCTCGGCATGCAGGTTCTTCTTCACCACATAGTTGACGAGCCAGTCCTGCACCTTGGGAGTGTGCGCCTGGCGCAACATGGCGTCCAACTCATCACGGTCGAAAGCCTTCGGACGGCAGATCAGGAGCGCCAGGAGCCGCGCCGCGGTATCACCGGTCCCCCACAGCTCACGGGACAGCTCTTGCTGCGTCTTGAGCCGCTTGGCCAACGCCCGCAGCTTGCCGAGGTTCACCCCGTGGTCGTCACCGTGCTTGGCGTTCACGTCCCGGATCCTCGGGTCCTCGAGGTCAGCCAGCTCGGCCATCACCTCGGCCGCCGTCGTTCCGGTTTCCATCGTCTGGGCCACCTCGGCCTCCTGTCCGTTGCTTGTGCGATTCAGCATACGTCGGCGGTTCGGCCGCCCGCGGCAATAAGCGGCTTGGCGACGAAAACAGACGACTGCACCGTGGCCGCGCACGCCGGTGAGCGTCCGGTGCTCACCTGTGAATCGCCCGCTGCCCCTTGCCCCAGACTGGTTGCCTGCGGCAAGCTGTTGATCAGCTGATGAATTGATCAACCGGGAGAGACCCGACGGCGGCAGCCCCCGGAAGGTTGCCGCGGCGGTGCCGTTGCGGGGCTGGAACCCCGCAGGACGGGAGGGCTCGGAACATGGAACGTGCAGGATCCAGGCCGGCAAAAATTCGCGCCGCCGTCATTTTCTCAGTGGTGGCGGTGATGGTAATTCTTGGAATTGCGTGGATCGTGACTACCCGGTCACCGGTCACGCCGCCTCCGGGAGCGTCCGGGGCCCCGGTGAGTAATCCTTCGGTATCGGGACGTGCGGCTTTCCAGAAGGTCCCGAATCAGGTTCTGTTTGCGCTTGATGATTCCGGAAACCCGGATCTCTCCGGAGACTTGACGAATATCAAGCAGGGTGACGCCGGCGATTGCTATTTCCTCGCAGCGTTGATGACAGTGGCGTCACGGGCCCCTGCGACCGTCTTGAACATGGTCCATGACAACGGCAACGGCACCTACACCATTTCCTTCCACAGCAAGTACGACGGGGTGTCCAATCCGGTGACGGTCACGGTCAACGGTGATCTTCCGTACCGCCGCGGCAAGCCCTTCGAAAACGGCATCGAAAATATCGATGGCAAAAACGTGTCATGGGCCGCGATTATCGAGAAAGGGTGGGCGGCCGCGAACGGCAACAGCTACAACGGCATCGATGGCACCGACCTCAGCAACGCCCAGGATCATGATGTACACAATGCCCTCTATGCCATCACCGGCGAAGTGGGCGTCGACCGCAACCCCGGCGGCCCCATGACGGGAGTGAGCTTTGAGCAGATGCAGCAGGATTTCACGAAAGGCCTCGTGACCTTTGGGACGTCCAACTCCGACGGCGAGCTGGTCTCCGACCATTCCTACGCATTGCTGGGTCTGAATCCCTCCGACCAAACGGTTGTGGTAGGTGACCCGGAGGGTGGCCACACCACGCTGGCTTTTGCGACCTTCCAGTCAACGAACATCAACCAGTACATCGCGATACCAACATATCCTTGAGCGGCAGCCCTAAACGGCAGCCATGGCCCGCTCGCCGTTGAAGTATTCGAGCTGCCAGCCGTCGACGGCATGGTGGTGGGCCAGGTTGAGCACAGCGTTGTCGATGCTGTCCAGGGTGCGGCCGACGGCGCGGCTGAGACTCACGCGCAGGAGCGTGCCATGGGCGACGGCCAGGACGCGGCGGCCACGGAACTCCTCGGCCAGCGCCTCAAGCGCGGCCAACCCTCGGCCGGCGGCCTCGTCCTCGCTCTCTGCGCCGCGGAACCCGTCGGGGATGCGCAGTGCGTCCAGTTCAGGACCGTCCTGAAGGCCCTCCGCGGGTCCGAAGCTGCGCTCGGCGAGCTCCGGCACGCGCCGGGCCACGCTGAGGCCGAGCCCGGCGGCGATGAGATCGGCGGTTTCCGCGGCACGGCTCAGCGGTGACGACACGATCGCGTCCCATTCATAGCCGGACAGGACGGCGACGGCGTCGCGAGCCTGACCGCGGCCGACGTCGTTCAGAGGAATGTCGGTGGATCCCTGCAGCCGGCGCTGTGCATTCCAGTCCGTCTGGCCATGGCGGATGAGGGCGAACGTCGTAGATGTCATGCCTTCCATTCTGCCCTGACGGCAGGCTGGCGATGACAGAGGCGCCGGTCTGGGAGCCGCCGCGAGCATCCTCGTCATCGGCAAAGAGCGGCAAAGAGCGATCACAATACACCGCCACTTCGCATAGTCCCTTGACGCATGGCAAGCACCGGACGCAAAGTTCACACGAGAGTCATTCCTCAGATGGCCGATAGCCGTCCGGGCCCAGCCCTCATGCCGCAACAACCGCTGCACGGCGGAGCATATTGCATCCCTTGAGCCCCTCCCAGGCGGAGCCGCTTGCGGTCAACAACGGGAGCGCTCCGGTCACCTCTTGGACAGGAGAAGTAAGGATGGATCTCGAGCAACCGCCCCCAGGCCCAAAGACGGTAACTGCGGCCAGGGCCGCCAAAGAGGCGGCGCTGGCGTCCACTTCCGCGTCGCGGAAGAAAGTTTCGTACGGTGCCCAGGACCGCAGAGGACCACTACTGTGGAATTCAGGCTTGGAAAGGCTCACCAACCGAACCCGTCTGCCGGGACAGCCAGCCGATGTGGGCGTGAACCTGTTCTACGAGGACCTTGAGTGGAATCCCCTCTTTGGCCCGGGCGATCCCTCGGGGATCATTCCAAGGGAAACGGATCAGGTTCCGCCTGGAAATATGGCTAATGCGGGAGGGCTGATTCTGCCCTGGTGCTCGAATTCGCAAGAGGTCCGCCGGAAGGCCATTGTTGTGTACCGCCTTGGGGAGGACCTGGATACGATCGAAGATCCCCTCCTGTATGTCTTCCAGTATTACTGGGACAACGTGGGGTACTTCTTGCCGGCAACCTTTGGGTCTTTCGACCAGAAGATCTCTATGGGTGAGGGGCCCAGCGCATCCCTCAATGTGGACTTCATTCTCGGTCCTACAGGAGACCTGGTTGCCAGGGCATGGGCTTAGGGCCCGGCCGGACCGCGGCCGGCCGCTGCCAATCACTATGGGAGCCGGCAAGGTGTCCGGAGACTAAGTCGAGTTGCACGGTGGCGCTATCCGGGAGTGCCCGACTGTGCTGCGTAGGCAGTGGCCCGGTCGCGGACATGGTCCACGTACGGATCGGACTGGTTGTAGGAGTAGATCGCGTCGGCCCAGCCCGCGGCGGTGGTCAGGTCACCACCGTGTGCGCACAGGTACGAGGCGGCACTTAGCGCGGCGTCATCGATGTTGAACGGGTCGGCTGTTCCGTCCCCGTTCCCGTCCCGGCCTGCGATCTGCCACGTGGAGGGAATGAACTGCATGGGTCCGACGGCGTGGTCCCACCGGGCGTCACCGTCCAGGGCTCCGGCGTCCGAATCAGGGATCGCGGCGAAGCCGTCACCGTTCAGGCTCGGACCGACAATTGGCCCGCTCGCCTGACCAGTGGCGGTCAGGCTGCCGCCGCCGTACGTTCCGTGGCCGGATTCGACGAAGCCCACCGCTGCCACCGTATTCCAGCCGATCCCGCAGGTGGGGGCCGATGTGTTGGCCGCAGTGGCCGCCGCCACGTAGGCCTGGAGCGCCCGGGCGGGGATGCCGGTCTGCGCGGCGGCATGGGTGAGCCACTCGGCGTCCGCGCTCCGGGTGATGTTCACGGCGGAGGTGATGCCGGCGGACAGCGATTCGAGTTTCGCCTCTGCCCGCGGTGGCGCAGGCAGGGCCACGCGGGTCTCCGCCCCGGAGAACCGGAAGACCCAAAACAAGAACCCGGTGATGACGCAAAATACAAACAGGCCGAGCACGGCAAGGCGTTTCAGACGGAGCATGGACTAAGCGGGCCGGCCGGCGACGGTGCTGGCCCGCGTGTCCGGCGCGGCACGGAAAACCGCCCCGGCGCCGGACACGCGGGAGGCCATGGCCCTAGCCAACACACTCGACGCAGTAAGCGTGGCCGTTCTTTTCGCGTGCAACCTGGGACCGGTGCCGGACCAGGAAGCAGGAGTAGCAGGTGAATTCGTCCTGCGCCTGCGGGATGACCTGCACGACGAGTTCCTCGGCGACAATTTCCCCGCCCGGGCTGATCGCATCGTCAAAAGCGTCGGCTTCATCCAGTTCACGGACAACGCTGCGGGCATCCGGGGCGTTGGCGGATTGCAGTGCCTGCAGGGAATTATCCTGCGACTCCTTGACGTCGGATCGGACTTCGTCGTAATCGGTTGCCACGGGGGTGACTCTCATTCCTGTGTTTAGTTCTGACGGGAAGCCAACGTACACCATTGCGCGCGTCGCTGCCTCATGTGAACCAAGTCCTTCAGGCCGAACGGAGTCCCGGGACCTCGTCGACCGGCACCGGCGTGGGGTCCTGGGATCCCGCCGGGCCCGGGCCCGCCGGACTGCTGCGGGCAGCCGAGGCGAAGGTGTTGGCCGGCCGGGGCAGCCCGTAGTGTTCGCGGAGCGTCCGTCCGCTGTATGCGCGCCGGAAGAGTCCGCGGTCCCGCAGGATCGGGATGACGTGGTCCACGAAGGCGTCCAGGCCGGACGGAAGCACGGGCGGCATGATGTTGAAGCCGTCCGCCGCCCCGGCCTCAAACCATTCCTGGATTGCGTCGGCCACCTGCCCAGGGGTGCCAGAGAAGGTGCGGTGGCCGCGGCCGCCGCCGAGCCTGCCGATGAGCTGGCGCACGGTCAGCCGTTCCCGCCGCGCGAGGTCTACGATCAGCGTGTACCTGCTCTTGGCCCCTTCGATCTCGTCCTCGGAGGGCAGGTCGTCCGGCAGCTCGGCGTCCAGGGCCAGGGATGCTGCGGGGACCCGCAGCACCCCGGCAAGCTGCCTTCTGGCGTGCTCCGGGTGGATAAGCTCGTCGAGTTCTTGCTCCAGCCGCCGCGCCTCGGCCTCGGTGGAGCCGATGACGGGAACGATGCCCGGGAGCACCTTGATCGTTCCCGGGTCACGGCCGGCGGCGGCGGTTCGCCGCTTCAGGTCGGCATAGAAGCGTTGAGCGTCCGGCAGCGTCTGCTGCGCCGTGAACACCGCTTCGGCGTAGCGGGCGGCGAAGTCCTTGCCGTCCTCTGAGGAGCCGGCCTGGACAATCACCGGGTGGCCCTGGGCGGAGCGTGGCACGTCCAGCGGCCCCTGGACGCTGAAGTACGTGCCGGAGTGGTTGACCGGGTGGACCCGGGTGTTGTCTCCCCAGGTCCCGGCTTCCTTGTCGCCGAGAGCGGCGTCGTCCTCCCAGCTGTCCCAGAGTTTGCGGGCCACGTCGAGGAATTCCGCGGCCCGCTCGTACCGCAACGCGTGGGCCGGCTGGTCCGGCAGGGAGAAGTTCCTCGCGGCGGCGTCTCCGGCGGTGGTGACCACGTTCCACCCGGTCCTGCCGCCGCTGATGTGGTCCACGGAAGCGAACCGGCGGGCCAGGTTGTAGGGGTCGTTGTAGGTTGTGGACGCCGTGGCGATCAGCCCGATGCGGTCGGTGACGGCGGCGATGGCGGCGAGCAGGACGGTCGGCTCGAGTGTGCCGTAGGGCCGCTGGCCGACGTCGCCGTGCAGCACCGGTGAGTCCGCCAAGAAGATCGAATCGAACGTGCCGCGTTCCGCCGTTCGGGCCAGCTGCTGGAAATGCGCGACGTCCGTCCCGGCGAAACTGTCGCTTTCCGGCAGCCGCCACGAGGCCTCGTGGTGACCGGTGCTCATCAGGAACGCGTTCAGGTGCAACTGCCGTGCCCCGCTCACAGCTGAACTCCGGGAACGTCGGCCCGCAGTTCCACCGTCTCGGAATAGACGGATGAATCGCCCTGGATGGACGTGCTGCTGCGTCCGTCGACGCCGCGGGGTACGTCGCCGGCCACCGTGACCCGGTTCAGCTGCCGGGGCTGGCCGTCATAGTTGTCCGGGGCGTAGTGCTGGGTGATGCGGTTGTCGAACAGCACCAGCTGGTCCGGTTCCCAGTTGACGCGGACCACGTTCTCGGGACGGGTGACGTAGGCCTGGAGCAGCCGCAGGATGTCCTTGGATTCGGTGTTGGACAGTCCCACGATGCGCAGCCTTTGGGCGAAGCCGCCGATGAAGAGGCCGCGCTCGCCGGTCAGTGGGTGGACCCGGACCACGGGGTGGGCAGTCTCGAAGTGGATCCGGGTGAATTCCTTCCGCCGCTCACCGGCGTTGGCGTGCTCGAGGTTTTTCGGCACGGAGTAGTCGTAATCATTGGTGTGGATGGCCCACAGGGTGTCGGCGAAGTTCCGCAGCTCCTCCGGCAGATCGGTGTAGGCTCCGGCGGCCGAGGCGATCAGGGTCTCGCCGCCGTAGGCCGGCAAGGTGATGCTGCGCAGGGTGGAGGCCTGCGGCGGGTTCACGACGAACGTGACGTCGGTGTGCCAGTTGTTCGCGCTGCCGTTTTCGCTGTCCACCGGCAGGACGGCAGGTTTGCCCTCGACGGAGGCCACGGTTGGGTGTGCCTGGGTGAGCGGGCCGAAGCGGGCGGCGAAGCGGACCTGGGCTTCGTCGTCGTGGACGTTGGCGTCACGGAAGACCAGGGCCTTGTGGGTGTTCAGGGCCGCACGGATCTGGGCGATGGTGGCGTCGCTGAGGTCATTGCTGAGGTCCAGGCCCCGGATCTCGGCGCCGATGCGGGCGCTGAGTTGCCGGAATTCGAGCCGGGTTTCGGTGGTTGTCGACATGGTGGTTGTGTCCTTTGGTCTGTGGGGGTTAATTGGACTGGGATCCGACGGCGGTCCGCCACCGGGAGAAGTGCCGTTCGACGGCGACCAGCAGGTAGTTGACCAGCAGGCCGAGCAGCGAGACGGTGAGGATCCCGGCGTACATGTCCGGGATCAGGAAACTGGACTGTGCGTTGACGATCAGGTACCCGAGTCCGGCCTTGGCACCGACCATCTCCGCCGCAATGAGCACCAGGATCGAGGACGTTCCGGCCATCCGGATTCCGGTGAAAATTGTCGGCACCGCCGAGGGAAGGATGACCTTCTGGAACAGCCGGAAGTTGGAGAGTCCCAGCGAGCGGGCGGCCCGGACGAGCAGCGGGTCGACGGTCCTGACGCCGGCGATGGTGTTCAGCAGCACGGGGAAGAACGCAGCGTAAGCGACGATGCTGATCTTGGAGGTCTCCCCGATCCCCAGCAGGAGGGTGAAGACCGGGAGCAGCGCCAGTGCTGCGGTGTTCCGGAAGACCTCCAGCAGTGGGTTGAGGAACCGGTCAAGGGACCGGTACCAGGCGACCAGCAGGCCAAGGGCGACGGCGGCCACGACGGCGATGCCGAAGCCGCTGGCGGAGCGGGTCAGGCTGGCTGCCAGATGGTTCTGCAGGTGGCCCTTGTCGATGAGGGAGCCCAGTGCCCGCAGGACCTCGTGCAGCGGCGGGAGGAATACCCTGGTCGAGGCCGAGGCGAGGTAGGTGGGCCCCAGTTCCCAGAGCAGGAGGAACAGCACAATGGCGCCCGAGGCCCAGATCCCGCGCCCGACCCTGCGGGCGCCGGAACGGGCCAGGGCGGGAAGGCGTCGGGTTGCGGCGGGCTGTAAGGGCCGCCCGGCGTCGGCTGCGGGCGCGGCAGGGGTGGTAGGAGCGGCAGGCGCGGTGGTCTCTTTGGTCAGTGTTGGTGCGGTCATCAGGCTGCCCTTCCCTTGCTGAGCTCGATCTTGCTGAGCTGGGGTGCCTCGTCGGGCGCGGACCCGTCGGGCCGGATCTTGGCGTGCCCGGCTTCCTGGGCCTTCCGGACCTCGTCGTGCAGCAGCGACCAGACTTCGTGGCGGTGTTCGACGAAGACGGCGTCGGAGCGGACGTCCCGGTCACCGCTCCGCTCCCCCAGGTCAATGTCGACAATCTGCTTGAGCCGGCCGGGTCGGGAGCTAAGCACGGCGACCCGCTGGCCCAGGTACACGGCCTCGTCGATGCCGTGGGTGATGAAGATGATGGTCTTGCCCGTGGAGCGCCAGATGCGCAGGAGTTCCTCCTGGAGCTGTTCCCGGGTCTGGGCATCCAGCGCTGCGAACGGTTCATCCATGAGCAGGACGTCGGGTTCGTACGCGAGGCTCCGTGCGAGGGCAACCCGCTGCTTCATGCCGCCGGATAGCTCATGGGGATACCGGTCCTCGAACCCGGAGAGGCCGACGAGCTCGAGGTAGTGGCGGGCCTTGTCGGCACGTTCCCTCCGGCTCGGGCGGCGCCCGTCGCTGCCGGTTCCTTCGAGGCCGAAGGCGACGTTGGCGGCCGCGGTGCGCCATGGGAAAAGGGCGTACTGCTGGAAGACGACTGCACGGTCGCGGCCTGGCCCGGTCACCTCCTTGCCGTCCACGAGCACCTGGCCGGCGTCCGGCCGGGTGAGCCCGGCGAGGAGGTCCAGGAGGGTGGTTTTGCCGGAGCCGCTCGGTCCGACCAGAGTAATGAACTCGCCTGCGGCGACGTCCAGGGTGATGCCCTCCAGCGCCGTCAGGGTGGAGCCCTCGGGCTGGTCCTTGCTGGGCCGGACGGTGAACTGTTTCCCGACGTTGCGGAGGCTGATTTTCGGCGTCGGTCCGGTACCGCGGGTCATGATGCCGCCCCGTTCAGCAGTCCGTTGAAATCGTTGGTGTAGTACTTGGACGGGGTGATCCCGCCGCTGACGATGCCGGTGTCGTTCAGCCATGCTGACCAGCGGGTGAAGTCCTGGTCGCTGATGGCCCCCTTGGACGGGACTCCGACGCTCTTCCAGTACTTCAACGCCGCGGTGCTTTCGGAGCGCTGACGCTTGTTGATGATGCTCGTAAACCGCGCGATCACCTCGTCGCGGGGGGTGGTGCGTTCCCATTCGATGGCCTTGGCCACACCGGTGGTGAAGATCTTCGTGGTTTCCGGGTTTTTCTCGATGAAGTCCTTGCGCAGGACGTACTGGCCGCCGGCGAAGGTTCCAAAGAGTTCGAAGTCGCTGAACAGGGACCGCAGGCCGCCCGTGGCGACAGCGTTGTCCTGCAGCACTCCGCCGAGCGCACCGACGTCGACCTGGCCGCGGCGGATGGCCTCTTCGGTGTCATTGGGCGGAACGACGACGAGCTGGACCTGCCTGATTTCCTCCTGCGACAGTCCGTTCTTCTTCAGGTAGCTGTTGATCACGGCGTCCGCATGGGCGCCCAGGGTGTTGACGGCGACTTTCTTGCCGATCAGATCCCGCGGCGTCCGGATCGGACTGTCCTGGGTGACGTAGAAGCCGTTGAACGTCTTCTCGTCCTCGCCGTAGTAGTTGATCACCGCAGTGACCGGCGCGCCGGCTTCGATGAGCTTGACCACGGCCCCGGAGAAGGCGCCGCCGAAGTCGGTGGCTCCTGTGGCGGCTGATTGGATGCTCGCCGGCCCGCTGATGGTGTTGCCCACCCAGTTCAGCTTGACGTCGCCGAGGTAGCCGAGGTCCTCGGCCAGCTCCGGCAGGCTCACGTTGTTGGCCGAGCCCTCGTAGCGGAGTTCGGTCACTTCGGGTGCCCCGGGGGTATTTCCGGCCGGGGACTGGGCGCTCGCAGGGCCGCCGCAACCGGAGACCACCAGCGAGACCGCCACGGCGGCAGCAACGCCCAAGGTGGAGAAAAGTCCTGCGGGTAAGTGTCGGTTTTTCATAGCGGATTCTTTCTGGATTCGATGGTGCGGACCGGGGCTACCGGACCGTGCCCACCATCAGAGCAGAGTCGAATCCGTTCCGCAGGTGCCTCGACACCCGAGGAAACCGCGCGTAATCCGGCGACGGAAACAGCCATGGACGCACCCCCGGTACCCGATCGGACGCAGCGCGAAGCAGTCCGTAACAGGGCAAGACTCACGCGGTCATTTGCGCCCATCCTGGGACACACCCGTGCCACACCGGCCCGGCACTGTGAAGTCTTGGTGACGCCCGGCGACGGCGCGTGAAGGGGCCGGCGCCGCGCCACTGTCGTGCATGGGACGAAAGATTGCTGGAGATGTGGCCGAATGTTGCGCGCCGGCGCGGTACCGGCGGTCAGGGCCCAGCACGACCAGGCGCACAACAGGACGAATAAAGGCGTGTCCGCCGCTGCTCTTAAGCAGCGGCGAACACGCCTTGATCATCGGGCCGAGCCGCTGCTTACATTCCGGGGATCTGCTGCGCCTCGTGAACCTCGATTTCGCAGCCGCCGGGCATGTTCAGGTGCGGGTGCACCTTGGCCAGTTCCACGGCCGCCTCAAGGCTGTCGGCCTCGATGATGCTGTATCCGGCGACTTCACGCTGGCTTGGCGCAGTGGCTCCGCCCGCGGAAACGCGGACACCGTTGGCCAGCGGCGTTCCGAAGTCGATCAGGCCGTTGCCGACCTTGGCGGCCCAGTTGTTCCACTGTTCCATGGCGGCTGCCATGTCATCCGGCGCGGGCGGCGCGGCCTCGGCGGGGGTCATCGGGGCGTGATAGAGGAAGACGAACTTGGTCATGTTGCTCCTGCTTTCCTGGCGGTCTTGACGGGCTTAGGTTGGAAAACTTCAGACGGCGACGGTCCGGCCGGTGAACGCGATCAGGCGCTCCAGGCTGCTCGCAGTCTCCGCGACCGGCTGGACAGCGGCGAAGCTGCCGCTGGCGCGGACCTGGTCCGAGATGGTCACCAAGGCCAGGGCCTCAACGTGATCCGTGACGACGTCGGAAACTACAAGTTCCTGGCCGGTGGCCTTCGCGAAGTCCCACGCGTGGACGAGCAGCTCGAGGTTGACGATCCCGGCGACGACGGTCGCGGGCAGCTCGGCGAAGCCCATGTCGATGGTGCCTTCGAAGCCGCGGCGGCTGAACGCCTCCAGGGTGGCCTGCGCGAGTCCGGCGATGCGAACTTCCGGGCCCGCCCCGGCGTCGTCGCTTACGTCCGCGCCCAGCGCCCCGCCGATCTGCTTCAGCGAACCGGCCAGGTGCTCCAGCAACTCGTGGGCCGTGAAATTTTCGCAGGGAGTGGCTTTCTCACGGTCCTCCGGGGTGAGCTTGCGCAGCACGCCCAGGAGCAGGGCGAGCGAAGCCTCGGCCGAGCTGAGGTGATCGATCGGGTCCGGGGCGGCCGACCATGCGTCCGGACCGGCGCCGTCCGGGGAGGAGGTCTCGGCGATCAGGCGGTCCAGGTAGTGGTTCCAGCCTTCGGCATGTGCTGCGGCCTGTTCGGCGTTGAGGCCGGCGTGGACCAGGCGGAGCGTGGTGCCCCCGGCGTCGGGCTCCAGCGTGATGGTCACGGTGGACGCGCCCGGCGCCAGGTCCATTCCGGACTCCCAGCCCCAAGTGAAGACGATGCGCTTGCCCGGCTCGATCTCCTGGAATGTGCCGGCGGCGTGGTGGCCGGGAGTGACGGTCCAGCGGTAGTCGCCGCCTATCCGAAGGTCAACGCGGGCCGCCACCGTTTGCCAGCGGCGCAGACGTTCCGGCTCGGTGATGAGCGCAAAGGCCTCGTCGGCGCTGACGGGCAGGTGAATGGTTTTATCGAACGTCATGAGAGTGGTCCCTTGTCTTGAGGCGAAGCATCGAAAGTGGTCGTGTGATGTTGAGGGGGCCGGTGACGCTGGGCGGCAAGTGCGGCCGCATCTGATGCCAGCAGGTCCAGTTCGTAGGTCCAGAACTGTTCGACAAGGTCACGCAGCCGGCCCATGCCGCCCGGGTCGAGTCGGTAGTACCTGTTCCGGCCCTCTTTGCGGGCAGATACCAGGCCGGCCTGCTCCAGGAGCAGCAGGTGCTGGGACACCGCGGAGCGGCTGACCGTGAAATGGGCGGCCAGCTCCCCGACAGCCTGTTCGTGGCTGGCGAGAAGATGCAGCAGGCGTCGCCGATTCGGCTCCGCAGCAATCTCCAAGGCATCCAACACAACTAATACGTTAGTGATCACTAACGTATTCCGCAAGTGCCCGGCAGTCAGAGGGGTCAGGGAATGCAGGCCGGCACTCTTGCGGATCGCGGCCCGGGCATGGCGCAGCTGTTGTCGGAGCGGTTTGTCAGGGCGCTATGGCGCGTGCCGGGTTACCGCGTCCCGGGTTAAAGAGATGCCGGTAACCGGGACGGGGACTCCCCCGGGCGCAGCGGCTAGAGGCCCCGGTGGTGCTCGATGAGCCATCGCGCCATCTGCTGGGCGCGCTTGGAGGCCAGCGCGTCCCCTTCGGTGGCGGAAATGATGGAGCCTTTCATCAGGATGTGCCAGGACCGGGCAAATTCCTCGGGGCGGTCCAGCCCGGCTTCCTCGGCCAGTGCCTGGATATGCCCGCGGATGCGGCTGAGGTAATCGATGCTCGCCTTGCCCAGCGGGTGCCCGGCGCCCATTTCCAGCAGCACATTGATAAACGAGCACGCCTCGAAATCCTCGCGCTGGAACCAGTCACCGAACACGTCAAAGACGGCGAGCAGCCTCTCCTCGGGGGTGTTGCCCCGCCGGCTGGCCTCGGCCACGATCAGGTCCACGGTCCACACCTGGTCGCGGAGTTCCAGGAAGGCCAGCACCAGGGCGTCCTTGGACGGAAAGTGCCGGTAGAAGGTTGCCTTGGATACCCCTGAACTGCTGATCAGCTCATTGACCCCTACGTCGCGGATGCCGCGGCGGGAGAATAACTCGTAAGCAGTGGCGAGGATACGGTCCACCGGCTCGTCGCGTCCGGCCATGGCTGTGGCGGGCAGCAGCGTAGGACCCTCGGCGTCGTTGACAGTCATGATAAAAAAATTTTACACCGGACCGAGGCGTACAGACCGGTCTGCCTCGGAGTGTGCTATCAGTCTCCCCAGGATTCCCCCCGGCGCTTTCGGCCAGCACGACGCCGGCGGGCCGGCCGAGGATCCGCCCGGCGCCTTACCCCCACCTAGGGATGCAGAACCCGGTCGCCATCGCGGCGTTGTGAGAAACGACCGTCCAGTGCGTGGACGAAGCTGCGGAGGGTCGCGGATTCGTGCGTGCTGTTGGCCAGCCGGACGATGGCCGAAGCCGTGTGGGCCAACTTGATGTTGTGGTGCTGGCTGTAGGCGGAAAGCCGTTCGAAGGCGTCGTCGGAACCGATGTGGAGTATTCCCATCAGGATGCCCTTGGCCTGTTCGATAAGGCCTCGGGTGCCGATGGCTCCGGCGACGGCCTCGCGGGCGGACCGGTCCGTTTCAAGTTGAACTGTTCTGGTGAGGTCCAGGATGAACCCGTCGACGAACAGCAGCTTCCCGTCACTGTCCAGCACGCCCTCCCCCGCCGTCAGGACGCGGCGTTCACGCCGGCGTGCGTCGAAGAGACGATGATAATTGGCGAAAAAACCTCCGCCACGGCACACATCCTCAAAGATTTCCCTGCACGGCTTCCGGTCGTCAGGATGCACGTGCTGCATAAGAACACCCACCGTGGGCACCACCTCGCCGCGGTGATAACCGTGGATCTGGTACATCTGCTCGGACCACTGCAGCTCCGCCGAGGCAGCATCGTAGCGAAAGGTCCCGGCGAGGCAGCCCTCGGTGGCCAGCGCGCTGGAATAGGCCTGCAACGCCTTCAACTCAGTCATGGTCGGGCCTGCCTGCCCGGCCCGCCGGCGGCGGCGGGCGCCCTGTCCCGGGACACGGTCAGCACGAGCTGAGCCCAACCTGCGCAGTCCGCGTCTCCAACGCCTGCCGCCACCGCACGATCAGCTGCTGGTTCCGGGTCCCTGCGAGTCGGCCCAAGAAGCGCGCTGCGGACGGGATGCGGAGGCGCGGCGGCCCTTCAGGAGACCTGGGCGCCCAGCCGCGGGCCGGTCTCGCCCGGGCGCGCTGGCCCTTCACGTGCGCCTCGTGAACTCCGCGCCTCTGCGCGCTGGGTTCCACGGGAATGCCCTCGGCTGCGGACTGGAGCAGCGCGTCATCTCGCGGTGCCGAAATTTCCGAGACCAGCCCCATGCCGGCGTACTCCCGCACTGCTGCGATCCCGGCCACCGCCGCCGGCAGGTCTGGAAAGGGCCTGGAGAGGGCCATGACGGTCCCGTCCGGGGCCGTCAGTCGAAATCGGTAGGACGTGTCGGAATCGGTGAACAGTTCGAACATGCCTGTCATAGAACCCTCCTGGAAGCCGGGACCCGATTGTTCCCGGCGACACCGTTGTCACCGGGAACAGCCTGAATCCACCCGAACGATGCCAGTCACTCGTACCGGCCGAATCGAATTGATGAATTCATGAAAGTCTGAACTATGCAACTCACCTGCGCAAGAGGTACCACCCTGTCCGGCGGCGGCGACGACACTGCAGCGGTCCGGCGCTACGATATGTAAGCGGGCTGACCAAATCAGGGGTGTGCAAGACAGACTTTTCTGTCTTGCACGTGCTAGTTTTCCTGTCGCCGGGGTCTGCACAGACGCGCGGTTCAGAATAGTTGAATGTGAAGGAGGGAGGCCCCGATGCCGGATGATCTTCCTGCAAGTCCGGTCCAGACCGATGTGAAGGCAGAACTTTTCAAGGCCATGGGCCACCCTGCCCGAATCCAGTTGCTGGAAATGCTCGCCGACGGACCAGTTGCCGTAAGCCGACTGCGCGACAACACGGGCCTTGAGCCGTCGAACCTCTCCCAACATTTGAGCATTCTCCGCCGACAGCGCCTGATTGTCCCCTCACGGCGCGAGGGCAGGTTGTTCTATGAACTGGCCAGCCCTGAGGTTAATGTGCTGCTCGCGGCCGCCCGATCCCTGCTCGGATCTCTCCTGGTCACCACCCGGATGACCCTGAGCCCCATGGCTGAAGAGCCTGAAGAAGCAATCCGCTAAATGCCGGCGCACGCCGGACTGTATGGACAACATCGATCGACCGGCCTGGACGCGTCCGGACTAAAACCAGCAGGGGTAGCAATGGCTCACGCCGAGAACGAGACCACCATCACCCGATCACCGGAGGACGTCTATGCGTTCCTCGCGGATGGGCTGAATAACCGCGCATGGCGCTCCGGGGTTCAGGACATAGCACTGAAGAGTGGAACACCCGGGGACCTCGGTGCCGTGTACAGCCAGACCCTCTCGGGCCCCGGCGGCCGGCCGATCGTCGGGGACTATGAAATCGCCGCGGCGGACCCCGGAAAGCTCCTGGGCTTCCAGGTGGTGGCCGGTCCGGCCCGTCCGGCCGGTGCGTACCGGCTCAGTGAAGCGCCGGGCGGAACGACCGTTCGTTTCAGCCTGGACCTGGAGCCCAAGGGACTCATGAAGCTCGTGGGCCCGGTGATTGTCCGCACCATGAATGCCGAGGTCGCTCAGTTGACCAATCTCAAGAACGTTCTCGAATCCGCCTAGATGAGGGCGCAGGGCGTTCATTCTTGAGTGTGACCCGTCCCAGCTAAGGCCATCAAGTGGCAAGCAGCAACCTTCATACGTAACGGTGAAGAAAGGACCATCCTCATGGCTCGCATTTTCATCACAGGCTCCACCGACGGACTTGGCCTCGCCACCGCCCGGACGCTCCTGAACGGCGGCGACGAGGTCCTGCTGCACGCCCGCTCCAGGGAACGCGCCGCCACCCTCGAAGAACTCGCGCCGCTTGCCATCGGCATCGTGATCGGTGACCTCAGCAGGGCCTCCGAAACCCGGGAACTGGCCGCGCAGGTGAACGCTCACGGGCGGATGGACGCCGTCATCCACAACGCGGGCGTCTACCTCTCGCCGGGGCGCGTCGCGACCCCGGAGGGACACTCCCGCACCCTGGCCATCAACGTTCTGGCCCCTTACATTCTCACCGCGCTGATCGAGCGGCCGCACCGCCTGATCTACCTCAGCAGCGGGATGCACCGCGCGGCCGGCGGAAACCTTCAGGACATCGATTGGACCCGACGGCGCTGGGACGCCAGCGCCGCCTACTCCGAGAGCAAGCTCTACGTTTCCGCGCTCTCCGCTGCCGTCGCCCGGCAGTGGACCAACGTGCTCAGCAACTCCGTTGACCCCGGCTGGGTGCCCACCAAGATGGGCGGCGCCGGCGCCCCCGACGACCTCGCCCTGGGCCAGGACACCCAGGGCTGGCTCGCCGTCAGCCCTGACCCGGTCGCCCAGGTCTCCGGAATGTACTGGCACCACCGCCGGCCGCGGAAACCGGCCCCGGAGGTCACCGACGCTGATTTCCAGGACAAGCTCACCGACAAACTGGCCGAACTCACCGGCATCACGCTCTTCTGAAGCGAACCATCGACCCGGCCCGACCGGCACGCAAGGGTAGGTAGTCCCTGCCGGCGGGTCAGGTGGCGGAAAGTATCCCCCAGCCCGTCCCTATCGTGAGCTCCACTTGTCGGCTTAGGCTGGTCGCATTCTATGAACGCAGTTGAGCATCGAACACCGCCGGCATCTGGAAGGCCGGCAGCTGGTTCGAGGGGGCCGGAAGGGGGCCGGGATGACGCCGGCGGACAGGACATGGACACCCGAGGACCAGGGCTGGCTCCGGGAAAACCTGCGTGAGGCCATCGACCACCTGGTGGAGATGGGGTACACGGTGCGCGGGGGGCAAGGCGAAGATCCGGAACTGATTCACCCCGGCGGCTCGGCCGTCCAGACGTGGCGGGAAGACTACCCCTACGAGCAACGGATGTCCCGCGAAGAGTACGAGCTGGAGAAATACCGGCTGCAGGTTGAACTGCTGAAGTTCCAGTACTGGGGCCAGGACCAGGAGCTCAGGCACGTGATCGTCTTTGAGGGCCGGGATGCGGCCGGCAAGGGCGGAACAATCAAGCGCTTCACCGAGCACCTGAATCCCCGCTCGGCCCGGGCAGTGGCATTGAGTAAACCCTCTGACCGTGAACTGGGCCAGTGGTATTTCCAGCGCTACATCCAGCACCTGCCGACGGCCGGGGAGATCGTGATGTTCGACCGCTCCTGGTACAACCGGGCAAATGTGGAGCGGGTCATGGGCTTCTGCACGGAGCAGGAGTTCGACACCTTTATGGTTCAGGCCCCGCTCTTCGAGCGGATGCTGGTGGATTCCGGGATCCACCTGACCAAGTTCTGGTTCTCGGTGACCCGCCACGAGCAGCGCACCCGTTTTGCGATCCGGCAGATCGACCCGGTGCGGCGCTGGAAACTCTCGCCCATCGATCTCGCCTCCCTGGACCGGTGGGAGGAGTACACGGCCGCCAAGGAGGAGACGTTCCTGCGGACCGACACGGACCATGCGCCGTGGATCACCATCAAGTTCAACGACAAGAAGCGGGGTCGGATCAACGCCATGCGCTACTTCCTCAACCAGTTCGATTACGAGGACAAGGACACGTCAGTGGTCCACAGCCCCGACCGGCTGATCGTGCGCCGCGGCCGCGAAGCCGCCGGCGACTAGCGGCTGGCTCGCGGTCGGCGGATGCGCGAACGCACGGCTGCGTCGCGCTCACGGTGGGATCCCAGCAGAAGATGGCACCATGGGGACATGACTCCTGCACACGGTTCTTCAGGCCTTTTCCGGCGTCCCCAGCCCATCAAACCCAAGGCGGGCCAAGAATCGGTGTGGGACTATCCGCGGCCGCCGAGGGTGGAGCCCCGATCCGAACGGGTTATCGTGCGGCTTGGCGGGCAGGTGATTGCCGACACCACCGATGCGGTGCGCGTCCTGGAGACAAGTCACCCGCCTGTCTACTACTTGCCATTGGACTCATTCCCTGCCGGTGTACTCGTCCCGGTCGGGGGCACCAGCTTCTGCGAGTTCAAGGGAGAAGCGCACTACTTCGACGTCGTTGCCGGCGGAGTCGTCGTTCCCCGTGGCGGGTGGACCTATCCCGAACCCACCCTGGGTTTCGGGGCGCTCAGCTCCCGGGTGGCCCTCTACCCGGCTCACATGGACTCCTGCCAAGTCGACGGCGAGCAGGTGACCTTCCAGGAAGGTGACTTCTACGGCGGTTGGATCACCACGCAGATCGTTGGTCCTTTCAAGGGCGGCCCGGGCACGGCCGGGTGGTGAGCACATCGCGCTTACGCCGGCAAGACTTGCTGCCGGTGCGTGTGGCGACTCAGCCGGTGCTCGCTCTGGCGGCTTGAAGCCCGTTGTGCCCCGCCTTGCCGGCGTGATAGCTTTCCGGTGATCGTGATCAATCTTCAGGAGGTGAGACCCATGAACGCAGTTTCCGTAATGGGCGCTCCCCCGAAGTCCACGGTCGCGCGACTGAAGTAGTCGTCTCCGGGAGTGCCGCAAGGCAAATTCGCGAAAGGCGACTCCCATGAACACAACATCTTCTTCAACTCCGCGCATCCGTTCGACGACCGCATCCGGTGCCGTTGCAGTGACGCGGACACCACAGCCCGGAAATTGGCCCGTTCCCGGCCAACAGACCGGCGCCGCACGACGGACCGGCAACACACACACGCGGGCCTTGGTGCTCGCCGGCGCCGGAGCGGCAGGCAATGCGTGGGAACTCGGTCTCATCGCCGGCCTGTCCGATGCCGGCATCGATGTCACCGAGGCCGATCTCATCATCGGGACATCGGCAGGATCGACAGTGGCTGCCCAGATCACCAGCGGGACACGGCCGGCCGAACTGTACGCCGCCATCCTCGCCGAGGTGCCTCGGCCACAAGCCGGCCACTCCGGACCGGACAGGGGACGCGCTCCGAATTTCTCGGGGCAGACCTATCTGGACTGGTCCAACGGAATCATTGGTTCTGCTGCGGATGCCACCGACATGCGCCGCAGGATGGGCGCCGCGGCACTCGAGATGGAAGCTTCGGACGGCTCTGCCCAGATGCGCTGGCGCGACATCGTCGCGGCCCGGCTTCCCAGCCGGCACTGGCCGCAACAGCCCGTGCTGATCGCGGCTGTTGATGCGGATACCGGGGCACCGGTCGTGTTCGACCGCCACAGCGGAATCGATCTGGTGGACGCCGTCGCCGCCAGCACCAGCAACGGCTACCGCATCGGCGGGAGCCGGTACATTAACGGCGGCTATCGACGCAGTGAGAACGCCGACCTGGCGGCGGGATACGGGCTTGTGCTGGTGCTGTCACCCTTCGGCGGCAGGTCGCGGATGCCGCTCGAGTGGGGCATGGATCTCGCCACCCAAGTCGACGAACTGCGCGCCGGGGGCAGCAGGGTCCAAACTATCTTCCCGGATAGCGCCGCCGAGCACATGTTCGGCGCCAATGCGATGGATCTGTCCTTGCGTCCGCCTGCGGCTCGAGCTGGTTACAGCCAGGGCAGAGCCCTCGCGGAGCTGGTCGCCGAAATCTGGCGGTGACGGCCGAAACCTGTCGGTGTTCGACTGTTACGGCGCGAGAGTCCAGGGGTCGCCGTGCGAGGCGCGGTGCCATGCCTGCCGCGGGCCACCCGATTCGTGCGAGACATCTGTCAGCCAGATCGTGCTGTCCGGGGCCCATCCGGCGATGACCGTCGCCGTTTCGGCGTCGACCTGTAGTGGGCGCGTCGCGCCGTCGAGGTAACCCAGGACGGAGAGGTGCGCGGCGTCCCACTCCCCTGCCACTTGTTCCCAATCCGGGATGACCCACCGGCCGTCGCGTCCAGTCAGGCGGAACCAGTCGTGTCGCCGGGATGCAGTGACCTCCATTGGGAACCTGCGGCACAGCGTTATCCAGTCTTTTGCTGTGCCGATCTCAAGTGTCCGGCCCGCTCCCTGAACTGGAACCGTGGTCGCCTGCTCCCACCCCAGGGAATCTTCCACGAGGCTCAGTGCGGCCGGGACCTGCCCAACGGTGTGGACTAGCCCGTGCGGTATCGACCACCAGGTTCCTGACCAGTTGGCGCGAGGGTCGCCCGGGCGTTCGCGCGCGGCCCGCAATTCACCGGCTCGTTCGTCTCGGCCCCACCCAGCCAGTGTTTGTCGCGGATTCTTCGGCAGCAGTGCCTGGCCGTCTGTCGATCGCCAGTCGATGGCCCACTGCTCCGCCCGGCGAGGCTGCCAGAACCACTGGATGTCGGGCAGCGCCATGACCTGTTCCGCGACGGGCGACAGGGCCGCCGTCACACCCGGGAGATCCGCGAGCACGTCCTCTCCATCGGGTGCCTGCCAGTACCTTGCAGCGTCCACGGACCGCTCGAGGGCCGCCTGCACCAGGTCGCTGTCAAGGTCGGTAAAATCCAGTGAGGCGAGCCTGGCAGCCAGCTGTTCTGGTGACGCGGCAAAGGCCGGCATCGCGGTCTCCCCGGAGGCAGCAGCGCTCAGCAGGACCCGCGAGGTCCCCGGTCCACTATCAAGTTCGTATCCCAACCAGAAGGCCGCCGTTTTGACCTCCGGATCCAGCTGCATCGCCAGTTCGAGGCACAGACGGCGCCCCCGGGGCCCCCGCAGAAATACGTCCACACTTGGCGTCATCAGATCATCCTCCCACCACAGCGCAGCTTTATCTGGAGCGGTCTCAGGTGCCGTCGATGATGGCGGGTATCGTCGGAACGCGTTTTACCATAGCGTGATGGAGACCACGGTTAGCGGAGTTTCTGTGCATTACGCCGAGTACGGCAGTGGCACGCCGGTTCTCGCTCTGCACGGCGCCGGTGTGGATCATCGCGAGATCGCCGGTGCCCTTGAACCGATTTTCGACGACGTGCCTGGCTACCGGCGCCTGTATCCGGACCTGCCCGGGATGGGCCGGACCCCGGCGCCTGAGACGATCACGAGCAATGACGACGTCGTGGACATTCTGCTCGGCCTTATCGCCAGCACTATTGGTGATGAACCGTTTCTTATCGTGGGTCAGTCCTACGGCGGCTACCTGGCCCGTGCGATTGCGAGTCTGCGACCTGATCAGGCCGTCGGGCTGGCGCTAATCTGCCCTGTTGGCCAACAGACGCGCGACGTGCCTCAGCACGAGGTCCTTGTTTCGTCGGTCGATCTGACCGGTGCACTCGGCTCGGATCTCGAGGCTACTTACCGCAGCTACTTCGTTGTGCAGACGCCTGAAACGCTGCGTCGGTTCCAGGAGTATGTGGCTCCCGCAACGTCCCTGGCTGACGAGTCGAGCCTGATGCGGATCTTTTCGCACTGGGAGTTGCGGGATCGGCCGGAAGCCGCGAAAGCCTATCCTCATCCGGTGTTGGTCGTTGCCGGGCGACAGGATGCCACCGCCGGGCACACAGGACCGTCGGAGCTGATCCTGCACTACCCACGCGCTACGTTGGCCGTACTCGACCGCGCCGGCCACGCCTTGATCCATGAGCAACCCAACCTCGTGCGAGCCCTTGCCGCCGACTGGCTCATGCGCGTGCGTGAGGCGTCAGACGACAAAAGCTAGCGGGCAGTGGCGCCCGCATGCGGACGGAATCCCTGTGTCATGGCTCCGCCGAAGAAGGGCAAGGCGATGCGTCCGCGGCGTCCAACCGGCGTCATGCAATGCCCGGTAAGCAGCAAACCATCGCGACGGATTGCAGTCGGGCGGCCAGCGAAAGGACAATGGTGCCCATGACCGCCGTGACCCTCCTGGCCTTTGCCGGGCTGTGCCTGCTGCTTTCCGTTACCCCCGGCCCGGATACCTTCCTGGTGCTGAGGATCTCGCTGCAAAGTGCCGGGGCCGGCCTGGCGGCGGCGCTGGGCTCAGCTCTGGCATCCCTGGTCTGGGCCGCGCTGGTGGGAGTGGGGCTCGCCGCCGTGCTGGAGGACTCGGCGGAAGTGTTCCGTTGGCTGAAGATCGCAGGCGGGTTGTACTTGCTGTATCTGGGAATCTCGTCGCTGATCCGGGCGCGCCGCACAACTGCATCCCCGGCGGCCGGGCACGCTCCCCGCCGGAGCTACAGCCGAAGGACCGGCTTCGGCGCCGGCGCGTTCTCCACACTGCTCAACCCCAAGGTCGGCCTGTTCTACCTCGCCGTCGTGCCGCAGTTCATTCCACACGGCGGCAACACGCTGGACACAGCCATGGTGCTCGGTGCCATCGAAAGCGCCATTGGATTCCTCTACCTGGCGGCTGTAGCCGTCGCGGCAGCGAAGGCAATGGCCTGGCTGCAGCGCCCCCGGGTGAGCAGTTGGCTCGAACGCGGCAGCAGCGGCATCATCGCCGCGCTCGGCCTGGGTGTACTGGCATCCAGCACCAGCTCGTAGCGGCGCGCCGGACCTCGACGGACACGTGCCGTTCCCTATGCGGCAGAAAGCCAACCCACTCCTGTTGAGGACGCCACCCCCGAGTTGGCTCATTGACTCCGCGAATTTCACGAAAACGGCGGCCGGTCCTGAAGAGGACCGGCCGCCGCCGAATGAAGATCAGGGTTGCGTCAGGCCTTGGCCTTGCGCTTCACCCAGCCCCATACAGCCGTAGCCACCAGGAGCACCAGTCCGATGATGGCCAACCAGAGCAGACCCTTCACAGCGAAGCCAAGGATCGAAAGAATAAGCCAAATGATAAGCAGTGTGATTATTAGTCCCATACGGAAAGCCTAAGCCACCCAGGTGGCTGCTTCCGAACGATCAGTGATCGTGGCGGAAGATGGCCACGGCTTCGCGGACCGCGTAGTAGACGATGACCATACCGGCCACGGGGTCGGCCCACCACCAACCGGCAAAGGTGTCCAGCAAGATACCGGCCAGCACGGCGGCCGCCAGAAGACCGTCGATAAACGTCACCTTGCCCTCTGCTATCAGAACGGGATTGCCCAGCGCCATGCCCGTGCGGGCCTTTCCGGCTGAGAGAGCGAACATGACCACTGCCGTGACAGCCGTCCAGATAATTCCGGCGGGGCTCGGCCGTGCGTGGTGCCCGGCCGCCAAGGCAAGTCCGGACTGGATGAGCAGATAGAGGGCCAGGGCAACGAACGCCCCGGCGATCAGCTTCAACGCGAACCGTTGACGCCGTTCCCCGGCCCCGGAGAGTTCCCAGATCACCACGGTGCTGGCACCGATCTCGATAAGGCTGTCCAGGCCGAAGCCGGCCAGCGCCACCGATCCGGCTGTGATGGAAGCGACGGCAAGAACTGCCACGCCGACGACGTTCCAGCCCAGCGTGATGCCCTCAAGGATGAACCCGCGACGTCTCAGGCGCGCGATCTCAGGGCGCTTCAAGATTTCAGGCAGCATCCGTGCTCTCTTTCCCGGCGCCCCCGGCGCCCCCGGCGTTTCCGGCGATGGGTGCCGGCAGGCCGGCCAGCCGTTCGATGACGGCAAGCCCGGCCGGGGTGCCCGGCCAATGCCGCCGCAAAGACTCCGGACCCGCGGAGCGGATCACGGAACGAAGAACCAGGGCTATAACGATCACGTCATCGGCATAGCCAATCAGCGGGAGGAAGTCCGGGACTAGATCCAGCGGCAAGAGCAGATATCCCAGCAAAAGCGACAGCTTGATCCGGGCGCCGCGGGATACCGCCGGGTCGGCCGCCAAACGCCTCAGCACGCGCAACACATCCGGCAGCAGCCGCAACGCGTCCCGCATACCCACCGTCTCCGGATGGGACCTCGCATAGGCCCACAACCCCAGCAGAAGAACCGCGTAGACGCCAACGAGCCCGGCCAGGATACCCAGCGCCGTCTGCCACCACTGCACGGCCCCTACTCCCCGGCCTCAGGCAGGCCATGGCCTGCCGGGGCATGCAGAGTCGCGTAGACCTTCTCGGCGTACTCGTCGAATACAGCGGAGCACTCGCGCAACCGCTCGTCGGCGGCCTGCGCTTCCGGCAGTTCCAGAACGTCACGGCTTTTCAGATCACGGTACCAGCGCCGCAAGCGGTCCAGGCTCTGCTCTTCCTCTTCCAGCTCCGCCAGAGTGAACTTGCCGCTTCGGGTTTCCTTGGCGATTTCGGCCTCGAACGCCCCGCAATCGCCGGAGAATTCCTTCCACTCATCCAACCTGAGCTCCTCGAATGCCGAGCGCAGGCCTTCCACTCCCGCATCGCCGCTGCCCGGCGTGGGCAGGACAAGGACGCTGCCGGTTCCGCGGCCGGCCAGCTCCACGACCCTCGGCACGGCTTCCGAGAAGAACGGCGTGTCCGGAACGGTCCACACCCCTGAGGCCACTGGCGCAGCACCGATCCTCCGGAGCTCCCGCCACACACCGACCCTCGTCCGTGAGGCCTCACCAGTCAACCGGACAACAAGAACCAACCAATCCATGCGCCAATCATATACTGCTACAACAAGGTAAGTAACAGCTGTTACATCACCCACTGCCCTGGACGGCACAGATACCCGAGGGCCTCGGCCGGTACGTTCGGTCGGTCCGATGGAATCCCTTAGCCCTATCGGCCCGGTCTGAAAATACGGTAGCTCCGGGTGCCTTGGGATGGGACTTTCTGCCTGGCCCGAAGTGCAGGCCGCTTAGGCGGGTTCTGGATACCGACGGCGCAAACGATGCCCCCGAGGATGAGCAACACCGCCGTCACGGTCACCACCCGGTGAAATCCGTCGAGATCAAGTTTGCCGCCCATGACGAGGCCCACCAGCGCGATGCCGACCAGACCGGCAACCCTGCTGACGGCGTTATTCACTGCCGAACCGATACCTGCCTGCTGTTCCGACACCGAACCGAGAATGGCGGCGGTTAGCGGCGCGACTGTCGCCGAGAGCCCGACTGCGAACAGGAGGATCCCGGGCATCAGCTGGGTCCAGTAATCGACCGGGATTTCCGACGCGAGCATCAGGAGATAGCCGCCCCCGGCGAGGGCAGGTCCGAAGGCCATGAACCACCTCGGGCCGAACCGCCCGGCCAGTGAGCCAAACCATGACGCCAAGAGGATGTTGACGAGGCTGACGGGAAGCAAGGCCAGAGCGGCCGACGTCGCCGGAAACCCGGCAACCTGCTGCAGGAAAAGCACGATGATGAACCCGCCGATCGACAGCGCGGCGTAGACGAAGGCCGTAGCCACGTTGCCTACGGCAAAGTTTCGGACGGAGAAGAGGCTGAGCGGCAGGAGCGGGTACTTCGCGGTCTTTTCCCGCCAAATGAACCCGGCGAGGCACAGGATACCGAGGGCGAGGGGCATCAGAATGAGCGGACTCCCCCAGCCATAGTTGCCCTGTTCGATCAACGCGTAGATCGGCCCCGCCAACCCGAGCACACAGAGCACGGCACCCGCGTAGTCGATCCGCACGCCCTCCTTGCGAACATCCTTGACCCGCAACACGGCTAGCAGGTACAAGGTCACGGCAATGGGCAGGACGTTGATTCCGAAGATCCAACGCCAGCCCACCGAATCAACGAGCACTCCGCCGAGCAGGGGTCCCGCGATGAAAGCCACGGTTGTACCGGCAGTCCACTGGCCGATTGCCTTCGCCCGGGGCGCTTCGTCGAAGTTTGATGTGATCAGAGCCAGGGAACTGGGCACCAGCAAGGCGCCCGCGACGCCTTGAAGCGCCCTGGCCAGGACCAGCCAGTCCGCTGTCGGTGCCAGCGCACACATCACTGATGTCGCGCCGAACCCGATCAGGCCTGCCCGGAGAACGACAACCCGGCCCAGCAAATCAGAGAGCGAACCGGCGACAAGGATCAGTGAACCCAGGGTGATCAGGTAGGCATCGACAACCCATTGCTGCGTTGTCAGTCCGCCGCCCAGTTCACGGGAAATGGCCGGCAGCGCTACATTGATGACGCTGCCGTCGAGAAACGACACAAAGGAAGCGAGAATCGCGATCCACAGCACGAGCCTCTGCGTACGCGCCGACGGTAGGGAACTCATCCTTCAAGCTACACCCGCCCCGGCGGTTGCCGGACTCACCTATGGAAGGACGTTCAGCCCGTCGCTCTGGCGACAGACGACGCCGTCGGCTGCGTTTACGTACTCGGCGTATCCTGGCGGCACCGGAGTATATTTTTATGTCTGGTCTCTGTCCC
This sequence comes from Arthrobacter sp. 05T45, assembly GCF_056395875.1. Lineage (NCBI taxonomy): Bacteria > Bacillati > Actinomycetota > Actinomycetes > Micrococcales > Micrococcaceae > Arthrobacter > Arthrobacter sp. 05T45. Next base: position 28,869 of record NZ_JBFTKI010000002.1, on the reverse strand, counting down.
GCCGTTGCCCTATCGTTGGGGCACCGATTACATTCGACCGGCGGAGCTCCGCATCGGAGGTACATGATGGGAATCATCTCGTCTGGTTTTCATGGAAAACGGCGCACCGGCAATCCAGCCTTACCACCCGGCCAATACGAGACGCCAAGCTTTCCCGTACTGACGGCGGGCCCTGCACCTTATATCGCCCGGGCTGACTGGGAATTCTTTATTACAACGGAGACTGGGCAGCGCCGCGCCTGGTCCTGGGACGAGCTCTTGGCGCTACCGCAGATTGATATCCGGACCGATATTCATTGCGTGACCAGCTGGTCCAAGCTAGGCACCTCGTGGCGCGGGGTGTCCCTGGACACCTTGTTCGCGGATGTGGAAACAACGTCCGAGTTCACTACCGCTCACTCCTACGGCGGCTATTCGACCAATGTCCCGTTGCAGGACCTGCTGGACGGCCAGGCATGGGTGGCCTGGCAATTCGACGGTGAGCCATTGGAACGGGCCCACGGTGGCCCTGCCCGCCTGCTGATACCCCATCTTTACTTTTGGAAGAGTGCGAAGTGGATCAATGGCATCGAGCTGATGCCGCACGATGTTCCCGGCTTCTGGGAATCGAACGGGTACCACATCTATGGCGACCCGTGGCGCGAGGAGCGTTACTCATGAGGCAGGACAGATGAGCACCCTGTGGCGCGTCGCCGAGGTGATTCGTGGCGTTCCAGAAACGGAATCCTCCAGAACCATCGGCCTGCGCGTGGACGGGCTGAACGGCAACCTTCCCGGCCAGCACATCGATATCCGGCTCACGGCGGACGACGGATACACGGCAGTGCGGTCCTACTCAGTGGCCACAGCCGGCATGGACGAACTCCTGGAGATCACGGTCGACGAACTGGCCAACGGGGAGGTCTCCCCCTACCTGGTCAGAGACCTGATGGTCGGGGACCAGTTGGAGATCCGGGGGCCCGTCGGCGGCTGGTTCGTCTGGCTTCCGACCGACCCCAACCCGGTTCAGCTGATCGCCGGGGGATCCGGCATTGTCCCGCTCATGTCCATGATCCGCGCCCACGAGGCATCCGGGAATCCTTCACAGTTCCGGTTGCTGTACTCGCTGAAATCGCCCGAGGCAGGGTTCTATCGGGAGGAGCTGCTCACCTTGAACCAGGGATCTCCCAAGCTGACGGTCGACTATGTCTATACACGCAAAGTCCCGGAGGGCTGGCCAATGGTCCCGCAGCGACTCACCGCTGAAACACTGTTGGCAAGCATCCTGCCGGCGGACATGGCACCCGACATCTTCATCTGCGGTCAGACGATGTTTGTCGAAACGGTCACAGAGTGGATGGTGCAGGCGGGCTATCCGGCCGCCTCGATCAAGACCGAACGCTTTGGCGGAACGGGAGGAATACGGTGACTGGCAACAACGGCTCCGCTTCCCCTGGTGCTGAGGACCCGCGCCTCGAGGACCAGGACATCGCCGGGACCGGCGGCAATCCAATACCTCATCTTGACGGGAACGCGGCAGCGGGACCCTTGTGGGAACTGTTCCGCATCGACATCATTGCAGCGATCGGTCGGTGCAAGAATTGTGGCGCTGTCAGGGTCTTCGGGGAAGCAGCGGTCTATGCCGATGCCCCGGGAATGGTTGTGCGCTGCAGTTCCTGCGGGGGCGTCCTGCTGCGTCTCGTAGAGACTCCGACTAAATTCTGGCTCGATGTCAGCGGACTCAGCTACCTCCAGATCGACCGGGAGACCTAACGCGCTGCTCTGCTATCCGCACCCCGGCGTGCTCAAGACCGCAGGGGGCGTGAAGGGGTAGCCTGCGACGATGCTGAACACTCTCAACCCTTCATCATGGGAGCCAGTGGATCTGGAACAACGACACTCGGCCGGGCGATCGCCAACCAGTGGTCAGTACCTTTCCTCTAGTTATTTGATCAACGTGTCGCCAGTGCACGGTTAGGCTTGCAGTCATGGCGATCATCCACCAGGCAGAACTGCAGCCGACGAAACTTGAACTTCTCGCACAGTGGCTGCCCCGCCAGCCGTGGTTCACGCAACCCGGCACGGCAGCGCTGCACAAAGTAGGCTCCTACCGGTTCGACGACCCCGCCGGCGAGGTCGGCATAGAAACCATCATCGTGTCGGTGGGCAACTCCACTTTTCAAGTCCCACTCACGTACAGGGCCCAGCCCTTGGCCGGAGCGGAATCCTGGTTGGTCGGAACCATGCAGCACTCGGTTCTCGGCCCGAGGTGGGTTTACGATGCCTGCGCCGATCCAATCTACGTGGCAGCGCTGGCGGCGAGCATCATGCTGGGCCGGCCGCAAGCAGAGCAATACCTCCAAAAGGGGGAAAATCTGGAACTTCTGGCCCAGACGGTCTTCGTGCGAAGCACCGGACCGAAACTCGAGGCAGTCCCTGACGTCTCTTCAGCGGCACCGCGCGCCACCGACGCCGGCACCGCCATCGAGACTGCTGACCTTCACTTGCTTGTTATCCGGCGGCTGGACCTGGATGAGCAACCGGTCGGCCCGCTCGCGCTGACCGGCACCTGGGAAGGTCAGAAGGACAACGTCAAACTCGCCGCCGTCAGTGGTGCCTGACATTTCCGCGGGTTAGGGGCGCCCCACTCCGTCCGTGTCCCGGGATTGGGTATCGCCTTCCTGCCGTTCAGGCTGCATCCCGTGCCGTTCCCGCAGCTCGCGCCCGCGGCGAATGTCCTCTTCTTCGCGGGCCTGGAGCTTATCGCTCTGTTTCGTGTCCCGTGGCGGCAATTGGATGGTCTCTTCGGCCTCAATGCCGGCCTGGAGTTGGCGTCCACGCTCCATCTCGGCGTCGAACTCGGCACCGAACAGCAACGACATGTTCAGGATCCAGAGCCACAGCAGCGAGATAATGACGCCGCCGATCGCACCATAGGTCTTCTCGTAGCTATTGAAGTTGGCCACATAGAAAGCGAAGGCCAGGGACGCCAGCAGGAAGATGACCAAGGCGATAGCGGAACCCAGGCTCATCCAGCGGAACTTGGGCTGCTTTACGTTCGGCGTAGCGTAGTAGAGGATGGCGATCGCCAGAATCACGAGCAACAGAATCACCGGCCACTTGAGAATGTTCCACGCCGTCAGGACGGCCCCGCCCAAGCCGATAGCGTTGCCGACGGCCTCGGCCACCGGCCCGCTCAGCACCAGCATGGCCGAAAGCACAAGAACGATCAGCACGGTGGCAATGGTGACCGCGAGCATCGTGCCCCGAAGCTTGATGAACGGCCGGCCCTCGTCAATTTCGTAGATCCGGTTCATGGCCCGGCCAAACGCGCCGACGTAACCGGAGGCGGACCAGAGGGCGGTGAGGATGCCGAGTACCAGGGTGAGTCCGGCAGCGGAGGAACTGCTGAGCTGCTCGACTGGTTGTTTGATCGCCTGCACAGTGTCACCAGGCGCGAAACCCTGGACGATCTCCAGAAGCGCGGACGTGGTCTTCTCTGCCTGCCCGAAGATGCCCAGCAAAGACACGAGGGCCAACAGCGCCGGGAAAATTGAGAGGACCGAATAGTAGGTCAGGGCTGCGGCGAGATCCGGGCACTGGTCCTTGGTGAACTCACGCAGGGTCTTCTTGACGATGTACTTCCACGAGGGCTTAGTGACGTCGGCCGGGCTGTCCGGTTTACGGGAGTCGTCCGGGGCAGGTGCCGTCCGGGCCTTGGCGGTACTGCTCTCGTCCGTTTCGGCGTCGGTCATGGATTCATTTTCTGCCTTGGTTGGGTTCTTGGCCATTGGAAATTCCTTCGTGGGGTTAAGGGAAATGGCCGGCCGCCCAGCGCATCAGCGAGGGCAGCCGGCCTTATTCAGACGCGGCCTCAGGCCTGCTGAACGTTGTCCTTGGCTTCGGCAGTCCGATCCATGACGTCCCCCACAGCGGCCTGCCCGTCTGCCTTGAGGTGATCGGTTGCGTCCGCGGCAGTGGCCTTGACGTTCTCCATGGCTTCCTGGGCGGGCGCCTTGAGGCCTTCGGCTACTTGCTTGGCGGCGTCCGTCAGTTCCGTGGTGAGTGGCTCGGCCGCCGATTTGAGGGCATCAGCGGCTTCACGCTCCTTCTGGCTGGCCGGGATCAGGGAGGAAACGAGCAGGCCGGCACCAAAGGCGATCAGCCCGGCAGCCAGTGGGTTCCCCTGTGTCCTGTTCTTCAGCTGGCCCGGCGCGCCCGCAACTGCGGAGCCCGCGTCGATCACATGCGAGCCGACGCTTCCGGTGGTGGAGTGGACGTGGTCGGCGGTGTGGTCTGCGGCTCCCATGACTTTATCCTTCACTCCGAAGACGGCGTCTTTGACGTTCTCTTTGACTCTGTCCGTCTGCCGCTGGACGATATGCGACGGCGTGACTTTGTCAGCGACGGCGTCCACGTTTGTGCCCAGGCGGGCACGGGTTGCTTCAATATCTGCTCGGATGACATCCGGGTTTTCACTCATCGTGTTTCCTCGCTGAATCTAGGAGTTGGGTTTTAGGGTGGGCGGGATTTCCTGGAGGGTTTCAGCCGTCCTCGGCATGCCCTTGATCGCGTTCAGTTCCTTGCGGCCCATGGCTGCCAGAACGGCGGCTACAACTGCCCAGATGACGGCGACAACAACGCCGGACCAGCCCAGTCCCATCACGATCCCCAGCGCCCACCAGAGCGCCAAAGACAGAAACAGGAGCACGAAATGGCCAGCGACGCCGGCGCCGGCGAGCATGCCGGTGCCTTTGCCTGCCCGGGTGGCGGACTGCTTAAGTTCGACCTTGGCCAGTTCCACTTCCTGTCGCATCAGGGTGGACATGTCCCGTGTGACCTCACCGAGGAGGTCACCCAGGGAAGTCGATTCAGCCTTTGCCTGCGCGGCTGTGGGAGGCATTTCGCTGCTCATCGACGGCCACCGTCAAAGGGGTCATCGCGCAGCGGATCAGCCTGCTGCAATGGCTCACCGGCCACGGACTCTGAGGACCGGCGGCCCTGCCCGGCGTCGCGGAGCGGATCGGGGGTTCCCAAATCGGAGTCCAGCGGATTCGGCGGGTAGGTGTCGGCTAGGCCCGCCGTCGTGGTTTGCGGAGCGGGCATCTGTACCGGCGGCGGCGGAACCGCTACCCCGGTATCGGGGATCCGGCCGCCAGTGGACGTGCCCGTAGCGGTAGCGCCCGTCGCTTCGGGGGCGCCGGCGCTCAAGCTGCGGCTGAGACGCCCCGCCAGAACACCGGCTCCGGCCGCGAGCAGGAGGAAGGTTCCCGGGCGCTGGCGGGCAAAGGACTTAACCTCGGTCAGCAGCGAACCCGGATCCCGGCCATCGAGCCAGGACGCAACAGCGGAGGACCGCTCGGCAGCTTGGCGGACAAGGTCGGTGGCCACGCCGGGCTGGTCGGAGGCGGCAGCCATGGAATGCAGTTCGCCGGCGACGGACCGCAGACCTTCGGCGACCTTCTGCTGCTGGGTTCCTGCCTGCTCGGTGAGATCGGACTTGGCCTGGTGAAGCAGGTCCCGGGCATTGGTCTTGACCTCGGCGGCAACGTTGACTGCCTCCGTCTTAGCCGTCTCGGCGACGTTCTGGGCAGCATCTGCCGCGTGCCGCGTTACGTCCGCAGCTTCGTCCTTGGCCGCTTCCTGTTTGGAGTCAGCGCGTCCCGTGCCTTGTGGGGGCACAACTCCAACGCCGGCGTACCGGTCCGGGGAAGCTTCGGGTGCTGCCTGGGCCCATGGGTTCTGTGTCATCGTTGCTCTCTTTCAGGAATGGTCCGCTTGGGATCGTGACTAGCGCTACCGGATGAAATTAGTAAGCACGGTTACTAACTAAATACTAAGCACACTTGCTATATGTCGCGCAAGGCCTCGATCGAAAATCGGACGGGCCGCCTCCCGCCCGTCTGGTGACGCGCAGCGCGCACTGCAAGCCGCGCGTGAAAAATAGTAAGCATACTTGCCAAAAAGGAGTCCGGCATGCATATGGTGGGGGTCCAGCGTCGGCGCTTTGTGCCGCCGTCGCAGGTAGCGTGACTTTCGTTGCCACCCAATCAGGAAGGTCGTCTTCGTGATCCTCGCCCGCGAGCCCCACGCCCGGGACGTTTACCGGCTTCTAACCGCAGCGGCCCGTTTAGTGCAACGCCTCCACGACGATGCCCTGGCGCCACTGGGATTGACGCGTGCCGCCGTCATCGCACTGGAAGCCGTGGCTCCCCGCCCCATGTACCAGGAACAGCTCGCCGCAAGAGTTCATGTCCAAAGCCAAACGCTCGGCCGCGTCCTTGCCCGGCTCGAGGACGCGGGTCTGGTCACCAGGACGCGCAACCCGGACGATCGGCGCCAATTTCAGGTCGAGATTACCGACGCCGGCACAGCCGCACTGCAAGCAGCCTCCCAGGCTGAGCGCGCAGCCGTTCCTGCCGACTTCGACGGGTGGGAGGCCCTGTCTGAGCAACTCGCCCGGTTTGTGGATTTCTTCCAGGCTCCACGGCCCGGCACCCAAGGCTCCACGACCGGGAACTCCAGGCTCGACGTGCCCTCCCCTGCCCAAGACGGCCTCCGGCGCCAATGAACTAGCCGCCCGCGGCTGGGTGCCTCTGGGCCTCCCCCGCCCGGCGCCCACGGGCAGTCGCCGCTTCCATTGCAGTTCGGACCGGCAAGGGGCGAGCAAGACAGAAGGCCCATGAGCCGGGTATTGCGCGTTACTATGCATGCTGATTAAATCGCCGTTACGGCCGCATTCCACGACCGGTCTACCGAAAGGAAGTACAAAGATGGGAATTCTCGCTTTTCTCATTCTCGGCCTTATCGCTGGAGCTATCGCCAAGGCGGTCCTTCCCGGCCGTCAAGGAGGCGGCTGGCTGATCACACTCGTTGTTGGCGTCGTGGGCGCAATCCTCGGAGGTTGGATCGGCTCGTTGATCTTCGGCGGAGGGCTCGCTGACTTCTTTGACCTGCGGACCTGGCTCCTCTCCATCCTCGGGGCCGTTATTGTGCTCCTGATCTATGGGGCTCTTGCCGGTCGCAGGACCAGGGCGTAGCAGCCTCGACACTACGGGTGCAGGGTTGCCGCTGAGGACGCCCTGCGACTTCTGTCAGACGGTGCCGGGCCGGTCTTGGAACACCCCGGGAGGAAACTCCCGGCGTTTCTCGGCCCGCGCCGCCGAGTCCAACCTCATGACGTTTCACCTCATGCCGGGCGACCGCCCGCAATGCTTCGTCGAGAACAAGCTTTGAAAGCCTCCGAGCGCAGCTCCGGCGGCCGGTTCTGGCGTCGCCGTCGTTAGTAGTCGTCGCCAAAGCGGCAGAAGTCATTGCTCCGCGCGCATCCGACACCATGCGACCAGAGATGCTAGACAGCAAGGAGATAGACATGGACAACCTATTCCGCCGCACGGGCATCGACGTGCCCGAACCAGTCCGGCGCTTCCTGCAAGGCGAGACGGACACCTGGCTCAGGGTCGAAGAATACCGGGACGGAAACACCTTGGTGGTCAGAACCGATATCCCCGGCATCGACCCGGACAAGGACATCGATATCACCGTCACCGAGGGCAACCTGAATATCGCTGCCCGGCGCACCGAGCCCCCGCACAAGGATCAACCGGGTTACCGAAGCGAAGTGCGGTACGGCGAATATTCGCGAAGCGTCCCGCTGCCCCGCGGCGCGGACCCTGACACCGTCGAGGCCAGCTACATCGACGGTGTCTTGGAAATCCGCGCCCAAATCCCGGAGCAGTCCGGACCGTCCGCCACGAAAGTCCACGTCTCCCGCGGTGGAAACCAGTCACCGGAAGCACCAGAGAACTTCGTGACCTGAACGGCATATCCGGTACTTGACTCGCCCGGCACCCACCAGCGACCGCGGGCACCTCCTGGAATGGCAAAGGTGGCGATCCGTATTGGTTCACCGGTGCCCAGCCTCGCCGCGGCCTCCGCAGCCCCCGCCTCCGAAAATTGCCACAGAGCGGAAACCATCTCATGACTATCAAGATCAACGACGCGGCGCTGCGTCATGCTCGGCAGCTCATCAAGGACTCGAGGTTTGCCCGGGATACCCGTGACGATTGGAGCGAGCACGCGCCCGACGCTGCGACAGAAAATGCATTCATCGACAAGCACGGGTACAAGGAGTACGGCACGTGGCATCTGGGCGAAGACGCCGAGAAGACGCACGACACGAAGGGGCGCTACAGCTTTCCCTTCGGTGATTTCCGCCGGCTGCATCGCTGCGCGATTCTCGCCATCCAGAGCCGGGCCGCCCAGAATAACTACGATGACGTCGCCGCCGCAGCGAAGTCTCTGCTCGACGAACTGGACCAAGACTAGACCTGGTCCAGTTCACCATTGTCTCTCCGCCATCGCCTCGCGCAAGGACCCCACCTGTACGGCCCGGAATGCCCGCCGCGGGTGTCCTCACCGGGCCGTCTCTTGGGCGCCCGGGCTTCCCCACGCGCCCTCCGGCGGAGCCCAACCACCGGGAGCCCACCTATTCATAAGGGGGCTTCCTAAGCTAACCGGGCTCGTGATATAACACGAAAAACGGCGCAGGAGAACTCCCTGCGCAACGGGACCGGTCCCAGCCTCCTCATCGAATGGCGGCGCATTCCATTGGACATTTCCCACCGGCTCCAAGCCGGACTGGCGGTGGCGACAACGTTCATCCCCAGTCTGCGCTCCCTTTCGACTTCAGGCCCCCGCTCGCGAAGGTCTCGCGCAGGACCCCAACCTTGCCAGAACTGCGGGTCGGCCTCGGAAAACCTCAGCTGAGCGCACTGCCGACTAATCATCGCCCCCTCCCGTGGTTCGCATTGCCGCGTACGCTTCCCAAGCACCGGACAGCACCAAAGCGACCTGTCCGGTACCGGTCGGGCGACCCATCAAGGGCTCCCGATCGGACCCACTATTTCAACCTAAGAGATCCAAGGAGACGTCATGCTCACCACCGAACAAATTGACCGTCTGCTCAGCCAAGGCGCAAATGTCCTGTCGGGAGACGGAGAAAAGATCGGCTCCATCGGCCAGGTGTTCGTAGACAACGAAGCCGGCCAGCCCAGCTGGGTAACCGTCCGTACGGGCCTGTTCGGGATGTCCGAATCATTTGTTCCCCTCGAGGGTGCTCGGCTGCAGGGCAATGACATCGTCGTCCCGTACAACAAAAATCAGGTCAAGGACGCGCCAAGGATCGACGCCGATCGGCCTCTGGAGCCTGCCGAGGAAGACCGGCTCTACCAGCATTACCGGATGGACAGCGGACGCGCCTACACCGACGCGGATACAGCTGACGAAGCATCCGCCACACGACAGGACGCCTCCAGAACGGACCGCGCCGAGACCCGCGACGCCACCAGCCCAGCGGGATACGGCACAACGACACCCACCACCGACGCCGCAACGCCACCCACGACACGGCAGGACACCCCCGAAACCGACCGCGCCCAAACCCGCGACGCCACCGGCACAGGGGGATACGGCACAGCGTCAACCACCACCGACGCCGCAACGCCACCGACGACACGACAGGACACCACCGGAACCGACCGCGCCCAAAGCCGCGACGCCACCAGCCCAGCGGGATACGGCACAGCGTCACCCACCACCGACGCCGCAACGCCACCCACGACACGGCAGGAAACCCCCGAAACCGACCGCGCCGAAACCCGCGACGCCGCCGGCACAGCCGGATACGGCACCACCACGCCGGCCACCGACACCGCCCCTACCCCAGCCACACCACAGGACACCGATAAGGACCGCGCCGAAACCCGCGACGCCACGGGCCGGGGGCGCCTGCGCAAATACGTCACGACGGAAACCGTCACCAGGACGGTGCCAGTGCAGCGCGAAGAGGTTCGTATCGAGCGGGAACCGATTGCCGAGGAAGACCGCGACGAGGTCTCGAACCGTCCGGCCAGCGACGACGAGGTAATCCTTCACGAAGAGCGAGTCATAGTGACCAAGGAGACCGTCCCGGTTGAACGGGTCCGCATCGTTACTGAAACGGTCGCAGATGAAGTCACCATCCGTGAGAAGGTCCACAAGGAACACTTTGACGGCGAGGACAGCGAGGGATCAGAGGGCTCCGAGGGAACCGACGCCAGCCGCGGCTGAACATGCGGATTGTTTTAGATGCCCGGGGCAAGGGCTGCGACCCATAGCCCCGGGCATTTTGTTGTCGGAACGGGGGTGCGAGCGATTGGTGGCCCCCCGGCCACACCCCTCGGCCGGTTGGATTAACTGGATCCCCTGCCCACCGGTACGGCTATGGCCTCTCGCCTGCGGCAGTGCCAGTATGTTGGGAATCAGGCTGAACCACGGAGCCTGGCTCCGGGCGGAAAGGACTCGAGGTCATGACCTACATCAACAACTTCGGCGATGTGGGGCGCGGCGACGTCGCCGTGGCAGGCGGCAAGGGCGTCGGACTGGGCGGCCTCAGCCAGGGAGGGCTCCCGGTCCCGCCGGGGTTCGTGCTGAACACCGCAGCCTACGCGGATTATGTGGCTGCCAACCATCTCGAGGCCGGCATCCATGAACTGGCTGTACTGTCGCCGCACGCGGCGCCGCAGGAGTACGAGGAAGCCTCGAAACGGATCCGCGCCCTTTTCACCAGCGGCACCATGCCACACACCATCGCGGCGGAACTCGGCGCCGCCTACGGCAGGCTCGGCGACGGAGACACAGCCGTGGCGGTGCGCTCCTCCGCCACGGCCGAAGACCTCGCCTCAGCCAGCTTCGCCGGCCAACAGGAAACCTACCTCAACGTCCGGGGGACGGAGGCTGTGGCCGCGGCCGTGACTGAGTGCTGGGCCTCCCTGTGGACGGCGCGTGCCATGGCCTACCGCGCCCGTGAAGGCATCGACCCGGACACGTTGCGCCTCGCCGTTGTGGTCCAGCAGATGGTCGACGCCGAGGCTGCCGGGGTGATGTTCACCGCCAATCCGGCCAACGGGCGCCGCGACCAGACGGTGATCAGTGCCGCGTGGGGCCTGGGCGAGTCCGTTGTCAGCGGATTGGTCACCACGGACGACGTCGTCGTCGAAGCAGGGACGGGCCGTGTACTGTCCCGCCGGACAGCTGACAAGGAGGTCATGACCGTCTACGCGGAGCGCGGCACCCTGGAGCAGCCGGTGCCGGCGACGCGCCGCCGGCAGGCCGTATTGGACGACCCGGCGGCGGCTGAGCTGGCCGGCTACGGAACACGGATCGCGGAGCATTTCGGGACGCCGCAGGACATCGAGTGGGCACGCGCCGGTGGCGAGTTCTTCATCCTGCAATCCCGGCCCATCACCGCTCTGCCCGAACCGGCAGCCGACATCCCGGACACCTGGCCAGTGCCCTACCGGCACGGGCTCTACTTCCGGGCAAGCATCGTTGAACAGCTGCCCGATCCGCTCTCACCGCTGTTCGCCGACCTCATTGACGGCTCGGTGTCACGGTCGCTGAGGGCCCTGATGGCCGGCGCCGTCGGCAAGGAGGTCATCCGCGAGGACGACGTCGGGCTGCCCACTATCAACGGCTACGCCTATTACTACTACCGCAACTCGGGAATGTGGCGGGTGATGGGCAAGTCGCTGACGGCGATGCGTGCGCTGGCCCGTGGCAAGGCGCATATGGGAGTGGCCGGCTGGCGGGAATTTTCGCACCCCCGCTACGAGCAGGTGATCAAGGACTGGTCCGCGAAGCCCGTCGGGGATCTCTCCGGAGAGGAACTGCTGGCGGGTGTTCAGACGCTGCTTGACGCCGGCACGGTGTACTACACGGCCGTGCAGTCCATCATTCCGATCGCCGCAACAAGCGAAATCTCCTTCCGGGCCTACTACGACAAGTTCGTTCGGCGCGACGGCGATCCCCCCGCCCAGACCTTCCTCCTTGGTTACGACAGCGAACCCATCCGCGCAGAGAAGTCGCTGTACGACCTCGCGGCCTGGGCCCGGGACGTCCCGGGGCTGGCCCCGGCGATCCTCAACGCCCCCACCGCTGCGCTGGCCGGGCCGCAACGCACCGGGTCCACGCCTGCCGGAGTGGACCCGGCACCCTGGCAGCAATGGCAGGCCCGCTTCCAGGAGCACCTCGGCCGGTTCGGCCATGCGGTCTATAACCTGGACTTCGTCAGTCCGGTGCCTGCTGACGATCCCTCGCCGCTGCTGGAGACCGTGAAGTTTTACCTGCGGGGACATGGCAATGAGCCATACGAGCGCCAGCGGCTCTCGGCCGCCCGCCGCGAAGATGAAACCAGCCAAATCATCGCCCGGCTCGGGCCGCGGCGCCGGGCCGCATTCCTCCGGCTGCTTCGGTGGGCGCAAAATGCGGCTCCGATCCGCGAGGACGCCCTTGCCGACGTCGGACTGGCGTGGCCGCTGCTGCGGCGGATGCTGTTCGAGCTCGGACGACGGCTCGTCGGCTCCGCTGTCATCGCCGAGCCCGCCGACGTCTTCTGGCTGCGCCACCGGGAGTTGCGCAGCGCCGTCGAGTTCGGCCTTGCCGGGTCGGGCACACCGGCAGCCGTGGCAATTACCGGGGCAGACCGGCCCGTCCGCGCCGGCGCCGTCGAGGAGCGCAAGATGCTGTGGCGGGGCCAGGCCAAGGCCGCTGCCCCGCAGCTGTTGCCGGAGAGCCGGTGGATGGAGCGGGCCTTCGGCTCAATGATGCCGGCAGGCCCACAGGACCAGCTCGGCGACGCCATCAAGGGCGTCGGCGCCAGCGCCGGCCGGGTCACCGCCCCGGCCCGCGTCCTGAGGGGCCCGCAGGATTTCGGTCTGATGGAGCCCGGGGACGTCCTGGTAGCCCGCATCACCACCCCGGCCTGGACCTCGCTGTTCGCGATGGCCTCCGCCGTGGTGACCGACGTCGGCGGGCCGTTGAGCCACAGCTCGATCGTGGCCCGCGAGTACGGCATCCCGGCCGTGCTTGGCACAGGCGTGGCCACCCAGCGGCTCACCAGCGGCCAACGGATCCGCGTTGACGGCGACGCCGGCACCGTCACGGTCGCAGACTGACCGCGTTCTCAGGACAGTTCCCCGAGTTCCGCCGACCACGGAGGCCAGCCAGAATTTCAGCAGAACTGACGGCAACAGCGCGGGGTTCTGCACTCTCCGCCCCGGGGCGCGCGAGCTGGTCACCATGGCCCGGCGGTGGGCATCGGCGGTAGATTGTGGGCATGGGACAGGCTTCCTCGGGCCGCCGGGATTTATTCGCTGATCGGATCTTGGGCGTGGCGGAGTTCAGTCACGCGCATTGGTTTTTCGGCAATCTCTATGAGGTCCTCGTCAAAATCCCGCACCGCGTCGCGGCGGCGGAAGCAAGCCGTGAACTGCCCCGCTCGCCCTTTGGGGCGGGAAGCCCGGGCCGTTATTACGCACCGATTGCACCGATCAATGCGCCGGCGGCAATCGGTGCCCTCGTGGCAGGCTGGAATCATGCCGACAGCAGGCCATGGCTGCTAGTCGCTGCGGCCAGCTCGACGACGGGTGCGGCCGCGACCGCCTATCTGCTCCGGTCCATCAACCCCGACCTGTTCTTCAGCCCGCAACCGCTCAGTGAGACGCGCCGCAACCCCCTGCTGAAGCGGTGGTACAGGGTCCACGCCCTCAGGCTCGCCGCCAGCGCAGTTGCCCTGGCCGCCATCCACGAGGCCCGAACACTCCGGCTCCGAAACCGCGGATAACAGCCAGGCGCCGCAACCTGAAGGAGATCTTCATGGGCAAGCTGACAGTGACGGCTTTTTCCACTCTGGACAACGTCGCCGAGGAGCCCCAGCTCTGGTCGGGCCCGTTCTTCAGCGACGCCACCGTGGCCTACAACGAACAAGTTCTGGCCGGGGCGGATTCGATGCTGCTCGGCCGGGTCACCTATGACGGCTTCGCCGCCTCCTGGCCGTCGCGGTCGGGCGACTTCACCGCCGACACTTTCAACGCGATGCCGAAGTATGTCGTGTCGACCACACTGGACCACGCCGGCTGGAACAACAGCACGATTATCGCCGACGACATACCCGGCCAGGTCCGCGAGCTTCGCGAGCGGGAGAACGTGCTCGTGTGGGGAAGCCCGACGCTGACCAAGACGCTCATGGAGGAGAACCTCGTGGACGAGTACGTCCTGCTGGTCTCCCCCATCGTGCTCGGGCGTGGCAAGAAAATGCTGCCGGAGGACGGAACCCGGCACACATTGCGGATCGTCGAACTTGAACTCCTCGAAGGCGGGATGCTGGCCCTCCGAATGGCGCCGGCAGGGTCCTAAGGAGAGCACATCAGAGGATGCGCCTAGCTATCGCGCTTGGGTGCCGCCCGGACATGGGTGCGCTGACCTTGTTTGCCGATAAGGCTGAGGAATTCGACCGGACCGGCGCTGGTTGCGCCGAACCAGTGCGGGGTTCGGGTGTCGAACTCCACGGCTTCGCCGGGCCTCAGGATCAGGTCATGTTCACCGAGGACCAGGCGCAAGGTGCCATTGAGGACATAGGCCCAGTCGTAGCCTTCGTGGGTACGCAGCTGAGGCTCCTGCCCATCCCTGCCCTTGGGGAGGATGAACTTGTAGGCCTGAATGCCGCCCGGGCGGCGCGTGAGAGGCAAGATCGTCGACCCGTCCGGACCGGCGACGGGACGCAGATTGAGCCGGGGGTCGCCGGTCGGCGGCGCATCGACGAGTTCGTCGAGGGTTACCCCGTGCACGCGGGCCAGCGGGAGCAGCTGCTCGAGAGTGGGCCGCCGCAGGCCTGCTTCGAGTCTGGAGAGTGTGCTGGCGGAGATGCCTGTCTGCTCGGCGAGGTCTGCGAGGGTGACGTCCCGGCGGAGTCGCAGGCGCTTGAGGCGCGGCCCGACGGCGCTGAGTGTGTGGTCGAGATCGTCATTCATGAGGCTATTTTGCCATTCGGCAATACCGCTTGCACATCCACCTGCCGGCCCGGGAGCATGGAATCTGAAGGCACATCAGATCGCAAGGGGTTCCACATGGCCGGGACGGCAAAGACATCGCCAGGGGAAGCAGCGGGCGGACGCGACGGTGACGCGATGACGCACAGCTTCGACAAGGACTACTGGCAACAGCACTGGGAGCATGCCCACGATCCCGCCCAGGCAGATTCGGGAGGGGCTGCCCCGAACCCGCATCTCATCCGCGAAACCAGCGGAATCGCACCGGGAACGGCGCTGGATGCCGGGTGCGGGACAGGGGCAGAGGCGACCTGGCTCGCCGCGCACGGCTGGCAGGTCACCGGCGCCGACATCTCCGGCGCTGCCCTCGCCCAAGCGGCCGAGCGTGCCGAAGGGCAGCCTATGTCCGGCAAGGTGACCTGGGTCGAGGCGGACCTGACGTCATGGGAACCGGGAGATCGGTTCGACCTTGTGACCACCCACTACGCTCATCCGGCGATGCCGCAGCTTGCCTTCTACGAACGCATCTCGGATTGGGTAGCCCCCGGCGGCACGCTGTTGATCGTCGGGCACCTGCACGCTCCCGCCTCCCCGGGGCACGGGCACCGCCCTCCCCCGGAAGCGACTGTCACCCTCGCGGACATCACCGGGGGTCTCGACGCTGCCGTATGGAGCATCACGAGTGCCGAGGAGATCACGCGGACACTCCCCGGACCCGGTGACCGTGCGTTGCCGCTGCACGACGTCGTCGTGCGTGCCACCCGGCGCGGGTGACCTCACAGTTTCCGCCGCGCTGCACCCCCGGTGTTGCTCAGTCCGGCCGGCTGGCATCTACCGGGTAGGTCATGAACGCCGGCGTCTCGTACGGATGAACGGACAACGCGGCATTGACGACGGCGTTACGCCGGGAGCGGGGGAAGATTGCCTCGATCCGGGTTTCCGGCACCTCCTCGGAGGAACCGACGACGCCGACGAACGGGGTCGCGCCGGGTAACGGGGTAAAACGCCCGGTGCCGTCGAGGCTGAACGAGCAGTGGGAGTAATTGCCGAGCCTGCCCGCCCCGGCGTCGCCAATGGCCTGCCGGACCGCGGGCGCAGCGTCGGTGGGGACGTAAATGACCAGACAATCCATGGGCTCCATGGCAGAAAGTCTGCCACCGGGTGCCTCTCAGCGCCGAGGGTTCCAGCTAATCAGAATGTGGATGCTCCGGACCCGCCGAGCGGGTCCACGCGCTCGATCTGGGCGACCTTCGGATCGTTCTCGTCGGCGCCGTAATCGGAGTTGCGCACGGTGTCCATGAACAAATGGCAAGGCCATGCAACACTGGTCGGATGCCGGCGTTCAGCATCCTCACATCCAACGAGTTTTCCGATGCCGAGGTTCTCTCGTTGTACGAATCTGTGGGGTGGGCCGCCTATACCCGGGATCCGGAACTGCTCGCCAGAGCGATCCGAAGTTCCTCGTTTGTCGTGACGGCCCGGACTGCGGATGGTGAGCTTGTTGGCCTCGCGAGGGTTGTGTCCGACGATGCGACCATCTGCTATCTGCAGGACATCCTTGTACGGCCGCCTTTCCAAGGCACGGGCGTAGGCCGGGCTCTGGTCGAGCACGTCACGGCACGATACGCGCATGTCCGGCAAACAGTACTCATCACTGACAATGAACCGGGGCAACGCGCCTTCTACGAAGCCATGGGTTTTACGGAGGGGTCGAACTTCGCTCCGGAACCCGTGCGTGTCTTCGCTCTATTTCGGTAGTCCCGGAGTTTCAGTTCGAAATGACTGGTATGTTCCAGGACCTTTCGTAATGAGCCGCTGCGAACTCCCCAGTGACCCTGCCCGGTGGGGCAGGACCGCGAGAGGTGCCTGTAAGAATGGGGCATGCCCCCGCATAGTTTTCCGATCAGACGGTTGGCCGAAGACCCGGCCCACGTCCTCGACCGGCGTCGGTGGCCAGGCAACCTGCCCCCTGTCGCACAGGTTCTGGACCAAGGGCTCGACCTGACCCCGGCCACAATCTTCGTAGGCGAAAATGGGTCGGGAAAATCCACTCTCGTGGAAGCCATTGCACTGGCTTATGGCTTGTCTCCAGAAGGCGGATCTACAGGCGCCCGCCACAGCACCCGATCCACGGAGTCCATACTTGCCGATCACCTGCAGCTTGTCCGCACCGCCGGCGCCACAAGACGCGGCTACTTCCTGCGCGCGGAAACCATGCACGGCTTCTTCACCTACCTCGAGAAGAACCCGAGCACCGCGGGTCCGGACATCTCGTTCCACGACATGTCACACGGTGAATCGTTCCTGGAGCTGGCCGTGGATCGTTTCCGGGGACACGGATTGTGGGTGCTCGATGAACCGGAATCAGCGCTGTCCTTCGCGGGATGCCTCAGCCTCCTTGCGGTCTTGAAAGATCTCCTCGCCGAAGGCTCCTCGCAAGTCATCATGTCCACGCACTCCCCAGTTCTTGCAGCGCTTCCAGGCGCGCAGATTCTCGAAGTCGGCCCGTGGGGACTTCGGCAGCAGGAATGGTCGGACCTCGATCTGGTTTCCAACTGGCGATCATTCATGGACTCCCCCGAAAGATACCTGAGACACCTATAAGGCCGGCCCGGTCGGGGTTGAACTAACGGCGTCCCCGAACGGAAAATGCCAGACAACGCCACAGGGGAAAAACGAACCGCCGACCGCGGTCAACGCTCAGGTCATGTGTCGAGCTTTCCCGACTTCCTTTGGGCGAGGCGCTGGAGTTGCCGTGCGTGAACGCCGCTCACCCAGTCCCACCCGGGAGCGGCCGATGGGCCGACCCGCGGGTCGCTGGGCTCATGGGCGTCACGCAAGGCGTGCACGTACGCCCGATCCTGGTCGATCCGTGCGTGTACCTGTTCAGCTCCGCCGACGGACCCGTGTCCGGGGACAAGGACATCGACGTCGCCCGCCACGCCCCCGAGCAGCCGCAGCGCGGCGAGGTAGTCCTCGATCGGGTCTTCGGTGTCGTTCAAGTCGAGCATCGGGATCAAAACATCAGAAAGCATGTCGCCGGCGACGAGAACCCCACGTTCCTCAATCAACAGCGCCGCGTGGCCCGGGGCATGTGCTCGATGCTCGAGAATGCGGACTTGGGGCCCATCCCAAGGAATCTGCACCGTCCCGACGGGCAGGCCGGTAAGAAGGCCGAGGAGGTCCAGCGGTACCTGTTCGGGGATGCCGGCCGCCTTCGCGACCGCGTCCACTCCGCCCGACAGCCGATCCCGGGCGGTAGCCGCGCAGCGCGCGGTGCCGTAACGGGGAGCCGCGCCGAGCCCGGCGTGCCAAAGCAGGTGGTCCCAATGAGGATGCGTCGAGAAGCCTGCCACAACGGTCTGGCCCGAATCGGACAGATCCTTCGCGAGGCAGTCCATTTCGTAGCCGTGCACCCCGGCGTCGATGAGCAGCACGCCAGCCCGGCCCTGTATGACGACGGCGTTACTCTCGCAGAACTCGCTCTCGTGGATCAGGACACCCTCCGCGACCTGCCTCAACACGAGCTGGCCTCGTTTACATCGCGGGTGGCGTGGTTGTCCCCCGGAACTTGCTCGACCCGCAGCTCGGCGGAGACATTCATCCAATGGTCGATGCGGCCCATCATCTCCTCTTCCTAAAAGTGATACGTTCTGCAACTCCTATAGTGAGGACTAAATACCTGTCAAGGAGAAATCGTGGAACCTCGGTCCCAGTACACCCTCGGCAGCTGGGGCCTCGGCTGGCGCACCAAGACGGTTGACCGTTTTGCTAGGATCGGACCAGTCTTTCGTCCCCTACCTTTCAGTTGGCGGCCGGTGGATCCCGGAAATGCGCGCCAGGGTGCTTCAGAGAAGGCCAGCGGAACTCCCGATCAACTCGCGCAGCGGGTGGGTAAAGATCCTGCTTCCACATCCCAGAGTTGAAGTTGAGGTTCACAGATGGTCATTCAGGATCGCGCGAAGGCCACCCGCGGTGCCATTGTCGTCGGTGCCGCTGCGGTCTTTGAGGAGCACGGCTACGGCAGTGCCAGCCTGACCCAGGTCTCTGAGACAGCCGGGGTGACCAAGGGCGCCCTCTATTTCCACTTTCAGTCCAAGGAAGATCTCGCCAGGGCGGTCATCGAGGAGCAGCATCGGATCGTCGTGGCCGAAAGCGAGAGCATCCTTGCCGGGGATTGGCCAGGCCTGACGGCAATGATCCTGCTGTGCCGCGCTTTCGGTCTTCAGCTCGTGCACGAGCCAGTTGTCAGGGCCGGCATCCGATTGACGTTTGAAGCGACGGCTTTTGGTCCGCCCGTGCGCGGCCCCTACGAGGACTGGATCGCCGTCATGGAGCAGCTTACCGAACGGGCCAAGGCAGAATTGCAGGTCCGGCCCTCCGTCGACGCCGGGACATTTGCCCGATACCTTGTTGCTTCGTTCACCGGGGTTCAGATGGTCTCCGGAGTACTTACCGACCGAGCGGACGTCATGCAACGGATCGAAGAGATGTGGGAGATCGTGCTGCCGGGGATCATGCATGACGATTTCAACGGTGACCCCCATGCTCTATCCGGACTGGTTTCCGCTGGAAGCCCCAACCCGCCGTGGAATCCCACCCCACCGGCACCGTGACGGGCTCACACGGCCACCGAGTACTGCAGCCCCGGGCAGGTGGCGCCTTGCTTGCCATCCGCGGGACTTTCAGCGAGTCCAACTCCCATAAACCGGATGACCGCCTTGTTTTAGGGTGAGTGGTCATTTATTCTTGTCTCGGATCCATTGGGGACTCCGCTCGGAGAGCGGCTGTGTCGGCGCGCATTTTTTGGGGGGCGCCGGCACGGACCCCTGGCCTGGACTGTCCACCATGGCGATCCAAACGTGACGGCGGCGGCCGCCGCCGTCATGTTTGAACTTGAACAGGCCTCCGCCTATGGTTGTGGGTGGCGCCCCGATGCATCCCCCAATAGCATCGGGGCGCCCCCATGTGCGGAGGCGTGAAGCGGGACGAGTGAGGCCGTTCGAGAGCCCTCCCCTAGGCCACTACCCACGCCAAAACTGCGCCGCATACCGTCGAGACGCAATCTCAGAGGGGCAGTTTGAAGCCCACGTGCGACGCTTCGAAGCCAAGACGCTCATAGAACCGGTGTGCTGCGACCCTGGACTCGTCTGACGTAAGTTGAACCAGCCTTGCGCCACGCCGGCGCCCTTCAGCGATCGCCCACGTAATCATCGCCCCTCCAAGGCCGTTGCTCCGAAGGCTAGACCGGACCCGCACTGCCTCGATCTGCAGTCGTGTAGCTCCGCCTCTGGCGAGGCCGGGAATGAATGTCAGTTGCATGGTCGCAACCACTTCATTTTCGGTTGAGACAACGACGAGAAGAAGCTGCGCGGGGTCCGCATCAATTGCCTGGAAAGCAAGATCGTAGGGACGCCGGTGCTCGACTGCAATCGAGTCGACAGAGGCTCGGAGCTGGTCGGCAGCCAGAAGCCCAACAATCGAAGCCACATCACATGATTCAGCTTTCCTGATGGTGAATGGGCCGCCAGGCAGTTCCAGTTCAGCGAGAGTCATTTCCCCAGTATTCCAGCCATCTGGAATCAGTCAGGCGCCGGCCTCCGTCGACTCGAAACTACGTGGTGAATTCTGGACTGCCGCTGACCAGCACGCCGCAGGCTGGAGCCCCAAGTGGCAAGGATCAGGCGATAGCGGACGGATTTCCGGGCTGCGTGGCGTTGGTCCGCCGGCGTGAGGCCAGCACGCCAATGATCGCGGTCACGACGACGACAAACGTTGCCAAAACTGACGCGTTGAGGACGAGCGAGAGTTCCATTTGGTGCGGGAGAAGCATGGATTCGTCCCACCCTGCATTGTCGGCGCGATTGATGAAGTCTGCGTCGATCGGATTCCACAGGATGGCCGCGACACTGGTTGCCACCAACGCGCAGAGGCTGACGGCCAGCTGGACGACGGACCATACTGACGGCTTTCCCTTGTGGCTTAACGGACGTTTGTCCATAGCTTCCCCCGTTTAGTGTCGGCCGTGGCCGTTGCGGCCGCCGTGAATGCATTGCCCGTTGCCCACCGCCGGGGCGGCGTCAGCCGGCCCGGTCGCTTCGATAAGCCCTGAGTGCGTCTTCTCTGATCCACTTTCGGGCCAGGAAAGCGTCCAGAACGCAAGAAACGCCGAGGATCGTCCAGGAAGTCCAAACCGGCGCCAGTCCGGCAATCACCAAGACCCCGACAGCAACAACGAAGCCGACGGAGACGTAGCCATAGATCCGGCGTGCACGGGTTGCAAATCGTGCCTCTTGCGTTTCGCGAAAGTAGTTCAGCATCAGTCCCCCAAGGTTCGAATCGGAGCCTACAGCACTGGCTGCACCAAATACCGAAAATGGGTGCGCGCCAGATACGGCTTTGACCCACACCATTTCTGAATCACGGAGTTATCGGGCGTGTCATCGGCACCGCTATTTGGTCTGCTCCTCTCCGCAGCACGTTAAGGATCCTGCACCGACACGTCGGGTCGTCGAGTTGCCTCGAACCACGTCCCGTCTGGTTCGATGAGTGCATGGATCATTCGCAACTGAAGCTGTCCGCCCCGAAACTCAATGCGGGCGATCGAGTCGCGGTTCTCTCCCCGTCGTTCGCCGCCCCCGGGTTCGCCCCGGCCGTGCATGAGCAGGCAATGCGGCGGCTTACATCGGCTACGGGTTTGATTCCTGTGGAATTCCCGACGACGCGCAAGCTCGGATCCAGTCCCGAGGAACGGGCGGCGGACATCAATGCGGCGTTCGCCGATCCCAGCATCCACGCGATACTCGCCACGATCGGCGGCGACGACCAGATCACGGTCGTACCTCATCTCGACGAGGCGGCCGTCCGGGCGAATCCAAAGATCTTCGTCGGATACAGCGACAACACCAACCTGCTGAACTGGCTGTGGTCACTCGGGATACGCGGATATTATGGCGGTTCGACCCAGGTCCACCTCGGCGCCGGACCGGGTGCTGACGACGTCCACCTCGCTTCCCTGCGGGCCGCGCTGCTCACTGGAGGCGAGCTCGAGATCACCGATCCCGGGGAGTCAGAGGACTTCGGGCCGGATTGGCTCGAGCCGCGGGCACTCGTCGAATACGGCGACCGCGAACCCACCGAACCCTGGACGTGGACAGGTCCCGAACGCACGGTCTCCGGATACACCTGGGGTGGCTGCATCGAAGTCCTCGACCAGCTCGCCATCGCCGACAGGCTGCCCTCCGTCGACGCGCTCCGGGGCACAATCCTGATCCTCGAATCCAGCGAACTGCTGGTTCCCGCCGATTGGGTCAAGCGATGGGTTCGAGCGCTCGGCGAGCGTGGTGTCCTGGGGGCGGTCGACGGCGTGATGGTCGCCAGGCCTCCAGTCAGCAGCCACGGGCAGGTTCCGCCTGCCGCCGAACGGGCTCGGCTCCGCACCGCACAGCGCGATGTGGTCAGCACCGAAATCGCACGATACAACCCGGACGCCGTCGTGTGCATCGGTGTCCCCTTCGGACACACCCGACCGCAGTGGATCCTCCCCTACGGCGGTCGAATCCAACTCGACGGCGAAGCCAGGAGGGTTACAGCCAGCTACGCCTGATCGTGGCAGGCAGTGCCGGGAGCACACGTCGGATCATCATCATTTCCTATGCGGTCGGACGCACGTTCTGATTTGACCGGAAGAGGTTGATGGGGTCGTATGCGGCTTTGACGGCGGCCAGCCGGTCGTAGTTGGCGCCGTAGGCTGCCCTCACCCGCTCCTCCCCTTCCTGGCCAAGATCGTTGACGTACACCCCGCTAGCAGCAAAGGGCTGCATCGCTTCGAAGAAGGCGCGGGCCCAGCCGACGTGTCGCTCCGTTTCTGCCGGATTGGACCACTGGGCCAGGATGAGGAGTTCGCTCTGGGACCGGCGATGGGGAAATGCCGTGGCCGCAGGGGGAACCCGAGCGGCCACACCGTGCAGTTGTTGCATTCCGATGCCGCTCGCCGTTGAAGGCATCTCGGCCGCAAACTGGAGCAGGACATCGATGGCGTCGGCGGTGAGGTCAGTCAAAAAGCTCGATTTCCAATAGTGGTGCCGGCCCGACGGAAAGCCGCCGTCGTGGGCGCTTTGCCAAACGCCATAGTTGGCGGGCACCACCGCGTCCACATCCGGGCCGAGGTCGCGCAGGGGCCGGAGCGCCAGCTCCGCCTCATCATGCCCGCCGCTCCAGCAGACGCCGACGCCGAAGACAGGGCGTCCTGAGGTGTCACACCCCAGACTGGCCGACATCGAGAGTTCGTCGGGGCACGAAGCGGCGAATCCGGGATAAAAGCCCAGGACCTCCCTTGTCCGTTCGGCCGGGAATGAGAGCGCTCCGGCAAGAACCTGTCCGACCGGATGCAAACGATAGGTGAAAGACGTGACAACACCGAAGTTGCCGCCGCCTCCGCGGATGGCCCAATAGAGGTCGGTGTGTTGGTCGGGGCTCGCCGTCAGCAGCCTGCCATCCGAAGTCACGATGTCGGCGGCCAGCACGTTGTCGCAAGCGAGCCCGTGTTTGCCGTTGAGCCAGCCGATGCCACCTCCGAGGGTCAAACCGGCGATGCCGGTAACCGACACGACTCCGAGCGGCGTGGCTAGGCCGTGCGCCTGGGTGGCGACGTCAAGGTCGGCCAGGAGCGCACCCGCTCCGGCCACGGCGACGCGCCGTTCGGCGTCGACCTGAACGTTCTTCATGCCGGAGCAATCCAGCATGAGCCCATGGGCGCCGACGGCGTTCCCTGCCACGTTGTGGCCGCCGCCCTTGATGGAGACAGGGAGATCATTTTCCCGGGCTAAGGTCACGGCACGGCGAATATCCTCGGCGTCGGCAGGGCGGACAATGACGTCCGGACGGCGGTCAATCATCGCATTGAAGACCTTCCGGGCTTCGTCGTAGCCGGCGTCTCCGGGCCGGAACAGCCGGCCCCGGAGCGCTGAGCCGAGGCCATCGACGGCGGATGGGTCAAGCGACGGTGCGGGGGTCCCGAAAGCCACGCCACGGCACCTTTCTCGTTCGAGATCGTCAAGGACGCGCGCCGGCCGGCGGCGTCGCGCTCATTTGACCGTCAATGAGCCGTGCATGTTGGGGTGGTAGTTGCAGTGAAAGGCGTAGGTCCCCGGTTCGGAAGGTGCCTTGAATGTGGCCGTCCCGCCGTTTTCCTTGACCTCGACATCAAAGAGGGTCGCATTCTGGTCTGCGGTTACCGTGTGCTCTGCGGTGTCCATGTTGATCACCTTCACCTCCGCGCCGGGAGCCACCGCACCCGGTATCTCGTAGGCGAAGTTGCTGATCGTGATTGCGGCGGCGGCGGCGTTTGCCGCCCCGCTTCCCGGCCCCGAAGCGGTGGAGCCGGCCGGGGCAGACGGTTCCATCGACATGCTGGGCGAGGTCCCGGCGGTCGTGGCGGGCGCCGACGCCTGCGTTCCGCCGCCTCCGGCACAGCCGCTCAACCCGATCAGTACCGTCGCCAACACAAGTGCAGTCCGTGTCTTGTTGCTCGTCATGATGTGCCGTCCTCGACGCTGGAGGGGGCTGAGAAATCAGCCCGGCTTCCTTCCATTCTGCATCCGCCACCATCAAAAAGCACCGCTGAAAAGCTCCGACAGAGAGCACGGGCCATCAGGGCTGCGTCCTGGACTCTTGCAGGTAGGCCATGAGTCCGGCCAGTTGCTCAGGGGTCCAGGGCAGACCGGCACTGAGGGCAGTCCTATTGTCCTGCCACATGGAACGGGCAGCGGCTTTGGTCTCTTCGCCTGCGTGGAACATGGATCCGATCTCGTCCCATGCCGTGGCCCATTCCCGGATGGACGGATCGGATGCCGGCGTCCCGTTTTCGACGTGCCTGAGACCCTCCTCGACCAATGCGGCCCACCGGACTTTGGCGGCCTCGATGCTGTCGCTGCCAAGTTCGGCCCTGCGGCCGGCCAGTTCCTGGCGCTGTTCTGGGGTGAAGTAGTCTTCGAGCATAGTGATCATCTCCAAAGTTGCCATGAACTGTTCCGGCGCCGGCATGGCGGCCCCGTCGATGCGTGAAAGCAGGTCGCGTATCCGGTCCTGCACCGCCCGGACCTGCTCGGCGTGCAGGCGCAGGTGCAGCAACTGCCTTTCCAGGAGCGTGCGCAGCGAGCCCATGTCCTCGGCAGGGGTTCCCAGTGCGGCGCCGATTTCGGCCAGCGGAAGGCCGAGCATCTGCAGCGACCGGATCCGGTAGAGCCGCCGGACGTCGTCCTCGGTGTAGCGGCGGTGGCCGGAAGCCGTCCGCCGGCCTGCCGGCAGCAACCCAATCTCGTCGTAGTGATGGAGCGCCCTGACCGTTACGCCACACGCTTTGGCAAGCTCGCCGATGCTCCATTGATCTGCGGCACCGCTCGTCTCTGTCATGGGAACAACCGTAGATCCTCACCCCGCGTGAGGATCAAGACCCTACGCCGGCCCCGCGTGCCGGCCGCCGGCCCCGTCCCGTCCGGTCAGCCCGTCTTCCCGGCGTCAGCCAGCCTTCCCGACGTCGGCCAGCCGGTTGTTCAGCCGGTCCACCTCGTCGAGGACTTCGGTCGCCGCCCAGGCACGGCTGCGCTTGGACTGGGTGACGGGGGTAATGACCCCGGCGGCGGAGAGCCGCTGCAGTGCGGCGTACACGGAGCTTTCGGCGACGCCGGCAATGTGGGCTGCGCTGTGGGCCTCGAACACGGGCCGCTCCAGCAGCCACGGAATGATCTTCTCGTCCGCGGATCCTCTGCGTGGCCTGGCCAGCTCCAGCCACATCGCCGGCAGCGCATCGAGGGCGGCGACGGATTCGCGGGCAGCATCCGAGGCACGGACAGCGGAACGGGCCAGGTAGAGCACGAACGGATCGGCATCACCGGAGCGGTAGTTATTGACCAGGCTGAAGTAGGTGTCGACGTCGGCGACCATCGCCGACGCGATAGGGGTAACGGTGTTCCTGGTGAGCCCACGACGCCGGGAAATCGCACCGATGAGTGCCCGCCCGATCCGGCCGTTGCCGTCCGTGAACGGGTGGATGGACTCGAAGTGGGCGTGCGCGATTGCCGCCTGCGCCATGATCGGCACGTCGCGGCGGTTGCAGAAGACCATCAGGTCTTCCATCAGGTCCGGCACGAGCTCTGGCGGGGGCGGGACGTGGATGGCGCCGCGTGGTGAATGGTCACTGCCACCGATCCAGTTCTGAACCTCCCTGAACCGGCCGGCGTGTGGGCCGTCCATCGGGTCGTCCTTCATGAGCGTGCGATGGGCGGCCAGCATTGCCTCCAGCCGGATCTCGCCGGTTCGCCCGGCGTCGTCGATCATTCCTTGTACGGCGTCGGCGGCCGCCACCATGGAGCGGGCGTCGTCACTGGCCTTGAGCCCGATCATGGCCCGGGCGTAGTCGTCGCGGTTGGCGTTGACGTGCTCGATTTTGGAGGAGGAGACCGCCTCGCTGCGGAGCAGGAACCCGCTAATGGCGGCCATCCGCGTGCCGGCGGTGACGTCCAGGGACGCGATGGCGACGGCGGCCTCTTCCAGGGCGACGATGGTCTCACGCCCCGGATCGAACCAGCTCCCGGCGATCAAGGGTGGCAGCGAGACCACCACCTCGGTGAATTCCCGGTCTTCGCGCGGCGGCCGCCCGGACGACTTCCAGGGCATCATCTTGCTGCCGTGCGCGGGCCAGCGGGTCATGGATCCTCCGGAAGTCTAAATAGTCACCCTACTATTTAGATTTTAGGGGCTAAACATGAATAACGCGACGCGTGCTTCGGAAAACCTGCCCTGGCGGGGCGCGCTGCCCTCGATCGTCCAGCCCTAGGAGCCGGCTTCCCTCACGTCCGGCCGCGTGGCTTCCTGCAGCACCCAGCGGTTGCCATCCGGGTCGCTGAAGTAGGCGAAGGCGATTCCACCCATGTCCTGGACTTCGCTGATTTCGGCTCCCCGCCGAAGCAGCTCAGCCCGCGTGGACGCCATATCGGGGACCACCAATTGCAGGCCCTCCAGGCTGCCCGGCGGCATGCTGGTCATTCCGGTACCGACGACGATAGAGGCGGCGGAGCCCGGTGGCGTGAGTTGCACGACCCTCATTCCCGGGATGTATTCGACGTCGTGGTCCAGAACGAACCCGAGCCGGTCCGTATAGAACGACTTGGCCTGGTCCACATCACTGACCGGTACTTGCACTACCTCGAGGCGCATCTCCATGCGGCTCACAGTACCCCTGTTTCCAGCTGCGCACAGGCCGTGGATCAAAGGCGCGCCCTACAGGTGATGCCAGATTCTTGTCGGTCACCGCGGAGTGGGACGTGCAACCTGCGGCGTACAGGAAGCATCCGATGGAGCGCCCGGGTAGTACCCAGGTACCACTTGTCCCTGTTCAGGAGTGTCCTCGGGGCCGATGTGTGTGGATTGGGCGATCCGTAGCGTGAAAGAACAACGCTGGGGACATGGACGGCACAAGCCCCGCAACTTCACACGGAATCGAGACTCACTCATGGCTCCCCTCTCTGGACGACTCATTCACGCCGCTCTCTCGGTTGGCCTGTCCCTCTTAGCTGTGACCGCGATGGCTTTCGCGGGCGCGGTGGTGGCGGACGCGCAAAGTCACATCCGCCCCGCCGCTCAAGAACTGACCAACCTGCCCACGAACCGGCCCTCCTCTTCCGGCGCGATAGTTGTCGCCGTTGTCCTGGGATCGTCAGGCACCGTGGGAAGTGACGTTCTGGCCCCCTACGAAGTGTTTGCCAGTTCCCCGGATTTTTCGGTCTACACAATCGCAGCGCGGGCCGTCCCTGCCGCCGTCGACGGGGGTCCGGCGATTGTGCCCACGTACACGTTCGAGGACATCCGTTCGGGCAGGGCGCGGCAGCCTGACCTGGTGGTGGTCCCGGCCGTCGGCGCCCCGGGGAGCGCAAAAGAAGCACCCATGCGGGACTGGATCGCGGAACAAGCGGGGCGCGGCGCCCGCATCCTTGGCGTGTGCAGCGGATCAATGGTCCTGGCCGAAGCCGGTTTGCTGGACGGGCGTAAGGCTACGAGCCACTGGTCCCGCCTGGGTGCGCTCAAGCGGAGCCGCCCCCCGGTCCAATGGATGGGAGGCCTGCGATTCGTTCAGGACGGCAGGATCACCACCACGGCCGGTGTGTCCTCCGGCATCCCCGGCGCCCTGAAAGTCTTGGAGGACCTGGCCGGCACGGCCGAAGCCGAGCGAGTCGGCCGGCTGATGAATTACCCTGGTTGGCACGTGGCGGCGGCAGCCCAGATACCTGACCAGTCCTTCGCCGCCTCGGATATTCCCGTCGGGCTCAACGCCCTCCTCCCCTGGTTCCGGCCGACGATCGCCGTCGGCCTCTTCAACGGGGTGGGTGAAATCGACGTCGCCAGCGCATTCGAGGTCTACAACATGTCATTCGCTGCCCGGACGGTGGCGGTTGCCGCCACGGAAACGGTCACCACCAAACACGGGATGATTCTCCTGACCGTCCCGGAACACGAGGCACCTCCGGTGGACAACGTCATTGCCCCTGGCGCGGCTGGGGACGAGGGCATTGATCCGCAATTGCGCGGCTGGGCCGCGTCCCGCGACATTCCCGTGGATGCTTTTGCTGGCGCCGGCGGGGTGCTCGGGTTCGACGGCGCCATCACGTATCTGGCGCAGCACACCGACCGTACAACCGCTGTATCGGCAGCTAAGATGATCGACTACCCGACGGCGCACCTCAACCTTCCGGCCGGAGAAGCTTCTGGCCGGGTTCCCGGACTGATCGCGCTCGGCCTCCTGCTCGCCACCTTGATCGGTTCAATCCCAGCGGTCATTCGAAGCGCCATCCGGCGCCGAAGGGAAGGGCGCGGCTAGCTGTACTGCCCAGGGACGTTGGTTCGGTGAATGTAATGACTCGCTGGAGTCGTTGACCTAAAGGTGAGGACCTCCGGTTGCACAGTGGAGTTGCTTAGACAACCGCTGCAGCGACCAGGAGGTCCTCAATGTCTCACGCTAATGCCGCTT